>DATADC010000135.1:0-15474 GCA_036258735.1 Candidatus Limnocylindria bacterium
CGCCGATTTCCTGGAGGCCGCCGGCTTCGGCGTGACCACCGCGCGCTCCGGCGAGGAGGCGCTGATGCGGGCCCGGAGTGATGCGCCCGACCTCGTGATCCTAGACCTCGGGCTGCCGGGCCTCGACGGGCTGGACGTCACGCGGGCGCTGCGCCGGAACGGCGAGGTGCCGATCATCATGCTCACCGCCCGCGACGACGAAACGGACCGCATCATTGGCCTGGAGCTGGGCGCGGACGACTACGTCACCAAGCCCTTCAGCCCGCGTGAGCTCGTGGCCCGCGTACGAGCCGTCCTGCGCCGGCGACTGGCATCGGGCGAGTCGGAGAAGCTGCGCGCGGGCGACCTCGAGCTGGACCTGCCGCGCATGCGCGTCACCCGCGCGGGCCAGGCGGTGGACCTGACCGCCACCGAGTTCGCGCTGCTGGCGGCCATGGCCCGCCAGCCAGGTCGCGTGTTCACGCGGTCGCAGCTGCTGGACGCCATCCACGGCGTGGCCTTCGAGTCGTACGAGCGGGCCGTGGATGCTCACGTCAAGAACATCAGACGCAAGATCGAGCCAGATCCGCGTGCGCCGTCCCATATCCTGACCGTGTACGGCGTGGGGTACCGGCTTGCCGAGTGACGGCTGGCAGTCCGGCTGGGGGCCACCGTGGGCACGCGGTGGCCGTGGCCGCCGGCCTCCCTGGTGGCCGGACAACGAGCCATGGCCGCCGGCGGACGCCGAGGGTTGGCGCCAGCTGCGCCGGGGATTCATGCGTCGGGCCGCGGTCTTCGCGATGGTGGCCCTCTTCTTCCTGGCAACGTTCATCGTGCTGCTCGGGTGGCTGCTGGGGGCCGTCTTCGGCGGCCACGCCTTCGCCGGCATCTTCCCCGCCATCCTGGCCCTGCTCCTCATCTGGGGAGCGGTCCGGATCGTGCGCGGCGTGGGAAGCGCCGCCACGCCGCTCGGTGACCTGGTCGAGGCATCGGCTCGCGTGGAAGCCGGCCAGGCGGGCACGCAGGTCGACGTGCGCGGCCCGCGCGAGATCCAGGCGCTGGCGCGCGCCTTCAACTCGATGAGCGCCCGACTGGCGGCCGACGCGGAGCAGCGGCGGCGGCTGCTGGCCGACGTCAGCCATGAGCTGCGTACGCCGCTGACCGTCATCCAGGGCGGCATCGAGGGCATGCTGGACGGCCTCTACGCCGCCGACCGTCCTCAACTCGAGCGGATCCTGGTCGAGACGCGCCAGCTCGAGCGGCTGATCGAGGACCTGCGCACCCTGTCACTGTCCGACGCCGGTGCATTGCCGCTGCGCCTTGAGACGACCGACCTCGGGGCGCTGGCGGCCGAGGTGGTGGACGGCTTCGCGGCGGCCGCTCGCGCCGAGGGCGTCAATCTGTCGGCCCAGGCCGATGGCGACGTGCCACTCCTGCAGCTCGACCCGCATCGGGTTCGACAGGTGATCGCCAACCTGGTCTCTAACGCGGTGCGCCACACTCCGGCCGGCGGGCGGGTGAGTGTGCGAGTCCGGCGCGAGGCCGATGCCGTCACGCTCGAGGTGGCGGACACCGGCTCCGGCATGGATGCCGAAGCATCGGCGCAGGCGTTCGACCGCTTCTGGCGGGCCGGGGAGCGGGCGGGCGCGGGGCTCGGGTTGGCCATCGTGCGCCAGCTGGTCCGTGCCCACGGCGGCGATGCGGAGCTCGAGAGCGCGCCGGGTCGCGGCACGACGGTGCGTTGCCGCTTCCCGCTGGAGCGGCGGGTCAGATCGTGATCACGACCTTGCCGCGCGCGCGCTCGCTCTCCACGTACTTGATCGCCTCCGCGGTCTGGCGCAGCGGGTAGGTGCGGTCGATCACCGGTCGCACCTTCCTGGCCTCGATCAGCTCCTTGAGCGTCAATAGGTGCTCGTGCTGGAGGTCGGCGATGAAGCTGACGATGGGCTGCCTCAGCACGCGCTTCCTGAACATGGCCGCAGCGAAGCTGCCCAGCGGCCCGAGGGCTCCCTTGCCAGCACCGATGCGGACCAGCCTGCCGCCCGGTTCCAGGGCCTCCAGCATTGCTCCCAGCGATGGCTTACCACCCACGTCGACGATCAGTTCGTAGCGCGTCCCTGTGCGCGTGAAGTCTTCGCGCGCGTAGTCGAGCACGGCGTCGGCGCCCAGAGACCTCACAAAATCAAGGTTCGCGGTGCTGGTGGTGGCGGTCACCTCGGCGCCGAGCGTCTTGGCGATCTGAACGGCGAAGCTTCCGACGCCGCCACCGGCCCCGTTGATGACCACGCGCTGCCCGGGCTGGAGGTTTCCTTTGTCGCGCAGGGCAACCAGCGCCGTGCCGCCCGCCACCGGCACTGCCGCCGCCTCCTCGAAGCTCAGGTTGCTCGGCTTGGGCACGAACATGCGGCCGGCCACGTACTCGGCGAAGGCGCCCATCCGGAAACCCATCACCTCATCGCCGGGACGCAATGCCGTCACGCCCTTACCGACCGCTTCCACGACGCCGGCGGCGTCCACGCCCAGCAGCGGCGATCGTGGCCGGCGCCAGCCCTCGGTAGCTCGCACGAGCCATGGCGAAGCGCGGACCCGCCGCCAGTCGCCGGCATTGACCGATGCCGCTCGTACGCGCACGAGGACCCGGTCGTCCGACAGGGCGGGCTTCTCAACCTCGCCGAGGCGCACGAGGTCGGGCGATCCGTATCGGTCCTGGAGCACGGCTCTCATGAGGGCGGGCCTCTCGTACACTGTAAGGTCAGCGGCTACCGTAGACCTTACGGTGTAAGATTGTCAAGGCCCATGACCGATACGACGGATGCCGACCGGGTGCCGCTGAGTCGCGAGCGCGTGCTTGCGGGGGCGGTGAGCCTAGCCGATGCACAGGGCATCGAACGGCTCAGCATGCGCCGCCTGGCACAGGAACTGGGCGTGGAAGCGATGTCGATTTACTACCACGTGCCAAACAAGGCTGGGTTGCTGAGCGCCATGCTCGACGCGGTCTTCGGCGAGATGGAGCTCCCGTCCGGGGATGGCGATTGGCGCGACCAGATCCGTCGCGCGGCGATCTCGGCCCATCACGTGCTTCTGCGGCACCCCTGGGCGTGTGGGCTGCTAGGCGCGCTTACCGACCCGAGCCCTTCGCGGCTGGTCTGGATGAACGCCATCCTGGGCAGCCTGCGACAGGCGGGCTTCTCGGCCGAGATGACCCATCACGCGTACCACGCCCTCGACAGCCACATCGTCGGATTTACGCTCTGGGTGCTTCCGTACCTGACGCTCGCTCGTGAGCGGCCCGATCTCGCGCAGCGGTTCCTGGCGGAGCGGTCACTGGAGGGTCTGCCCCACCTCGTGGAGCACATCGCGCTCCACGCGGAGGACCGCGCGGGCGATACGAGCGAGTTCGACTTCGGGCTTGGACTGATCCTCGACGGCCTGGAGCGGCTCCGGACGGAGCACTGACGGCGGATTACGCGATGCCGCTTGCCCGGTCGAGGTGCTGGAGCAGGTCGTGCGCAGCCAGCTCGATCTCCTTGTGCCGGAACTCGGCCGCCCGGTAGTGACAGGCGATGATGCCGCTACGGTGCACGCGCCGGAAATCACCGTACACGAACCCGTATCGAGCCTTGGTGCCGTCGGCCGCCCCCTCGGTCAGGCCGAGGTGCCACTCCGCGTACTCGTCCCAGGAGTGATTCGCCAGGAATGTGTTCTCGTCGTCGGCGCGCGGCTGGCGCTCGCCCCAGTCGCTGTCCAGAACGTACTGCCTCGCGTCGATGAGCCGGCGGGCTCGCGCAACGGCACGCTTGTTGACCGCGTATCTGGCCATTGCGGCCCAGTATGGCTGGCGCGCCTGATGCAGCGCTGAGTGGGCTATGAGGCGCCTGCGCCAGGACGCCGACTGGCTCGTCAGCGTCGTGCTCCTCGCCAGCGTCGCGGTCACCGCCGTCACCGGCGTGGTCGCCGACGTGTGGGACCTGAATGACTTCTGGTACCACACCGTGGCCGGCTACGTGATGGGCCTGGCCGCCATCGCGCACGTGGCGCTCAACGCCGGCCGGCTGGTGGCGTACGGCCGCTTCCGGATTCGACGACAGCCCAGGCAGCCTCCAGTAACGCGGCGAGAACGTCATGAGCCGGTATCGCCCGGGTCGTTGGCGCGCGGCTTCCTCTCGCGGCGGGGCTTCATCGGCCTGGCGGCGGGGACCGCCGGCGGCTGGCTGCTGGGTCGTGGCCTGCGGCCTTCGCCGGCCATCGCGAGCAGCTCCGACGTTGGCGTGATCTATCACGAGTGGAGCAAGCCGGGCATCGTCGACGCGCTTGGCACGCTGACGAACTGGGGCCGCTTCCCGCCGCTGTACAAGACGTACCCGGGAGCGCCACGAATCGCGCTGCCACGCCCTCGAGTGGACGGTGGACCATCCGCGGCGCAGGCGATCCTCGCGCGTCGGTCGGTTCGGCACTTCAGCGCGCGACCGATGACGCTCGAGGAGCTGTCGCGGGTCCTCTTCCTGGCGAGCGGCATCAGCGCCGACAGCTGGGGACATGCGCGGCGAACCGCGCCTTCGTCCGGCGCCCTGTACCCGATCGAGCTGTACGCGGTCGTTCACGGGGTCGAGGGCCTGGACCGCGGCGTGTACCACTACGCCATCCGCGAGCACGAGCTCGAGCTCATCCGGGCCGGCGACATGCGCTCGGCGGTCGTGGAGCAGGGCCTTTCGCAGGAGTTCCTGGGCGAGTGCGGCGCCGTGCTGTTCCTGACCCAGGTGCTCCAGCGCATGCGTCCCAAGTACCAGGACCGCAGCTACCGGTATGGCCTGCTGGAAGCAGGCCACATCGGCGAGAACGCGTACCTGGCCGCGACCTCGGCCGGCCTCGGCGCGTGCGGGGTGGGCGCCTTCATGGACGACGCAATCAACGCGATGCTGGGCCTCGACGGCGTCGAGGAGGCCGCGGTCTACATGCTGGCCGTCGGGCACCCGCGCGGCGCATGATGCCCCACCGTGGGAGACGAACGTGCCGATCTCGTGGTCGTCGGCGCCAGCCTGGAAGCCATCGCGGGGCGCACCGGACCGGCTGACTGGCTGGCCGTCCGCGACGGGCGCATCGTGGCCATCGGGTCGCGTGCGGACGTGCGTTCGCACGTTGGCCCGCGCACCGAGGTCCTGGAGCTGCACGGTGAGACCGTGCTGCCCGGGTTCCAGGACGCGCACGTGCATCCCATATCCGCCGGCCTCCTGGCCGACCGATGCGACCTCCACGACCTGACCGATGCCTCGGCCTACGTCGACGCCGTGCGCCGGTACGCGTCGGCGCATCCCGATCGCGAGTGGATCCTGGGCGGCGGCTGGTCGTTGACCGCGTTTCCGCGCGGCGAGCCGCCCCGCGAGCTGCTCGACGAGGCCGTCGGCGACCGCCCCGCGCTGTTGGAGAGCAACGACGGGCACGTCGCCTGGGCCAGCTCCCGGGCGTTGTCCGCGGCCGGCATCGGGCCGGGCACGCCCGATCCGCCCGACGGCCGCATCGCACGAGACGAGGCCGGCGCGCCGGCCGGTGCGCTGATCGACGGGGCCGCGCTCCTGGTGGAGCCGCACGTGCCCGAGCCCAGCCATGCCGAGCTGCTGGCCGGCCTGCGCACCGCCCAGGCGCAGCTCCACGCGTGGGGCGTCACGGCCTGGCAGGATGCCCACGGCGACGCGGCGACTCTGGCGGCCTATCGCGACGCCGCGTCGACCGGCTGGCTGACGGCGCGGGTCACGGCGGCGCAGTGGTGGGAGCGCGGGGAAGGGATGGAGCAGCTGGAGCGCTTCGAGGACGAGCGCGCGCGCTCGTCCATCGGTCCGCTCAAGGCAGACAACGTCAAGCTCATGCTGGACGGGATCCTGGAGTCGCGGACCGCATACATGGTGGACCCGTACGCCGGGACCGACGAGCGCGGCGTGCCCTTCATCGAGCCCGGGTTGCTGCGCCAAGCCGTGGCCGAGCTCGACCGGTGCGGGTTCGCAGCGCACTTCCACGCCATCGGCGATGGGGCGGTGCGCCTGGCGCTCGACGCGGTGGAGGAGGCTCGACGGCGCAACGGGCCGTCCGGGGGCCGGCACCACGCCTCGCACCTCGAGGTCG
Organism: Candidatus Limnocylindria bacterium; assembly: GCA_036258735.1. Taxonomy (GTDB): domain Bacteria; phylum Chloroflexota; class Limnocylindria; order QHBO01; family QHBO01; genus JAPSGM01. The sequence goes on from DATADC010000135.1 coordinate 6,094, forward strand.
TGCACCCCGAGGACGTCGCGCGGTTCGCCGCGCTCGACGTGACGGCCAACATCCAGCCGTTCTGGGCCGCGGACGACGACCAAATGCGTCAGCTGCGCATTCCGGCCGTCGGTCCCGGCCGGGTGAAGTGGCAGTACGTGTTTCGCAGCCTGCGTGACGCCGGCGCTCGGCTCGCCGGCGGCAGCGACTGGCCGGTGACCACCGGAAATCCGCTGCTGGAGATGGAGGTTGCCGTGCGGCGCGTCGCGCCCGATGCCCGCGACACGCCCCCGTTCGTTCCCGAGGAGCGCCTGACGCTGGAGGATGCTCTGGCCGCCTTCACCATCGGCTCGGCCTACGTCAACGGGCTCGACGCCGAGACCGGCACGCTCGAGGCCGGCAAGCGCGCCGACCTCGTCGTCATGGACCGCGACCTCCGATCGCCGGAGGCGGCGTACCTGGGCGAGGCGCGCGTCATGGCGACGTACGTCGACGGGCGGGAGGTCTACCGGGCCTGACCGTGGACGCGCCCCCTGGCTGGGTCAGGTCAGGAGCTCGTCCGCTTCTTCCGTCCGCCCGTCGAGCCCGACTTCTTCGTGCCGGCGGATGACTTCGACGCGCTCGATTTGGTCGTCGACGACCTGGCGCTCGAGGTCTTGGCCGATGAGGCAGCCGCCTTCCGCTTCGGCGCCGACTTGGCCGTCGTCGACCCAGACTTGGCCGCCGTCGACCCAGACTTGGCGCTGCGGCCCTTGGTGGCCGACTTCGCCGAGGTCGACTTCGCGGTCGTCTTGGTCGTGGCCTTGGACCGTGACCGTTTCGGTTTGTCGTTGCCGATCGGCAGCACCTTCGCGACGCCGCCAATGGCTCCACCGACCGCGCCCGCTGCCTTACCGGCGGCCTTGCCCGCCACATCCGTTACGCCGCCGGCCACCTTGCCGGCGGTCTTCGTTGCTCCCTTGACGATCTTTCCAGGATCGGCCATGGCTGCTTCCCTCCATGCGCGCCCCCACGTGGGGCGGCCAAGCGGTTGCTGTGCACGCGGCGTGCCGGGCTTCCTTTTGACTCTGCCGCGTACGCTTCGGCCGACTCATGAACGGCAACCTCACCATGACGCGGGCCGAGCGGCTGGCGATCGAGCGCTGGTTCGTGCGGCGCGGGGTGCCGCAGTTCGTGGAGGGCTACGGCAGCGAGGCGCAGCTGGACACCCGCGCGGCGCCGCTCATCGCCGGTTGGCTGGTGGTCGGCACCGTCCTGTTCTGGGGCGTCAACCCTACCTGGCCACCGCTCGCCAACCTCGCAGCGTCGGGGCTGACCATCGTGCTGATCGCGACCGGATTCGCCGGCAGCCGGTGGCTACGCCGCCGGGAGCCCGTCACGCGCCAGCCGATCTTCGATTTACCCGAGATCATTCTCCTGGGCCTGCTGCCGGCGGTCCCCGCCGGCCTCATCGACGGATCGGTCCAGCAGCTGGTGATCGCCTTTCTCAACGCGATGCTGGGCATCGGCCTGATCTACGTGGTGATTTTCTTCGGCCTGGTGGAGCTGGCGACCTGGGCCGTCGGTCGGCTGTGGTCGCAGTTCGCCGGCATCATCGGCCTGTTGGCCCGCACCCTTCCCGTCCTGCTCATCCTCGTCGTCTTCCTCCTGTTCGCCGCCGAGATCTGGGAGGCGGCGCACGCGCTCACGGCGGTCGAGCTGGCGGCCATCGTCGGACTGCTGGTGGTGGTGGGCGCGCTGCTGGTGATCACCACCTTCGGCAGCGAGCTCGAGGAGCTGGAGGATCAGACCGATACCGCCGCCATCGTGTCGACGGTGCGCGGCACACCCGCCGAGCCCCTGCTCGCCGGCGTCGGCTCCGACCTGTTGCCCCCGCCGCCGCTCACCTGGCTGGAGCGCGTCAACCTGCACGTCCTGGTGCTCGTCAACCAGCTGCTGCAGTCGGCCTTCGTGGGGCTGCTGGTCATGGCTTTCCTGGTGGCCTTCGGCGTGATCGCGTTGCCGGCCGCGGTGCAGGAGCGCTGGATCGGCGATGGCGTTTCGACGCTGGTGGATTTGCACCTGCTGGGCGAGGCACGACGGGTCTCGGCAGAACTGATTGCGGTCAGCGCGGTTCTCGGCGGGATCGTGGGCCTCTACTTCACCGGGCTGGCGATCACTGACCGGACCCATCGGCGCGACGAGTTCCGGGTCACGGTGGGCGAGGTCCGGCAGTTGCTCGCCGCCCGGGCGGTCTACCGCACCGCCCTGCGCTCCACGGCGACCCAGGCCGGCCGCGGTGAAACCTTGCCGCTTGGCGTGGACTCTTAAGCGTATGTCGCGCGGGCGTGCCTCGACCATCCGCCACCTGGGTGGGGGCCGCATCCTGCGGTCCGGCGGCGATCCAGAGCGAGAGGCAAGGATCATGGCACTGGCGCGCGCGGCCGGGTACCCGGTGCCGCTCGTGTTCGACGTTCGTCCCGACGCGCTCGTGCTCGAACGCGTGGAGGGACCGACCATGGCCGGCTCGCTCGCTCGCCGACCGTGGCTCGCCCGTCGGCACATGACTACGCTCGCGCGACTGCATGATCGATTGCACTCGATCCCGCTGAATGGAGCCTCGCTGCTGCACCTGGACCTTCATCCCGAGAACGTCCTGATGTCGCCGTCGGGGCCGGTAGTAATCGATTGGACCAATGCCCGGCCTGGCGCCTCGGAGACCGACGTAGCGCTGACCTGGCTCATCATGCGCACCAGCGCCGGCCTGCCGGGACGAATGCTCGCCTCGCTCTTTGCGCGACGCGTCGGCTTGGCACAGGTGCGCCGCGGCATTGCCGCTGCGGCCAGCTTTCGGCTTGCCGATCCGCACGTCACGGATGCAGAGCGCTCGCACGTACTCGCGGTGATCGGCCACCGATAAGGGCGTGACCTCACGCGGCGGCGGCGCCGCGCGTTCACCCATCGTGCCGGGTACGCTTACCTCCCCATGAACCGACGCCCCACACCCGTTGAGTGGCTCGTCTTCCTTGCGCTGGGGGGCGCCTGGGGCAGTAGCTACCTGTTCATCAAGATTGCGGTCGAGACCATCACGCCGTTCACCCTGGTGGCCGGCCGCCTGGCGATTGGCGTCGCCGTGCTGGCGCTGGTGATGTTGGTCACTCGGCAGGCGATGCCGCGCCATCGGTCCGCGTACCTCCATCTGCTGGTCGTCGCCGTGCTCGGCATCGTCGTCCCGTTTTCGCTCATCAGCTGGGGCGAGCAGAGCATCGATTCGGCGCTGGCGGCCGTGCTTAACGGCACTGTGCCGCTGTTCGCGATCGTCCTCGCCGCCCTCGTGCTGGCCGATGAGCCGATCACCATCAACCGCCTGGCCGGCCTCGCCATCGGCTTCGCCGGCGTGGTGGTACTGACCGCGCCCGGCATCCAGGATGGCGTCGGCGGCAGCCTCGCCGGTCAGCTGGCGCTCATCGGCTCTGCCATCTCGTACGCGGCTGCCGGGGTCTACGCGCGGCGCACGGTGAAGGGCGTGCCGGCCCTGACCAGCGCATTCTTGGAGGTCGGCTTCGCCTTTGTCATCACGCTGGCGCTCACCGTCGTCTTCGGCAGCCCGTGGGTCACTCGGCTCGAGCTGGACGCCGTGCTGTCGGTCGTGTGGCTGGGCCTCATCGGTTCAGGGCTGGCATTCCTGGCCTTCTTCTTCCTGCTGAACCGCTGGGGAGCCACCCGTACCGCGCTGGTGGCCTACCTGCTGCCGGTGGTCGGCATCGTGCTTGGAGCGGTCATCCTGAGCGAGGAGATCACTCTGGCCATGGTGGCCGGCACCGCGCTCATCATTGGTGGCATCGCCCTGGCCAACAGCCGCTACGGCCACAAGCGCCTGCTGGGGCGCAGTCCCGGCCCGTCGGTGCAGCCAACCGCCGACTGAACGGTCCCGGGTGGCGCTTGCGGACGGTGGCATGATGGGCGCGTCGTGGAGGAAGGAAGCTCCTCGGCGCCCTGGTCCGAGGGGGCGCTGAGCTTCGCCGACCGCAACCCTAACCCCGTCCTGCGGGTGGCCGCCGACGGGACGCTCGAGTACGCCAACGCCGCCAGCCGCCCGGTGCTCAAGCGGCTGGGCGTGGGCACCGGCGACCGGGTGCCGGACGTCTTCCGCACCAGCCTCGACCGCGCGGCAAGGTTCGAGCCTCCCGAGCCGTTCGAGCTCGAGTGCGAGCTGCGCACCTTCGCCATCCTTGCTGTGCCGGTACCCGACGGCGCGCTGAACGTTTACGGCAGCGATATCACCGGCGTGAAGGTGGTCGAGAAGTTCCCCGATCGCAACCCGAATCCGGTGCTGCGCATCAACCCCGAGGGGCGGCTGCTGTATGCCAACCAAGCCAGCGGGCCTATCCGTGGCGCCATGGGCGTGAAGGTCGGAGAACTCATTCCGGGCCACCTTCACGATCGCATCCGCGCCCGGCTCGCCGGTGAGTCGCACGAGCTGATCGAGGTCGGCGGCGAAGGTGGCCTCTTCTTCGCCATCACCCCGGTGGCGATCGCCGAGTTCAGCTTCGTCAACCTCTACGGGACCGATATCACGGGCCTGCGGGCCATCAACAAGTTTCCGGACGAGAACCCCAACCCCGTGCTGCGAGTCACGCGCGCGGGGAGGCTGCAGTACGCAAACCCGTCAAGCGCGCCCGTACGGAGGGCGCTCGGGGTGGAGGTCGGCGACGAGCTGCCGCCGACCGCCCTGAACCACGTACGGGCCATCCTGGACGGCCGGGCCACCAACGTCATGGAGGCGCAGCACGATGGACGGGTCTTCGAGCTACGCGTGGTCTCGCTGTCCGAGTTCGAGTCGATCAACATCTATGGCACCGATGTGACGGCCACGCGGGAGTTGGCTCATGCACACGCCGAGAACGAGCGGCTGCTGCTCAACATCCTGCCCGCCTCCATCGCGGAGCGGCTGCGACGTGGAGAGGAGCCGATCGCCGACGCCTTCGAGGACATGGCGGTGCTGTTCGCCGACGTGGTGGAGTTCACGCCGTACTCGGCGTCGCGCCCCGCGCACGAGGTCGTGACCGTCCTCAATCAGATGTTTTCGATCTTCGACCGGCTGGTGGACAAACATCGGCTGGAGAAGATCAAGACCGTCGGCGATGCCTACATGGTGGTTGGCGGCCTGACCCCGGACGGAGGAGGTCCCACGGCGGTGGCCGAGATGGCGCTGGACATGATCGATGAGATCGGCCGCTACCGGACCGACGCCGGCCAGACCATGCGGATCCGGGTGGGGCTTCACGTGGGACCGGGCATCGGGGGCGTCATCGGCCTCAAGAAATTCGTGTACGACGTGTGGGGCGACACCGTCAACACCGCCAGCCGGATGGAGTCGAACGGGTGGCCGGGGTGCATCCAGGTCACAGGCGCTACCGCGGCTCGGCTGGAGGACGGCTACACGTTCGAGAGGCGCGGCATCGTCGAGGTCAAGGGCAAGGGCGCGGTGGAGACCTTCTTCCTCGTCGGGCGACGCTGACTAGTATCTGCCCATGACCGATGCGCCGACCAAGCCCGATGAGCTCGCCGGCGAGCGCGAGGCCTGGCAGCGGCTGCACGCCGTGATGCGGCGGCTCACGCCCGACAAGGCGGAGGTTCCCGGCTACTTCACCGAGGGGTGGACCGCCAAGGACGCGGTGGCGCACCTAGGCACCTGGATGGCCGAGGGCGCCCAGGTGCTGCGGCAGATCGCGGCGGGCACGTACCGGGAGGGGGAGCTTGACGTGGACGCTGCCAACGAGCGCTTCCTGGCCGCGATGCGCGACGTCCCGCTCGACACCGTGCACCTCCAGGCGGCCGCCGCGCGGAATGAGCTGCTGAGCGCCTGGCATCAGCTGCCGGAGGTCACGCCAGCGGCCGCGTACTGGGTTCGCAAGGCCGGCCCCGAACACCTGATGGAGCACCTGCCCCGGCTGGAGGAGTGGCTCGACAAGCTCGACGCCGATGGACGCTGAATCCGCGGGCTCTTCCGGTCTCCCCAGGTCTAACCGCGGACCGATCGGCGGGAGTGGGCGGTTGGAGGAATAGGTCGAGCAACTGGCCCGGCGCCGGCTTCGTGCGCGAAATCGCCCGGTGTATCGGTTACCTGCCAGGCCCCGTGCTTCGCGCCTCCGCCATGGCCGCCGCGAAGCGGGCAATGCCCATCTCGACCATCTCGTCCGAGGCCGTCAGGCTGATGCGGAACCAGCCGGGCACCTCGACCACCGTGCCGGGCAGCACCAGGACGCGGTGGCGCGCCAGGATGTCCGCGAAGGCCACGTCATCGGGGAGCGGCGAGCGCGCCATGGTGTAGAACGTGCCTTGCGGCATGGAAGCCTCATAGCCCATCTCTCGGAGCGCGGGCACCAGTCGATCGCGCCGCCCCTGCATGGCAGCCACGTCGATCGAGAGTCGCTCCAGGTCGGCCAGCGCGTGCTGGAGCAGCGCGTTGGGAAAGGCCCATCCGGTGGCGGCCTGCTCCAGGAAGACCTCGTCGCGCAGGGCCGCGCGCTCGTCCGCGGATAGCGTGGGCGGCACGGTCAGGTACCCGATGCGCTGGCCCGGTGCCAGCAGCGTCTTGCCATACGAATAGGTGACGACGGTGTGCGCGTGGTATTCAGCCGGGCTGTGGTAATCACGCCCGTCGAACACGATCCGGTTGTACGGCTCGTCGGAGATGATCCACACCGGATGCCCGATGCGGTGGCCGGCGTCGGCCAGCATCCCGGCCAGGCTCGCCAGCATGGAGGGCGTGTAGATGCGCCCGCTGGGGTTGTGCGGGCTGTTGATGATGACCGCCCGCGTGCGGGGCCCGATGGCAGCCGCGATGCGCTCGAGGTCCGGCTCGAACTCCGGCGGGTCGAGCTTGACCCTCACCGGCTCGCCCCCGGCGGCCAGGGTCAGGAACTCGTAGAAGAACCACGGCGGCGAGAGGAAGATGACCTCGTCGCCCGGCTCGAGCAGCGTTCGGAGGGTGACGGCTAGGGCCGCGAACCCGCCGTTGGTCATGTGCACGTCCGCCGGCTGCCAGGCCAACCCGGTGCGCCTGGCCAGCGTCTTGGCCACCGTTCGGCGCGACGCCGCCTCGGACGTCTTGTAGGCGAACCAGTCCTTGTTCCGCGGCTCGACGTGGCGCCGCAGAGCGTCGACGTACTCCGGCAGTGGCATCTCCTGCGGATTGCCGACGGCGAAGTTGGCGATGTCCGAGGCCAGGTTCAGGTGCGCGAACGGCCCGTTGTAGAACGCCAGAAAGGGCGCAACGCTCTCGCGCATCCGGGCCCGGCGGTTGGTCGGCAGGGCGGTCGTCATGATCCGCAGCATCGGGCCTAAGCCGCTCGGACGCAAGCCGCTCGGACGCAACGCGGCTACACGTCCGGCACCTCTGCGGTGGCGAGGTCGAGCTCGGTGCCCTGCGACGCTGCGCCAGGCGGCGCACGACCACGAGGCGTGGACAGCCGGTCGTACGATCGGCGCGGTGGACGACTTCGAAGACCTCCCGCTGGAGACCTCGTCCGGCGCGCGCCCGAGCACGACCGTTGGCGACCGCCTGCTGGTGGCGCTGGCCGGAGTGGCGCTCGTGGGCGGCCTGATGATCGCAGCCGGCAACCTGCTGGCCGGCCTGGTCGACGAGCCGGTGGCACGCGCCTCATCCGAGCCCGCTGCGACCGTCCGCCCCACGGCGACGCCCCGGCCCACGCCCACGGCTCGCCCGCTCCGAGAGCTCGGCCTCGTGCCGGGCCGTCCACCCGACCAACCGGACGATGAGTTCCTCGTCCACAGGGCCTACTGGCTCGAGGCCACGCGTCCGACGCCGGTGCACGTCGCGCCGCGTGACGACGCCGCCGAGAGCAGCTCGCTGCGCGCCGGCCAGGTCACGCTCGCCGAGTCCCGCCCGGACACCGGCGGCGAGCGCGAGTGGCTCTACGTCTACGACCCGCAGCCTGGCTGGGTCCGCGCGTGGTCGCGCGCGGGCGAGCCGCTGGTACGCCTGGTGGAGACCGCGACGGGCGCGTCCCATGGCGGCGTCAACGCGATGGCAGCCGGACCGACCGGCTTCGTGCTGCATGGCTTCGAGCCGCAGTCACCCGGCTGGTTGCCACCCGCAGCCGTGGTCGCGACGTCGCCCGACGGCGAGCGTTGGTCTCCGGGCGAGCCGACGAGCTGGAACGGCTGGCAGGGCGCGGCAATGGCGTGGGGCCCGTCCGGCTGGCTGGCTGCCACGACGACCTGGGGCAGCTCGCCACCGTCGACCTGGATCTGGGAGTCCGGCGACGGCTCCCGGTGGACGCCCCTGGGCTCGCTGGAATCCACCGGCAGCGAGTACGTCCGCGCGCTCATCGGCGCAGATCACGGCTATCTGCTCGTCCTGGCCAGTAACGAGCCGTCCGGCGAGTCGCTGTGGTTCTCGCCCGACGGCCTGACCTGGCAGGAGGGGCGCGCTCCCTTCCCGGACGGAGCGTCCGTTGAGTGGGGAGAGATCCGCGTCCTGCCTGCCGGGAGCCGGCTGGTGGCGTGGACCTTCACCGAGGGGCTTGCGGAGCTCGCCGTGGCCGTCTCACAGACGGGCAGGTCATGGACTCCGATCTCGACGGAAGGGACCGGCGAACGGCTGGAGCTGGCGGTCGTTGGCGAGGAGCTGCTGGGGGTCAGCCGCGATGCGAACGGGTTCGTGCGAGCCTGGCGCGCGGTGCTTTCGGACGATGCCCCGCGGCTGGTGCAGGACCACGTGCTGGCGGTTGCCTTCTATGGCGCCGTGATCACCAGCGTCGTGTCCGATGGGTCGAGCGCGCTGGCCTTCGGGTACGAGCGCGAAGGCACCATCCCGGTGGTGTGGCGCTACACCGCGTCCGCGTGGCGGAAATCGCCCGGGCCCACCGAGGGGTTCGGCGTGCCCGTCCAGCGGGCGGTCATCGGGCCGCTGGGCGCCGTCGCCGTTGGAGGGGAGATTGTGGGTCGTGGGGCCAACCCGGTGCTCTGGCACCTCGGGCCCGACGGCGCCTGGGCGCGCGAGGCGGCGCGTGTCATCCCACCCGTCGCGGCGCCGGCCATCGAGACCTGCGGCAAGCCGCCGGAGTCCGCCATGGACTTCATGGCGCTCGACCCGCTTGAAGCGATCACGTGCTATGGCGATCGGCCCCTGACCCTGACTGCCTGGTCCGCCGCGTGCCGTGAGTGCTGGACCGACACCGAGCTCGTTCGCCAGCCGGATTGGTTCAGCGAGCGCGCGAGGGGGCTGTTCCTGATGCCGATGCAGTCCCGCAGCGACACGCAGGCGTGGTGGAGGTCCGCCGTGCTACACCCCACCCTCGAGCCACAGGTGGCGTGGCGAGACGCCTGGGTTCGCATCACCGGCCACTTCGACGATCCGTCCGCTCGCGACTGCCGCCGGAACCCGACGCACGC
>DATADC010000136.1:0-12532 GCA_036258735.1 Candidatus Limnocylindria bacterium
CTCGACCGACCTGCTGCCGCCAGACAAGTTCCTCCACGAGATGGGCACCGCGGAGCCGGTGCGCCAGCCGAAGGCAGCGGTCACGCCCGGCTCACTCCCCGACGAGAGCCAGGTCGTCCTGCTCGAGGCGCGCGGCCGAACCGGCTGACCGGTACGCCACTCCTAGGACCGTGGTGCGAACTCGCAACGCCAACGTGATCGTGCCCTGCGCACCAAACTGCACCACTGGCAACATTCCTGCACTAAGTCAACCTCCATTGGTACTAGGCAAGCGCGGTACCTGCCTGTACAGTGCGCTTCCCACCGCCCACGGGGGAGGACGGCAGCCTTAGCCGCACCTCAGGGGAACCGAGTCAAAGGAGTTTTTATCGATGGATACACCAAGGAGCCCCGAGCGCCGACTGGTGCGGCCGGTTGCCCTGCTGGCTGCGCTGTCCGCCCTCGGCCTCACGTTCACGATGATGATCGGACCCGCGCTGGCCGCGCATGTCGAGCCGATCCTCCACCAGGGAAATCCGACCTGCGGCGATCTCGGTGATTTCGAGCACGAGTTCAAGATCGAGCCCGTCACGAACGGCCTGCACGAGGATCCGAACAGCGATTTCGCCGTCACGATCACCATCGTTCAGACCGCTAACGGCCCGACGGTCACCTTCGTCGCGAACATGCCTGTCGAGGCAGTCTTCGTGAAGGGGGGGCCAGGCGGGAACCTGTACCTTTATGACCCGGCCGTCCTTACGGACGCGGGGCTGCATGCCCCCGGCAACGACCAGGGGGTAGCAGTCCAGACGCCGCCGTGGTCGGGCCTGAGCCACATCTCGTTCTGCTTCACGACCGTCCCGGGCAGCCAGTCGGCGTCCGCTTCGGTGGCCAGCCAGACGGCATCCGCTTCGGTGGCCAGCCAGACGGCGTCCGCTTCGGTGGCCAGCCAGACGGCGTCCGCTTCGGTGGCCAGCCAGACGGCGTCCGCTTCGGTGGAGGGCTCCGTCCAGGGTGGCACCGGTACCCCGGAGGGTTCGGTCCTTGGCGGGACCGGCACGCCGGCCGGCACGACCCCTGACACGGCCCTGGGCGGCCCGGGTGGGCCAAGCCCGCTGCCGACGATCTTCTTCGGAGCGATCCTGCTCGCCTCCCTGGCGACCCTCGCCTGGGTGAACGTGCAGACCGTGCGCAGCCGCAGCTAACCCCGCGGACGCGCAAGCTAGCGCACAAGGCCCCCGGTCTCGCGACCGGGGGCCTTTGCTATGCCCCGGACCTAGTACTTCGCAATGCGGTCGTACCAGGACGTTCGGTGCCAGCCGTCAACGCCCTGCGCGACCCGAACCGCACCTGACCGCAGCGTACCGCTATACCGCGGTCAAGTAGGGGGTTACCAAAGTACCGACCGGGTGTGATACTGCGCTCCCTGCCTCGATCGGCAGGCGCCCGAGCGGCCAGTTGCCTGCCGTGCGGGCGAGGTCATCACAGCGACGGCTCACTCGGCCAGGAGGGGAACCAGGCCGGTGAAGCCCGGTAATCGAAGAGGGCCGCGGATCGGCCGGCGGAGCTGCCCTGACCGACCACCGATCTCGATCCGCATCGCGGGTCTGCCCTCGAATGAGGATTCATCGGTCTATCGGTTCATCCACAACCCGGTCGCTGGCAGACGGCCGACCAGTGCCAAGGGGGCATCCACAAACAATGACAACCCGAGCGAATTCCCTGCGTGCGTTTCCCGTCCTGGTTGCCTTCCTGCTGAACGTCGTGGTCGGTCCACTGGCGCCCATGACTCAGCTCGCGTCCGCGCCCGTGCTGGCGCTGACGCCGTCGACGTTCAACGTGCTGGACGGAAACCTCACCGACGATGGTGCCGAGACCGATTGGTGTACCCCGGCGCCGAACCTCCAGACCAAGAACGACAGCGCGAGCGGGTCAAACGACACGTCCTTCTCGAGCAACAACAACAAGGAGGACAGCGACGTCCCGACGCTCTCGACCGGGACGATCCCCAACAACAAGGACGACCTGCTGCGCGAGTACGTCGCCAGCGAGACGATCAACGGCGAGCTGTTCGTGTACCTGGCTTGGATCCGTGCCGACTCCACTGGCACCAGCACCATCGACTTCGAGTTCAACCAGTCCGACCAGGTCAGCTCCAACGGCGTGACCAAGGTCCGCACCGATGGCGACCTGCTGGTCACCTTCGACTTCCAGGCCAACCCCGGATCGCAGGGCGGCTATGAGGTCGAGCTAACGCTCCGCACCTGGGACGCCGACGCGGTCGACAATCCCGATCCGACCAGTGATCCCGAGGACCGCGGTCGCTGGGTGAACCCGGTCGACCTGGTCGTCAGTGGCCTGGCCGAGGGATCGGTCAACGACGGCGACGTCACCGACTGCGTGGCCGACCCGGACGTGACGCTGGCCGAGGCGACCTTCGGCGAGGCGGCCCTCAACCTGACCGACATCCTGGGCGGCGACTGCCGCGCCTTCGGCAGCCTCTTCACCAAGAGCCGCTCGTCGAACTCCTTCAGCGCCGACCTCAAGGACCGCATCGATCCGCTGCCGGTCGCGTTCAGCACCTGTGGCCAGATCACCATCCTCAAGGAGGACGAGGCCGGCAACCCCCTCGGCGGGGCCACCTTCAGCATCACGCCCAACCCCTTCACCGAGACCGGCAGCCTGTCGGTCACCGATAACCAGGCGCCGGACGACAACGATGATCCGGGCGTTATCCACCTCACCGACGTCGAGCCCGGCGAGTACGAGGTCTGCGAGACCGATGCTCCCGACGGCTACATCATCGACTCCCACTGCGAGACGCTGACGGTCGGCGTCAACGGCTCTGCCACGTTCGGCCCCTGGACGAACGGCCTGGGTGACATCAGCTGGGTCAAGCGAGACGCGCAGAGCAACGCAAAGGTCTGCTGCGCCACGTTCACGCTCGAAGGCATCGCCGGCGCAGCGGACGGCTTCGGCCCCGTGACGGTGGTCGACAACGGCGCGAACGACGAGGACCCCGATGACGGCCAGCTGCTGGTCACCGGCCTGCTCCTCGGCACGTACCTGATCACGGAGACCGTCGCGCCCGACGGCTACGACCTGCCGGCCGATCCGGACCAGGAGGTCGTGCTGAGCGGCGAGACCGCCTCGGCGGCGAATCCGTTCCTCGATCCGCCTCAGGCGGACGCCAGCATCGCTAAGGACGCGGTCCTGAGCCCGATCGTCGCGGGCGAGAGCGCGAGCTTCGATATCGTGGTGACCGCGGGCGGGACCGGCACGTCCGAGGACGTGATCCTCACCGACCTCAACGAGACGGACCACGCCTGGACCGTCAGCGGCCCGGATGCGGACGACTGCGAAGACCTGTCCGTAGCTCCCGGCGAGACCCTGACCTGTGACTTCGGCGACCTGGCAAACGGCCAGACACGGGAGGTCAGGATTTCCATGACCAGCGATGCGGATGACTGCGAACTGGGCATCGCCAACACGGCGCAGGTCAGCTCCAGCAACGACCACGACGCGTCCAACAACGAGGACAGCGCGTCCATCACCGTCCTGTGCCCCAACCCCGGCGTCGTCAAGGACGCGGTGGCCACGCCCATCGCCTTCGGCGAGGACGCGGCCTTCACCATCACCGTCCATGCCGGGGGAACCGGCCCGGCCACGAACGTCGTTCTCACCGACGTCAATGACACCGGCCACGACTGGGTCGTGAGCGGGTCGAACTCCGCGGCCTGCGAAGACCTGACCGTCGCGGACGGCGAGACGCTGACCTGCACGTGGGCCGAGATCCCCGCCGGGCAGGATCGGTCCATCACCATCACCATGACCAGTGGCGAGGAAGACTGCGAGCTGGGCATCGAGAACACCGCGTCTATCACGGCAGACGCCGACGTCGACGAGTCGAACAACCAGGACGGTGCTTCCATCTCCGTCCTGTGCCCGGACCCGGCCGTCGAGAAGTCGGCCGTGCTGTCGCCGATCAACGCCGGTGACGCTGCGAGCTTCAACGTCGTGGTCACGGCCGGAGGCACTGGGGACGCCGACAACGTCGTCCTGACCGACGTCAACGAGAGCGGTCACGCCTGGGAGATCACCGGCGACGACGCCGGCTCCTGCGATGACCTCACCGTCGAGCCGGGCCAGACCCTGACCTGTGACTTCGGGACGATCCCGAACGGGGAGGATCGATCCATCACCATCACCATGACCAGCGGGTCCGAGGACTGCGAGCTGGGCATCGAGAACACCACGTCGATCGCGGCCGATGCCGACGTCGACGAGACGAACAACGAGGACGGCGCCTCGATCGAGGTGCAGTGCCCCGATATCGTTGTTGATAAGACCGGCTCCGGCACGGTGAACGCCACCGACTCTGTCTTCTTCGACATCACCGTCAGCAATGAGGGACTCGGGGACGCGTACGGCTTCGAGTTCGCCGACACGCTGCCCAACGTCGAGAACGGTTGGACCGCGACCGACCTGCCCGCGTTCTGCGAGCTGAACGGCCTGGCGCTGACCTGCGCCCTCGATACCTTCGCGGCGGGTGACGAGTTCACCATCCGCGTCGAGACCGATACCGAGGTTGCCGACTGCGGCGACCTGGACAACCTGGCCTCCGCATCGGCCTCGAACGAGGCGGAGGAGGACCTGGAGGACAACTCTGACGACCACACCATCGTGGTCCAGTGCCCCGACCTGACCGCCACCAAGACGGCAGGCGCCGAGGTGGTCTCGGCGGGGCAGCCGATCAGCTTCACGATCACCGTCTTGAATGCGAGCGCGGTAGGCACGGGCACGGCGTACGACGTCGAGCTGAGCGACCTGTTGCCGTTCAAGGCGGACGGGAGCGTGGACTGGGAGATCGACCCGGACAATGCCGCGTGCGAGATCACCGGGGCGGTCGGATCGGAGCTGCTGAGCTGCGACTTCGGCGACCTGGCGGCCGGCGCCTCGGCCAGCGTCAGGGTGGTGAGCGATACCACGCAGGAGGACTGCGCGCTCTACCCCAACCAGGCCGACATCAGCTCGGCCAACCATGAGGAGCTCAACCCGACGGCCGACACGACCGTCGAGTGCCCCGGGCTGAACATTCACAAGGTGGCCGGACCGAGTCCGATCGACGCCGGCGAGGAGGCAATCTTCTGGGTGGCCATCTGGAACGCCGGGCCAGGCACCGCCCTCGGCGTGACGGTCCATGACGAGCTGCCCGATGACGTCGACTGGGGCAACCCGGTCATCCTCAACGCCGACGGCGACGACAGCTGCAGCCTTGCCAGCAGCGTCGGGCCCGATGGCGTGGAGCACTGGTCGTTCGACTGCTCGTTCGGCGACCTGGCCCCGTCGGACATGCCAGCCGAGCCGTTCGACGAGAACGATCCTGGCAAGGTGATCATGATCACCGGCGAGACGGACCGCGAGGACTGCGGCGAGCTGCTCAACCAGGCCTGGACCGACGCGTCCAACAGCGACGAGGTCGGCCCGGCGGTCGCGACCATCGACGTCCGCTGCCCGACGGTCGAGATCGTCAAGGTCAATGACCAGCCCGATCCGGTCCTGCCCGGCACGGTGGTGTCCTACACGCTGACCGTCACGGTCGGCGAAGGGCCGGCCGAGGACGTGGTCGTCACCGACGTCATGCCGCAAGGCCTGGATGCTCCCACGAGCATCAGCGACGGCGGCACGTACGACGAGGCGGCCAGGACCATCACCTGGGAGCTGGGCGACCTGGCGGACGGCTCATACGAGCTGACCTACCAGGCCGCTGTGAGCCTCGATGCCGAGCACGGCGACGAGCTGGTCAACCTGGCGGTTGTCACCAGCCCGAACAGCCAGTGCCCCGATGCCGAGAACCTCGCCGACGAGTGCGATGACGACTCAACCGTCACCGTGCGCGTGCCGGCGCTCGTCATCGACAAGTCGGCGGACACCGAGGTGGTGCACTTCGTGTTCGACGCCGAGGGCAACGTCCTCAGCGTCGCACCGGAGCAGGTCACCTGGACGCTGGACTACGCGCTGAGCAACGGGCCGGTCACCAACGCGGTCATCACCGACCCGCTGCCCGACTTCCTGACCTTCGTGAGCGCCTCGGATGGCGGCGTCTTCGACCCCGTCACCGGCGTGATCACCTGGCAGCTCGGGACGCTCACCACGAGCGGCAGCGTGAGCTTCGTGACCACCGTGGACGCGGACGCCCCGGAGAACGAGCCGATCGTCAACGTGGCGACCATCGTCTCCGACCAGACGCAGCCGGATGACGGCGAGGACTCGATCCGCGTCACGTCGGAGAGCGAGCTCGGCGGCAACCCGCCCACGCCGGAGCCCACGGTGCCCGACACGGCGCTGGTGATCCGGCCGGACGGCACACCGATCAGCGTCCCGCTTGAGCTGCTGGTCGTCCTGTTCGTCGGCTCCCTCGGCGCGCTGGCCTTCGCCAACCTGCGGGCGGTCCGTCGACGGCGCTAGGAACCACAGGGCCGATGGATCGGCGGCTAGCCGGTCCATCGGTCAATCAGCCAGCCCCCCTGGCAGGGACGGGGTAGGGGTTCGCCTCTACCCCGTCCTCTGGTGTCCGGCCCTAGTCCTGCTCTTTGTCCTTGTCGTTGCCGTGACCGGGCCTTGGCGTTGGGTCGTCGCTCGGCGGCGGTGTCGGTGCCGGTGTCGGGGTTGGCGTCGGCGACGGGCTGGGAGTCGCAGTCGCCCGCGGCGTTGCGCTCGGCAGCGAGCCGCGGTCGGTTCGGTTGGCGGAGCTGCCACGCCGCGGAGGCTCGATGGGCGGACCGGCGTCGCCGCGGTCGGGCGGTCCGGGGTCGGGCGGTCGGGGGTCGGGCACGTGCCTGCGCTCGAGGGCGGTGCCCCCGCGCACGGCCTGCAGCGCGCGCTCGAGCCCCGGGCGTGCCGCGCCGGGAGCGCGCCCCATCGCCCTCTGGAGCGCTTCTCCGGCGCGCCGGACCGCCTCCGCCCGCCGTTCGCGGACATCCGCCGCCGGCCCCAGGGTGTTCAGCACCGCCTCCGCCCTGTGGACGTGCGCCGCCGCAACCGGGACCAGGTGCCAGCGTCCGGCCGCGGTCAGCAGCTCGAGCTCTTCCACCCGCTCGGCCAGGACCAACGCCGCGAGGTCGTCGCGCAGCGACGGTGGCGCGACCTGCATCCGGATCTCCTCCAGGCGCAGCTTCACCCCGTACAGCGCGTCGCCGGGCAGGCTGTCCTGCGAGGCGGCGCCCGCCGCCGAGGTGCCGAGCGCCACGGCCAGCGACGCGTACAGGGCCGACCGGCCGAGGCTGCCCATCCGCCGCGCCGGCGTCGCGCTGCCGTGGTGGCCCATGCCCTCAGGCCCCGCGACGTAGCGATTCACGACCACGGCGCGCAGGCGCCGCCGGAAGAGCGGGTCCGGCTCGATGCCACGGAAGGCACGCTCGAGACGCTCCACCATGGCCGCGTCAGGGTCCAGCCCGACGCCGCTCATCGATTCCCGCCGGTGGGCGGATCCTGCCCGGCCAGGCGACGCCGGAGCGCGTGGATGGCGCGGAAGGTCAGCCCGCGCACGGTACCCGCCCGCCGGCCCATGACCTGCGCTGCCTCCTCGGCGGAGAGCCCGGCCGCGAACCGCAGCGCAATGGCCTCCTGCTGGTCGACGGTCAGATCGCTCAGGGCGGCGCGCAGCTCGCGCAGCTCCTCGCTGCGCAGGCTCAGCGCTTCGGGGCCACGGTCGCGCTGCGCCGGCTCGGTCAGCCCGTCGAGCACCTGGTGAGGACGCTCCCGGCGGAGGTGGTCGATCACCGCGTTGCGCGCGATCCGGAACGCCCACGCCTCGAAGGGTCGACCGCGGCCGCGGTAGGTCGGCAGCGACGCGACGATGCGCTCGAAGACGACCTGCGTCAGGTCCTCCGCATCCTCTCGGCGCCGCACCCGGACTGCCACGTAGCGGTAGATGGGGCGCACCAGTGCGTCGTACAACCCGCGGACCGCCTCGGCGTCGCCGCGGACCGCCAGCGCGGCCAGCGCGTCCAGGTCGTCCGCGCGACCCGCGGCGACTTGGGCGTCCTCGGCAGGCAGTTGTCGTAGGCGGGCGCCGCGCAGCGCATCGGCCACGAAGGCACTCGTGGGTCGCTCGCGCATCGGGCTCGGGCACCTCTCTCGACTGCGGAACGGCCGCGTCGGGCGGCAGCGGGCGCCAAAGGTACCATCGGGCATGGCCAATGGCCATACGGGCGTTGACCCCGGGCACCGCCCGGATGGACCTAGATCAGGGCCAGCTCGCGGCCAACGTTCTCGAACGCCGCCAGGCAGGTCTCGAGCTCGTCGCGCGTGTGCTCCGCGGTGACGATGGTGCGCACCCTGGACCGATCGTCGGGCACGGTCGGATAGCCGATGCCCTGGGCGAAGACGCCCTCGTCGAAGAGCCGGTCCGAGAGCTTCATGGCCAGCGCCCCACTGCCGGTGATGACCGGCGTGATGGGCGTCTCGGACGCCCCGGTATCGAATCCCAGCCTCTCCAGGCCGGCCTTGAAGAAACGGGTGTTCTCCCAGAGGCGCTCGATCAGCTCGGGCTCCTGCTCCAGCACCTCGACCGCGGCCAGGCAGGCAGCAGCGACGGCCGGGGGGTGGGAGGTGGAGAACAGGAAGGGCCGTCCCCGGTGCTCCAGCACCGTGCGCAGCGCCGCGGTGCCGGCCACGTAGCCGCCCAGCACGCCGATCGCCTTGGACAGCGTCCCGACCTGGACGTGCACACGCCCGTGGAGGTCGAAGTGGTCCACGCTGCCGCGGCCGCTGCGCCCGAGCACCCCCGAGGCGTGGGCGTCGTCCACGTACACGATGGCGTCGGCGTCCTCGGCCGCCTCCACGACCTCGGGCAGGCGGGCGATGTCGCCGTCCATGCTGAACACACCGTCGGTGATCACCAGGACCGTGCGATCCGCCCCGCCCGGCGCGTCGCGCAGCTCGCGAAGTGCCTGGCGCAGCGCGTCCATGTCGGCGTGGGGGAAGATCTTGCGCTCGGCTTTCGTCAGCCGGATGCCGTCGATGATGCTGGCGTGGTTCAGCGCGTCGGAGACGATGGCCGCTCCCTCCGGCGCGAGGATGGGGATGACGCCGGTGTTGCAGGTGAACCCCGACTGGAAGGTCAGCACGGCCTCCACGTGCTTGAAGGTCGCCAGGCGTGCCTCCAGCTCCTCGTGCAGGGTCATGGTGCCGGCGATGGTCCGCACGGCCCCCGACCCCGCCCCGTACTCGCGGACCGCGCGCTCCGCGGCCTCCATCAGCCGCGGGTGGGTGTTGAGTCCCAGGTAGTTGTTGCTGGAGAGCGTGATCACCTCGCGCCCGTCGATCACGCAGCGGCTCTTCTGCTGGCCCTGCACCACGCGCAGGCGCCGGTACAGGCCCTTGGCCTTCATCTCCTCGATCTCGCGCTCGAGGAAGGCCAGCGGGTTGCGAGAACGGGCGGGAACCGTGGAGGTGGCGTCGATGCCGGCCATTATCGCGCTACGGCAGCAGGACAACCTTGCCGGCGTGGCGGGAGGCGATGAGCTCGAAGGCACGCTCCCAGTCGGCCAGGTCGAAGCGATGCGTGATGATGGGCGAGACGTCCAGGCGCCCCGAGCGCAGCAGGTCCTGCGTCCGCTCCCACGTCTCGTAGATGCGCCGGCCGTAGATGCCGTACAGCCGCACGCCCTTCTGGATGACCAGGTCGGAGAGGTCGATGCGGACCTTGTCGCTGAAGATGCCCAACAGGCTGATCCGCCCGCCGCGCGTCACGGCCTGCAGCCCCTGGTCGAGAGCAGCCTGCGCGCCGCTCATCTCCAGCACGACGTCCACGCCGTCACCGTCTGTCGCGGCCAGGATGCGGTCGAGGGCGTCCGGCGCCGCGCCGTCCAGCGCGAGGTCGGCGCCCATCTCGCGCGCCAGCTCGAGCCGATACCCCTCCGTGTCGGTGGCGATCACCCTGGCAGCGCCCGCGGCGCGCGCGATGCCGACCGAGCAAAGGCCGATGGGACCGCACCCGGTGACCAGCACCGTCCGCCCCTCGATCGGCTCGGCGAAGGCGGCGTGGACGGCATTGCCCATTGGCTCCTGGAGGGCGACCACCGCGGGCTCCAGCCCGTTGGACTCGATGGCGTTGGCCTCGGGGATCACCGCGTACTCGGCAAACCCGCCATCGACCTGGGCGCCGATGACCCGCAGGTTGCGGCACAGGTGGCGATCCCCGGCGAGGCACTGGCGGCAGGTCCAGTCGACGATGTGGCTCTCCACCCCGACCAGGTCGCCCTCCCGCACGCGGCTGACGCCGGCGCCGGTGCCCGCCACGCGGCCAGCCAGCTCGTGCCCCAGGATGGTGGGCGGCGTCATGATCTCGCGCGCCCACGGGTCCCACCGGAACAGGTGGTAGTCCGTGCCGCAGATCGAGGCGGCCGCCATCCGCAGCAGCACCTCGCCGGGGCCCGGAGACGGGACGGGGCGCTCGACCAGCTCGATGCCCGGCTCCGGGCGCACCTTGGCGAGCGCCCGCATCGTGCGGCTTGGAGCGGCGACCTCCGTCAACGCCAGCTACCGGCCGGCAGCAGCTCGTCCACGCCCGACGCCCCGGCGTGGTCATCGGCGCGAGGCAGCTCGTCCACCACGCGGTTCTCGAGCACGCCGATGCCCTCGATCTCGCACCGCATCAGGTCGCCGTCCTGGAGGTAGCGGGGCGGATCCTGGAAATGGCCGACGCCGGCCGGGGTGCCAGTGGCGATCAGGTCGCCCGGCTCCAGCGTGATGGTCCGCGACACGAACGCCACCACGGTCGCAACGTCGAAGATCATCTCGTCGGTGGAGGAGTCCTGCCAGGTCTCGCCGTTCACCGAGGAGCGCACGCCCAGGCCACGTCCGTCGCCCAGCTCGTCGCGGGTGACGACCGCCGGGCCGATGGGCGCGAAGCCGTCGCTCCCCTTGGCGCGGAGCCACTGGCGGTCCTCGCGCTGGAGGTCGCGCATGGTGACGTCGTTGAGGAGCGTGTACCCGAAGACGGCCTCCATGGCCTCGTCCGCACCAATGCGCGACGCCCGCCGCGCGATGACCACTGCGAGCTCGCACTCCAGGTCGAGCTGTTCCGTGGCGCGGGGCCGCGTCACCGGGTCGCCGGGGTGCGTGACGGCGTTGGCGAACTTGGCGAATAGCATCGGGTACGCCGGCTCGTCGATGCCCTGCTCCCGGCAGTGGTCGCGGTAGTTCAGCCCGACGCACACGATCTTGCCCGGCCGCGGCAGAGGCGCCAGCTGGCGGACGTCGTCGGGGTCGAATCTCGTGCCCTCGCGCGGGATCGCGTGGAGGTCATCGGCCAGGATGCGCGCCAAGTCACCATCGGTGCCGGACAGGGGCTCGATCCCGTCAGCGCCGACGACGCCGAGGCGCGCGCCGGACGGAGTGCCGGATGGCGCGAAGGCCACGAGCTTCACGCCGGCCAGTATAGGAGCGCCCCGCCGTGCGCCCCGCGCGAGGACCTCAGTCCTCGGTGAACCAGGCCCGCGCCGACGGCCGGAGCAGGCCCGCGATCAGCGCAATGCTGATCAGCATGCCGAGTGGAACCGTTATGGCGTACCAGCCGTTGGCCGCAGCGGGGTGCATGCCGAAGAGAGCGGGCGGCAGGCCGCCCAGGATGGGCGCCGGAAGGGCCGCGATGGCGATGGCCAGGCGGTGCCCGATGCGCTTGCGCTGCATGGCCACTGTGATGCCGAACAGCACGACTGCCAGCTCGAGCATCATGAAGATCCCAAGCAGGCTGAACGGCGCCCGCTCGCTGAAGTCCACGAACGCGATGATGCGAGGCAGCAGCAGTCCGCTCAGCGCCAGCAGCCCGAAGGCCCACACGAACCAGAGGCGCACGGTCCACGGCGCGGAGGTCCACACGCGCCGATGCTAGCAGCGCGCCTCGAAATGGCCGGCGGCCCGCGCCGTCTACCATGCGCGCGATGACCGGACCATCGCCCATCGTCGCCCGCCGCCGATGGGCGGCCGGGTGCATCGCTGCGCTCGCCGGCGCGACTCTCCTGCTGGCCGCGTGCGGCACGGCGCCGACGGTCACGCCGTCGATCGCGCCGTCGATCGGTGTCTCACCGACCGTCGACGAAACGCCGACCGCCGATCCGACGGCCCAGCCGACTGCGCGCCACAGCGTTCAGCCGACGGCCAGGCCCGAGCCTCCGCTGTCCCTCGCCCTGCCGACCGAAACGGACCCGCGCCGCGTCCGCGTGGCCGTGTCGAACGAGGTCCCCTCGGATGGCAACGGCCGGCTGGTGGTCACAGTCACGAACCTGTCGGACCGCCGGGTCGGCGAGCTGGTCCTGCGCTGGCCGACGCAGCTGCGGGAGTCGCTCTTCCTGGCTCCGTTCCAGCCGTCGCCGGAGCGCATCGCCGAGCCGGGCCCGCCGCTGTGGCAGGAGTGGACCAAGTGGGTGGAGGGCCCAGGCGAGCGCGGCGAGCCGGCGGGCACCACCTCCCTGGGCTGGGGACCGCTCGATCCCGGCGCCACGCTGGTCATCCCGCTGGTCGTCACGCGCCAGGCCGCCGGAGAGGT
>DATADC010000137.1:0-4934 GCA_036258735.1 Candidatus Limnocylindria bacterium
CACCTCGCCGGCCCGTCCACGTGTCCTGCGTCACTTCCCGCCAGCGACTTGTCCAATTCCGCCACCGGGCCGGCGCAGGCGCGACGGCGGGAGAGAGTCGTCCCGCAGTCCGGTCCCGCCCTCGCGTGACCGATCCGAGGAAGTGGGAGGTGCGGTCGTGCAGCAGCCGCAGGTGATCGTCGTGGGAGCGGGGCCGATCGGCCTCGTCACGGCGCTGGGACTGGCCCGGCGCGGTGTCGCCGTCACGGTGCTCGAGCGGGAACAGGCCATCGTCCGCTCGCCGCGCGCGATGGTCTACCACAACGGCGTCCTCCCTGGCCTCGCCGAGCTCGGCCTCCTCGACGACGTCGAGGCGGCCGGGGTCCGGGTGGCCGACCTGGCCTTCTGGGACTACGCGAACCAGGAGGCGATCCGGTTCGACCTGGGGAACTTCGAGGGGCACGAGCCGTTCGCCTACAACGTGCACCTCGGCCAGGACCGGCTGGCCGACATCGCGCTGGACCACCTGGGCCGGCACGCGGACTCCCGGGTGGTGTTCGGCGCGCTGGTGACCGGGTTCACCCAGAACGACACCGGCATCGAGGTCACCGCATTCGTCGAGGGCCGTCTGACGACGTACCGGGCCGACTACGTCATCGGCACCGAGGGGGCCGCGAGCCCGATGCGGACGATGGCGGGCCTGGGCTTCGAGGGGACGACGTGGCCGGAGCGGTTCATCGCCGTGAACGTGCGCTACGACTTCGCCAGCCTCGGGTACGCCGGCTCGAACATGGTGGTCGACCCCGTGATGGGCGGCATCATCGCCAGGATCGACACGGACGACCTGTGGCGGATCACCTTCCACGAGGACAGTGGCCTGCCGGCCGAGACCGTCCCCGCCCGGATCGCAGAGTTCTTCGCGAAGCTGCTGCCGGCCGGCGCCGACTACGAGATGGTCCAGTACTCGCCGTACACGATGCACCAACGGGCCGCCCGCAGCTTCCGTCACGGGCGGCTGCTCCTCGCCGGGGACGCCGCCCACATCACCAACCCGATCGGCGGCCTGGGGCTGACGAGCGGGTTGTTCGACTCGTACGTGCTGTCCGAGGCCCTGGCCGCGGTGCTTGCCGGGACCGTCGAGGACACGGTGCTCGACGAGTACGCCGCCCAGCGGCGACAGGTGTTCCTCGACTACGCATCCCCCCGCGCGAGCGACTTCAAGACCCTGGTCTTCAACTCCACGGACAGGGACCGGCTGGACCAGACGCTGGGGACGCTGCGCGCAGCGGCAGCCGACCCGGCGATCGCCCTGCAGGCGCTCCGGGTCAGCCAGCCGTGCCAGACGCCCTCGCTGGTCGACCGGCCCGCCGCGGCGACCCGCGGGCGATGAGATGACCCGACCCGTGCCAGGAACAGAGACGAGAGGCGACCGATCATGACCCCGCCCCAGCGCACGGTGACGCGAGACGGCTTCTGGATCCCGGGGGAGCCCCGTCAGACGCCGATGGGCACGGCCAGCTTCGGGCCGATGTACGTCGAGCGGCTCGCGCCCGAGACGACGACCCAGCCCTACCCGGTCCTCCTCGTCCACGGTGGGGGCGGTCAGGCCACCGACTACCTGGCCACGCCGGACGGCCGCCCGGGGTGGGCCCAGCAGCTGGTGGAGGAGGGGTTCACCGTCTACGTGGTGGACCGGCCCGGCCACGGTCGCTCGCCGCACGACCCGGCGGTGCTCGGTCCCACGATCCCCGCACTGACGGCGGAGATGTTCCTGTCGATCTTCGCCCCGGATGCCCACGCGGAAACGCACACCCAGTGGCCGGTCGGCCGCACCCCGGACGACCCCGGCGTGCAGCAGGTCACCGCCTCCTTCGGCCCGATGCTGGCCGACTGGGCCGTGATGCACGAGGTCGAGCAGCAGCGGCTGGCGACGCTGCTGGACCGGATCGGTCCGGCGATCGTCTTCTGCCACTCGGCCGGCGGCCCGGCCGGGTACCTGGCGGCGGACGCCCGTCCGGCCCTCGTGAAGGCACTGGTCGCGATCGAGACCGTCGGCCCGCCCTTCGCTCCCCACCCGTCGGGTGCCACGCTGTCGTGGGGACTGGCCAGCGCGCCGCTGACCTACGACCCGCCGGCCGCCGACCCCGCGGAGCTCCAGCTCGTGACCGAGGACGTGGCGGGGGGACCTCCGCGCACGCTGCAGGCCGAGCCGGCCCGCCGGCTCTCCTCCCTGGCGCAGGTGCCGATCGGTGTGGTGACGTCGCCGAACTCCGTGTTCCGCCAGTTCGACGAGCACCTCCTCGCCTTCCTCCAGCAGGCCGGTTGTCAGGCCGACTCGGTGCGGCTGGAGGACCACGGTGTGCTGGGCAACGGGCACGGCATGATGCTCGAGCTCAACAACCGTGAGGTCCTCCAGGTCGTCCTCGACTGGCTCGGGAAGCGCGTGTCGTCATGACCGGCCGCTCCGCGGCACCGGTCGACGACGTCGCATCCGCCCACGTGTCGGAGTCCTGACGAGCCGGGCCGACTGCCAGCTCTCGTACAGCAGCCGAGCCAGGAGTGAGCAAGTGATGGAGACCTCGAACGCACCAGCGACGGAGCCGTCGCTGACGATCACCCACGACGGCCCTGGGGGCTGTCCGGTCCTGCACGGCTTCGAGCCCCTCGAGCCCGCGCAGATCGCCGACCCGGCCGCCGTGACGGCGTTCTCCCGACGCGAGGTGCCGGTCTTCTTCAGCCCTGCCCTGGGGGCGTACATCGTCACCAGCTACGCGCACGCGGTGAAGGTCGTCACGGACTGGAAGGCGTTCGGCCGGGCCCCGTTCATCGACAGGGAGATGCCCGAGGAGCTCCGGGACGTGCTGCCCGAGGGGTTCGTGACCGCCGCCATCACGAACTGGAACGACCCGGCGAACCACACGCGGTTGCGCAAGCTGGCGCAGGTCCCGTTCGTCCGTCAGAACGCCCGGGACGCCGCGGAGCTGTGCCGCCGCGTCGCCGACGAGACCATCGAGGAGTTCCGGTCCGCCGGCGAGGCGGACCTCATCCCCGCGTTCGCCCGCAAGGTCCCGATGCGCTTGATCCTGGCGATCCTCGGCCTCGATCGGGCCCGTGAGCACGACCTCCACCGGTGGGTGGTCGGCGTCATGCGCATGATGGGCGACCCGACCGTCACCGACGCCGACATGGTCGCGATGGGCCGGGACCAGGCGGACTTCCGCCGCTTCACCCTGGGCGCGATCGAGGAGCGGCGACGGAACCCGCGGGGCGAGGGGGACTTCCTCACCGACCTCATCACGGCGACGAGTGACGACGGCGAACCGAGCCTCTCCGACGACGAGATCTTCGCCGCCGTACTGCTGTCGATCATCGCGGGCGGCGACACCACCGTGAACCTCATCGCGCAACTGGTCACGCGGATGCTCGACCGCGACGGCGCACTCTGGCGCGAGGCGGACGCCGACCGCACGCTGATCGACGGCATGATCGAGGAAGAACTCCGGTACGACCACGTCGGGCGCCTCGTCTACCGAACGTGCAACGTGGCAACCGAGATCGGTGGCGTCGCCATCCCGGCGGGCGCGGTCGTCGCAGTCCACCTGTGGTCCACCGGCCGCGACGAGGCCGTGTTCGAGTCCGCGGAGGTGTTCGACCCGCGCCGTCCGGACGTCGCCAGGCACCTCGGTTTCGGCCGGGGCGCCTACTCCTGCATGGGCTCGGCTCTGGCGAGGGTCGAGACCCGCCAGGCCATCGAGGCCCTGCTGGACGGGCTGCCGAACGCCCGGAAGGTGCCCGGCCACGAGGTCAGGCGCGTCTTCTCCACGGCGATCCAGAGTGTGCTCGACGGTCTCGTCGTCGCGTGGGACGTGGCCGAGCGGGCCGGTACGACGGCGTAGCGGGCTAGCTGGCCAGGAGGGCTGCAATGCAGAACACACACGACGAGGTCGACCTGCGCCTCCAGGTCGGGCTGCGCCGGACCCTCGCCGAGGGCGTCGTCGTCCTCGACCTCCGGGAGCCGGACGGCGGGGAGCTGCCGGCATGGTCGCCGGGGGCACACATCGACCTGCGGCTGCCCGGCGGTCTCACCCGCCAGTACTCACTGTGCGGCGACCCCACCGACCGCTCGGTGTGGCGGATCGGCGTCCTGCGCGAGCCGGTGAGCCGCGGGGGCTCCGAGCACGTCCACCAGGCCCTGCACGAGGGGGCGACCGTCGAGGTCCGGGGACCCCGCAACCACTTCGAGCTGCTGCCGAGTCCGCGGTACCTGTTCATCGCCGGCGGCATCGGCATCACGCCCATCCTGCCCATGCTCACCGCTGCTGAGCGAGCCGGTGCGGTGTGGGAGCTGCACTACGGAGGGCGCAGCCGCCGCTCGATGGCCTTCCTCGACTCGCTCGAGGAGGCCACTGGCAACCAGGTGTCCCTGCACCCACAGGACGAGGTGGGGCTCATCGACCTCGAGAGCATCCTCGGCAGTCCCCGGCCGGACACGCTCGTCTACTGCTGCGGGCCCGAGCCGCTGCTGACCGCCGTCGAGCAGCACTGCTCTGCGTGGCCCACGGGAGCGCTCCACGTCGAGCGGTTCGCGCCGAAGGACGTCGGTGCGCCGGTGCTCGCTGGCGCGTTCGAGGTGGAGCTGGCGCGGTCGGGGATGACGCTGACCGTGCCGCCGGAGCGATCGATCCTCGACGTGGTCGAGGAGGCCGGTGTGGGCGTGCTCTCGTCCTGCCAGGAGGGGACGTGCGGCACCTGCGAGACCCCGGTCCTCGACGGCGCGGTCGACCACCGGGACTCGCTGCTGACCCCGGCCGAGCAGGCGGCCAACGACACCATGTTCATCTGCGTGTCCCGGGCGGCCGGCCCTCGGCTGGTCCTCGACCTCTGAGCTCCGGAGCCCGGCGGGACCACCGGACCGCTCCCGCCCGCGACGGGTCGGCCGGCGGCCCACTCGGCAC
>DATADC010000138.1:0-11622 GCA_036258735.1 Candidatus Limnocylindria bacterium
CCGGCACTGCCAGCAAGGCGTGCGCCATCAGCCACGGGCGCGCTGCTCGCGCGTGACGAGCATGGGCGGGATGGCGCGGCCAGCCGCCGAATCGGCGATGAGCTGTTTCAGCCGCCGCTGCCGGGTCGCCTCCTGCTTCGCGCTGACGACCCACCACGTCGCGCCGCGACGATAGCTCGGGCTTTGCGCCTGCCACCAGCTCCACGCATTGGAACTGGCGCGCAGCCGCGCGAGGTAGTCGTCGGGGAGCTCCGCTGGACGGTTCTCGTACGAGTACGGCGCGCTGGACCCCGCCTTGCGCGCCTTGAAGGCGGCGATGCCGGCCGGGCGTGCGCGCCCCTCGGCGATCAGCCGGCGCATGCGATCGATGTTGACCGCGCTCCAGTTGCTGCCCGGCCGACGCGGCGTGAAGCGGGTGGCGGTCAGCTCGTCGTCGATGCGGTAGGTGATGCCGTCGATCCACCCGAAGCAGAGCGCCTCCTCGACTGCCTGCGGGTAGGTCATGGCGGCCCTGGGGACGTGCTTCTTGTAGTAGCCGACGAACAGCGCGTCGGCGGCAGCGTGGTTGGCCTCCAGCCATGCGCGGAACTCGGCGGCGCTGGCGAAGATGCGGACCTGGTTGCGGGTCGGTGGGCTGATGGGCACGGGCCTACCAGCCGCCCTGGTCCCGGATGAGCCGATGCAGCACGCGCGAGGCGACCGCGCGGCGATAGTCGGCCGTCGACCGCACGTCGTCGATGGGGGACAGCGCGGAGGCAAGTTCTTGCGCGGCACGCTCCGCGAGCTCGGGGCCTGGCGGCGAGCCCTCCAGCAGCGCCTCGACGACGGGGACCCGGACCGGCGTGGGCGCCACCGAGCCGAGGGCCAGGCGCACGTTGCGCCATGACCCGTCGTCGCCGGGCTGCCAGGCCAGGGCCATCACGACCTTGGAGATGGCCTGAGCGCGCCGCGTTCCGACCTTGCGGAAGCGCACCTGGCGGCCGGACCGTACGGGGATACGGATGCGCAGGATGAGTTCGTCTGCCGCGAGCGCCGTGCGCCGGTACGACGGCCAGAACTCAGCCGCCGGGACGCTGCGCTGGCCGCGTGCCGAGCCGAGGACCAGCGAGGCGTCGGCGGCGAGCAGGATGGGCAGCGTGTCGCCGGCCGGGGAAGCATTGGCGGCGTTGCCGCCCAGCGTCCCGCGGTTCTGAATCTGCGCCGCGCCGATGGTCGCCGCGCACTCGACCAGTGCCGGCAGGTGCCTGACCACGTCCGGAGAGCGGCGGATCTCGGTGTAGGTCGTCAGGGCGCCCAGCGTTAGCTCCCCATCGTGGCTGCCGATGCCGCGCAGCTCACCCAGCCGCCAGATGTCGACGAGCCTCTCCGGCACGGGACCCAGCTCGCCGGTGATCTGGACCATCACGTCGGTCCCGCCTGCGATCGGGCGGTGGGGGAGCGCGGCCATCACGTCGAACGCCTCGTCCAGCGTTCGCGGAGAAACGACCGGTGGCTCGGCGGGCATTGGCTGGGCTCAAGACCCGGCGGTGCGTCGCTCGGCCGAGCGGCGCTCGGCGGCCAGCGCGATGGCCTCGATGATCTTGGTGTAGCCGGTGCAGCGGCACAGATTGCCTGCGATCGCCTCGCGGATGGCGTCCTCGTCCGGCGTACGGCCCGAGGCCAGGAACGCCTCGCCGGCCATCAGCATCCCGGGGGTGCAGATGCCGCACTGCGCGCCCCCGGTCTCCAGGAAGGCGGCCTGAAGGTCGTTGAGCCGCCCGTCTCGCGCCAGGCCTTCCACCGTATCCACCCGCGCGCCCTCGACCTGGGACAGCGGGACCAGGCAGGAATCCACCACGGCGCCGTCGACCAGGACCGAGCAGGCGCCGCACTCGCCCTCGCCGCACCCCTCCTTGGTGCCGGTAAGCCCAAGGTCCTCCCGCAGCGCGTCCAGCAGGCGCCGCATTCCCGGCGCCCGGACCTCCACCGGCTCGCCGTTGACGGTGAAGCGGACGCTCACCGCTCGCGGTCCTGTGGCGGGTCGGTAGGCCCGCGCAGCGGGATCTCGTCACCGCCGGGAGGCAGATCCTCGATGGGCGGCGTCGCCGGCTCGGGCTCCTCGAGCGAGACGCCGGGCGCGGGAGGCATCGGTCCATCCGTCATGGCGGCCAGGATCCGCTCCGGCGTTGCCGGGATGTCGTTGACCCAGACGCCGGTCGCGTCGTGGATGGCCGCGACTACCGCCGGCGCCCCGACGTCCATAGGCAGCTCGCCCACGCCCTTGGCACCGTGCGGGGCACCCGAGAAGGGATGCTCGAGCAGGATGGTGCGGATGGGCGGCGCGTCCAGGCTGGTGGGAATGAGGTACGTCGCCAGCCGGTCGTTCTGGTAGCGCCCGTTGACGAGCTTCATCTCCTCGATGGTGGCGTAGCCGATGGCCTGCAGCGAGCCGCCCTCCACCTGGCCCTCCGCCAAGACGCGGTGGATGACCTGGCCCACGTCGTCGGCGGCCACGTAGTCGCGCACGAACACCTCGGCGGTGTCCAGGTCAACGTCCACGCGGGCCACCGCCGCGGCCCACCCAAAGGCGGGATAGGCGTCACCCCGGTAGGTCGCGTCGTCGAAGTGCACCCCGGGGTACGGCGTGAACCGCTCGTCCACGCGCATCGGGCCGGCGTCTCGATAGGACGCCGCGAAGGAACGGCCGGTGCGCTCCTCGACGGCGGCCCGCAGCTTCTGCGCGGCACGGATAAGCAGGCCGCCCACCACCATGGCCGTGCGGCTGGCCACCGTAGGGCCCGAGTCCGGGACGAGAGAGGTGTCCTGTGGCGCGATCTCGACCTCGTCGTACTCCACGCCGAGCGCATCGGCCACGAGCTGCGGAAAGATCGTCTTGGTCCCCTGGCCCATCTCGGTCGAGGCGGTGAGGATGCGAATGCGGCCTTTCTCGGTGAGCTCGACCGATGCCACCGATGCCAGCTTGACCTCCCCCGAGCCGGTGAAGCCGGCGCCGTGCCAGGCCAGCGCCAGGCCGACGCCGGAGGCGAGGCGGGCGCCATCGGTCCTGCGCTGGCGGGCCTCCCGGGTCTGCTGGCGATGGCGTTCGTAGCCCGATGCCTCGGCGACCGCGTCGAGCACCTCCAGGGCGGCCACGCTCTCGCGCAGCACCTGGCCGGTGGGCGTGACGTCTCCCTCCCGGTAGGCCCAGCGACGACGCAGGTCGAGCGGCGAGACGTCGAGCGCGTCCGCCACGCGATTGACCTGCATCTCGGCGGCGAACTCGGACTGCGGCGCGCCGAAACCGCGGAAGGCGCCATTGGGCGGCGTGTTGGTGGCCATGGCGCGGCCCACGATCCGCACGTCCTCGCAGCGGTAGGGGCCGCCGGCGTGCAGGGTGCTGCGCGATAGGACGACGGGAGTGAGCGTGGAGTAGGCGCCACCGTCGAGGATGACCTCGATCTCCTGCGCCACCAGGTCGCCGTCGCGGCTGACGCCGGTGCGATAGCGAATCACGCCGGGGTGGCGCTTGGTCGTGGCGCTGATGTCCTCGTGACGGTCGTAGATCATGCGCACCGGCTTGCGGCACTTACGGGCCAGCAGCGACGCGTGGAGCGCGATGATGGAGGGGTACTCCTCCTTGCCGCCGAACCCTCCGCCGGTCTCGGACTGGACCACGACGGCCAGCTCGTCGCCCATGTCCAGCGCGCGCTTCATGGCCTTGTGAACGTAATACGGGCACTGCAGCGACCCGTGGACCGTAATTCCGCCATCCTCGCGCGGGACGGCGATCATGGCCTGGTTCTCGATGTACAGCTGCTCCTGGTGGCCGACCCGGTAGGTGCCCTCGATCACGACGTCGGCGCGCTCCATCGCGACAGCCGCGTCCCCGCGCTCGACGACGTACTTCGCGAACTCGCGGTCACCCTTCAGCGGGTCGAACACCGGCGGCAGTGGATCCGTCTTCAGCCGGACGTGACGGCGCGCCTCGCGGACCGTGGCGCGATCTGCGGCGGCGATCAGCGCCACCGGCTCAGCCTGGTGGCGGATCTCGCCACCGACTGGCACCAGCACGGGCTGGTCGTCGTCGATGAGGCTCACAACGTTCTCGCCGGGAATGTCCTCGGCGGTGACGACCACCACGCGGCTCCAGTCGAAGGCCTCGTCCAACTCGATCGCCAGCAGCCGGGCGTGCGGCTCGGTGGAGCGCACGGTGGCGCCGTACCAGGCGCCGGGGAAGACGAGGTCGTCGGCGTACTTCGCCTCGCCGGTGAGCTTCTGCGGTCCCTCGCGGCGGAGTGGCTCGGCCGTCCGCCCGCGGCCCGGAACGACTCCTTCGCGGGGCAGGATCAGGGCATCGGGAGCGGCGATGTGAGGCGGGCGGATGCGCGTCGTGCCGCTGGAGCGCTCCATTCGAGCATCGTAACGCGCCACCGGCCAATCCGGCCGGCGCAAGCTTGCTGCCGGCGCCATGAGGGGGGCTCAGTGGCCGCGCCGCAGCGCGCGCCCGGGCGTCGCGCCGGTATGGCGGCCGCCGTCCACGACGAGTGCCCCATTGACCACCACGAAATCGATGCCGTCCGGATACCGGCGAGGCTCGTCGTACGTCGCGTTGGACCGAACACGGCCCGGGTCCAGCACCACGACGTCGGCCGCATACCCGTCGCGCAGCAGCCCGCGATCGCGCAGGCCGAGGCGCGCCGCCGGGGCGCCGGTCATGCGCCGCACCGCCTCCTCCAGCGAGACGAGCGCCTCCTCTCGCACGAACTGCCCGAGAATCCGCGGATAGGAGCCGTAGGTCCGCGGCGATGGCTTCTCTCCCAGGAAGGTGGAGTCGGTGCCGACCATGGCGCCCGGATGGCGGAGGAATGCGCGAAGCCCATCGGTCCATGGGCCGCCGGTCACCTGGGCGAGGCCGAGGTCCTCCGCCAGCAGCAGATCGCAGATGACGTCCACCGCGTCGCGGGCGGTCTCGCGCATGACGTCGGCAACCGTGCGCGACTCCCAGCGCAGGTTGACCGGGTTTGTGAAGGCGCCCAGACGGACGTCGGACCAGCCCTTCTCGGAGGTGTATGCCGCACCGCGGGCGCGCAGCTCCGCGCGGATGCGGTCGCGGACGGCGCCGTCGGCGAGGCGCTCCTTGAGCGCCATCGGTCCATCCGCCTGGACCCACTGCGGCAGCTGGATCAGCAGTCGCGTGGACGCCCACTCGTAGGGGTAGGTGTCGAAGGTGACGTCCCGGCCGGCGGCCAGCTCGTCATCGACCAGCGCCAGCAGCGCTTCCGGTGGACCCGGGTGCGTCTGGCGGTGGTAGAAGTGCGTGACGTGCACCGGCCCCTCGCCGCGACGGCCAATCTCCAGCGCCTCGCGGAACGGGTCCAGGAAGCGGTCGCCCAGCGCGTAGCGGACGTGGGTGTGGTAGAAGCCGCCGAGTTTGGCCGCCTCGTTGGTCAGCGCGGCCAGCTCGTCGGTGGAGGCGTATGAGCCCGGCGGGTAGTCCAGGCCGCTCGACACCCCGAGTGCGCCTTCCTCCATCGCCTCCCGCAGCATTGCGCGCATGCTGGCCGTCGTCCGCGCGTCGGCGGGTGCGTCGCCCCAGCCTATGGCGCCGATGCGCAGGGCGCTGTTCCCGACCAGGACCGCGACGTTGACCGCCTGTCCGCGGTCGTATCGGTCCAGGTAGGAGGCGACGGTGTCCCAGTCGTAATCGAGGCTCGGCCGTCCGTCGAGGCCGGAGTTGAGCTCGACGAAGTCGAGCAGGTCCTGACGGTGCGCGAAGGGCGCGTACCCGTTCCCGTCCACGCCGATGACCTCGGTGGTGACGCCCTGGCGCACCTTCGGCTCGTGCAGGGGGTCAGCGAGGACTACCAGGCCGCCGTGCGAATGCAGGTCGATGAAGCCGGGGGTCACGACCCGGGCAGTGGCGTCGACATTGCGTTGGGCCGCCGGCGACCACTCGGGCGGACCCAGGTGCAGGCGGCCGTCACGCGCAGCGACCGTACTCAGCCGGCCCGGCGAGCCCGTGCCGTCCACCACCGTGCCGCCGGAGATGAGCAGGTCGACGCGCCCCGGAAGGTCGCTCAAGTCGTGGGCCGTCTGGCGCGGCGCCTCACGTCGAGGGCGGGGGAGTGATCGCGGCGATCTCGGCCTCGAACTCGCCTCGCACCCGGCGCTTCTCGTCCTCGTCCAGCCAGCTGGCCTCCACGCCGTCCAGCGCGACAGCGGTCACCTCGCGCCAGGGCATGTGCAGCGCCTCGGCCACCGAGCGGTATTCCTTGCCCAGGTCCAGGTCGGTCATGGCCGGATCGTCGGTGTTGAGCGTCGCCAGCAGCCCGGCCTGGCGCATGCGGCGGAAGGGATGGTCCTCCAGGCGCTCGTACTTGTTGGCGATCAGGACGTTGGAGTTGGGACAGACGTCCAGCGGGATGCGTTGCGCGGCCACCCGGGCGGTGAGCTCGGCATCGTCCAGGATGGCCAGCCCGTGATCGATCCGCTCGATCTGAAGCGCCTCCAAGGCCCTGGCGATGTTGTCCGGGCCCGTGTCCTCGCCGGCGTGGGAGGTGACGCGAAACCCGGCCTGGCGGGCCGCGGCAAAGGCATCGGCGAAGTCGCGAGGGTCCACACCCCGCTCGGTCGAGTCCATGCCGATGCCGATGACGCGCTCGCCCTTGCCCGCGCGCCGCACCTCGATGGCGGCCTCGACGAGCTCCTGCGCCGGACTCGGACCGTAGGCGCGATCGATGTCGCAGATCAGCATGCAGCGCACGCCGGTGTCCTCCTCGGCGCGCTCTATTCCCCGACTCAGCCCCTCCACGATGTCCGTGAGCCGCTGCCCGGCCTCGAGGTGACGCGCCGGGGTGAAGAACATCTCGCGGTAGCGCAGGCCGTGGGGCGCGGCATCCACGATCGATTCATATGCGGCGCGCGCCCAGTCGTCTGGATCGGCCAGCAGCGACTGCACCAGCCAGAAGATGTCCAGGAACGAGTTGAGCGAGGTGTATCGGTACAGCTCGGTGGGGTCGTCGGTCGGCAGTCGCCGGCCGTTCTTGCGCGCCAGCTCGACCACCGTGCGCGGGCGGATGGTGCCCTCGACGTGGCAGTGCAGCTCCACCTTCGGCAGAGCGTCGTAGGCGTCCGGCGCGTCCATCTGACCGCGCAGTATATGGACCGATGGATCGGCAGGACGACGTCGCAGCGGTGGTACTGGCGGCGGGCGAATCCCGCCGCTTCGGGTCGCCGAAGCAGCTCGCACGGCTGGAGGGGCGCACGTTGCTGGAGCACGTCCTCGATACGGCGCGCCTTGCCGACCTGCGGCCAGTGGTCGCCGTGGTGCCCGTCTGGCTGACGCGGCCGGCCGCCCTCGACGACCCGGCGCTGATCTGGGTGCGCAACCCGCACCCCGAGCGGGGGATGAGCCACTCGCTGAAGCTGGGCTTCGCGGCGTTGCCGCGTACCGTCGTCGCCGCGGTCATCCTGCTCGGCGACCAGCCCGGCGTGCCGCCCGAGCACCTCCGCGCCCTGCTTGCCGCACGCGGCACGGTGCCCTTCGTGGCTACCGTGACCGACGGCATCCCACAACCGCCGTTGCTCGTCGAACGCGAGCAGTTCGCCGCCGTTACTGAACTGGGCGGCGACGCCGGCCTCCGAGACCTGCTGCGTGGCGGCTCGCATGCTGTTGCGGCCGTGCCATCGCAGACGATCGCCGACATCGATACGCCAGCCGACCTCCAGTAAGCGCCGCCAAAGGGCGCGATCCACTGGGTCGATGTCGCGCGACGTAGGCGGTCCGCGGAACAGTCACGCGCCTAGAATCGGTCATATGTTCGACAAGCCGGCTGGATGACGCGATGACGATCGAGCGCATCACCAGCGCGGAGGTCGCCGAGGAAGAGCTTGCCCTCGAGTCGACGGTGCGGCCCCGCCGCCTGGACGAGTTCGCCGGGCAGGAGCGCGTCAAGGAGAACCTGGCGATTCTCATCGACGCCGCTCGGCAGCGCTCCGAGCCAGTCGACCACATCCTGCTCTACGGGCCGCCGGGGCTGGGAAAGACGACGCTGGCCAACATCGTGGCAGCTGAGCTCGGCGCGCAGATCCGGACGACCAGCGGCCCGGCCATCGAGCGCGCCGGAGACCTGGCGGCGGTGCTGACCAGCCTGGACAAGGGCGACGTGCTGTTCATCGACGAGATCCATCGGCTCAGCCATGTCGTCGAGGAGATCCTGTACCCGGCCATGGAGGACTTCGCCCTGGACGTAGTGCTCGGCAAGGGTCCCGGGGCGCGGACGGTGCGGCTGCAGATCGAGCACGTGACGGTCATCGGCGCCACCACGCGCGTGGGCTCCATCACCGGGCCGCTGCGCGACCGGTTCGGCGCCACCTACCGGCTCGACTATTACTCGACCGACGACTTGGAGCAGATCCTGAGGCGCAGTGCGAGCATCCTGGAGATCGACCTCGAGCGGGAAGCCGCCGCGACCGTCGCCCGTCGGTCACGGGGAACGCCGCGCATCGCCAACCGGCTGCTGAAGCGGGTGCGAGACTTCGCGCAGGTCCGTGGCACCGGGGACGGCATCGTGACCACCGAGCTAGCCACCCAGGCGCTCGACCTGCTGGAGATCGACGAGCGTGGCCTCGACGCCATGGACCGCCAGCTGCTGCGCGCCATGGCCGACCACCATGGCGGCGGTCCCGTGGGCCTGGCCACCATGGCCGCCACGGTCAGCGAGCCGGTCGAGACCATCGAGGACGTCATCGAGCCGTACCTCATGCAGATCGGCCTGCTGGCGCGCACCTCGCGCGGGCGGCAGCTCACCGAATCGGGATGGCGACACCTCGGCCTGACGCCGCCGGTGGCCGCTGCGGCATCGGTCCAGGCCCAGCAGGCGGGCCTGTTCGACTAGCCCGATGTCTCCCGAGCTCGGCCGCATCCTCCTCGTCATCGGCATCCTGCTGGTGGTCGTGGGCGGGCTGGCGGCCCTGGGCGTGCGGTTGCCGTTTGGCCGGCTGCCCGGCGACATCGCCATCGAGGGCGAGCGGGGAGGGGTCTACATCCCGATCGTCTCGATGATCGTGATCTCAGTGGTTCTGACCGTCCTGCTCAACCTCTTCCTCCGGCGCTGAAAACGCCCGCAAGGGGCACGGCCCGCGGAGTACGCTGCGCACCGGCACCGGTGCCCAACATGGTGTCGGGCGCGCTGTGTGCCGAAGCGGAGGGTGGCACGAGTGGAAGCGGGCGCAACCGAGGTACCCCGGACCGAGGCGCCGCCACGGCCCGCGCCGGCCGGCGGACTGGACTCGTACTTCAAGCTCACCGAGCGCGGCACGACGGTGGGCCGCGAGATTCGAGCGGGCCTGGCGACCTTCATGGTCATGGCCTACATCATCTTCGTGAACGCCAACATCCTGAGTGCAACGGGCCTCGACCCGGCGGCGGTGGCCGCTGGCACGGCGCTGGTGGCGGGCGTTCTGAGCATCGCCATGGGACTCGTCGCGAACTACCCGATCGCCCTCGCTGCCGGGCTCGGCATCAACGGGGCGGTTGCTTTCGGCCTCGTGCTCAACCCCGCCACGGGGCTCAGCCCCGCCGGCGCCATGGGAGTCATCCTGCTGGAGGGACTCGTGGTGCTGCTGCTCGTGCTCGTCGGCCTGCGAGAGGCAGTCATGAACGCGGTCCCGCTCGGCCTAAAGCGGGCGATCGGCGTGGGTATCGGGCTGTTCATCCTGTTCATCGGCCTCGTCGACGCCGGGCTGATCATCAACAACCCTGACGCGGCGGGACCCGTACCCGTGGCGTTCGTGTTCCCGAACACTCCGGCCCTCGGCGTTTTCCTGTTCGGCCTGCTGATCACGATCGTGCTGTTTGTCCGGAGGGTGCCCGGCGCCCTGGTGATCAGCATCATCGTCACGGCGGTGCTGGCCTTCCTGCTGGGCGTGACCCAGGCGCCCGAGACATTCACCATCGCCCCCAACTTTTCCACGCTCGGCCAGTTCAACGTCACCGAGGTCTTCACCACGCTCGGCGTGGTCGCGGCGATCCTGACCATCTTCGCCTTCATGCTGACTGACTTCTTCGACACCATGGGGACCGCCACCGGCATCGTGGAGCAGGCAGGCCTGACCGATCCCGATGGACGCGTCCCTGGCATCGGTCGCCTGCTCCTGGTCGACTCGATCGGCGCTGCGGCCGGTGGCGCGGCCGGCGTGAGCTCCAACACCAGCTACATCGAGAGCGCCGCGGGCGTGGCGGAAGGTGGCCGCACAGGCCTTACCGCAGTGGTCGTGGGGGTGCTGTTCCTGATCGCCATCCTCGTCACGCCGCTGGCGCCGCTGATCCCCTTCGTGGCCACCGGTCCAGTGCTGGTGCTGGTGGGCTACCTGATGGCGACCCTCATCAAGGACATCGACTTCACGAATGTCGAAGAGGGCCTTCCGGCGCTGCTAACGCTGATCCTGATGCCGCTGACATTCAGCATCACCACCGGCATCGGGGCGGGGTTCATCGCCTGGGTCCTCATCAAGGTCGCGGTCGGCAAGATCGGTGACATCCACCCGCTGATGTGGATCGTGGCCATCGCCTTCGTCGTCTACTTCGCACAGGGACTGCTCCCGGGCGGCATCTTCGCCTAGCGTCGCCAGGTGCCGATGGTGCCCGGCCGGGCCATCCGGCCGGGCGCTACGCTGTTGGCACCGATGGAGCGACCGCGCGTCGAGCCGCGCCTGCGGGTCGAGGACTTCGATTACGACCTCCCGGAATCGGCGATCGCCCAGGTTCCGGCCGAGCCGCGCGATGCGGCGCGGCTGCTCGTCCTCGACCGCGAGGCATCGGAGCCGGGACGGCCGGCGCTGAGGCATCGCGTGTTCCGCGAGATCGGCGAGGAGCTACGCGCCGGCGACCTGTTGGTGGTCAACGACTCGCGAGTGATCCCCGCGCGCCTGGTGGCGCGCCGGGACACCGGTGGCGAGGCCGAGGTGCTGGTCCTGCGCCCGATCGACGACGGATCGGGGCGCTGGGAGGCGCTCGTGCGCCCCTCGCGCCGCATCGAGGACGGAGACCGCGTCCGGCTGCGCTCCGGCGACCGCGTCGAGGTGGGGGAGCGGCTGGGTGAGGGCACGCGGGCCGTCCGCTTCTTCCGCGACCCGCACGCCGTCATGGCGGCCGCCGGGGAGATGCCCCTCCCGCCGTACATCAAGGATCGCTCGTCGCCCCCCCAGCGCTACCAGACCGTGTATGCCCGACCGCCGGGGTCGGCGGCGGCGCCGACCGCGGGACTTCATTTCACACAGGAGCTGCTCGCCGCGCTCGAGGACAGGGGCGTTCGCCGCGCCAGCGTGACGCTCCACGTGGGGCTCGATACCTTTCGCCCGCTGGAGGGCGAATTCGTGGACGAGCACCGCATCCACCGCGAGTGGTACGAGGTGCCGCCGGCTACCAGCCGGGCGGTTGGCCGCGCCCGCGGCGGCGATGGACGCGTCGTGGCGGTCGGCACGACCAGCGTGCGCGTGCTGGAGACGGCCGCGCGCGATCGGGCCCGGAGGGGATGGACGGACCTCTACATCAGCCCGCCATATCGCTTCGCGGCCGTCGAGGCGCTGGTCACCAACTTCCACCTGCCGCGCAGCTCGCTCCTGCTGCTCGTCACCGCCTTC
>DATADC010000139.1:0-3879 GCA_036258735.1 Candidatus Limnocylindria bacterium
GCCTGGGCTGGCGGGGGGGGTGATCCAGCTCCTCACCGCTCCGCTCGCCCTCCTCGTGGATGCCCTCGCGCTGGCGACCTCGGCCGTGCTGGTGCTGTCCATCAGGTCCCCGGAGCCGGCACCGCACCCGGACAGCCGGCACGGCCGGGGCTGGGGCGCGATCTTCGCGGGATTGCGGCCGCTCTGGGCGGATCCCATCGTGCGCTCCATCGCGGTCTCCACCACGATCTACCTGTTCTTCAGCAATCTCATGATTCCCGTGTTTGTGCTGTACGCAACCCGAGAGCTGGGAGTCACGCCGGGCACGCTCGGCCTGATCTTCGGGTTCGGCGGCGTCGGCTCGGTCTGCGGAGCCGTGGTGGCATTGC
Source organism: Candidatus Limnocylindria bacterium (assembly GCA_036258735.1). Lineage (GTDB taxonomy): Bacteria > Chloroflexota > Limnocylindria > QHBO01 > QHBO01 > JAPSGM01. The sequence goes on from DATADC010000139.1 coordinate 369, forward strand.
CGACCGCCCGCCGCTGGGGGATCGGGCCGGCGATGATCGGTGCCGATCTCGCGGGGGCACTGTTCCTCCTGCTGGTGCCGCTGGCGCGCGCGGCGCCGCTCGCGGCCGTCCCGCTGCTGATGGCGGCCCAGTTCGGGTCGCAACTGATGGGGACCGTCTTCTATGTGGTCCAGACGAGCGTGCGGCAAGCCAGGACACCCGATCGGGTCGCGGGCCGGCTGAACGCCAGCTACAGCTTCGTGACGCGAAGCCTCATCCCGGCCGGAGCGTTGCTCGGGGGCGTCCTCGGGCAGATCGTCGGTTTGCAGGCGACGTTGGCTATCGGGGCCCTCGGGCTCCTGCTGCCGGTCGTGTGGTTGTGCCTCTCGCCCGTGCGCGGGCTGCGCACCATCGACGCGCCGGAGCAGCGCTGAACAGGGTCCAGCAGGATCGCACCGCAGCCAGCCGCACCGGCCGCGCCGAAACCACCCCTAACGGGTGAGCACGCCCGCACAGACCACCTTCCCAATCTCTGGGCCATGGCGTTTCCTGAGCGCACGGGCCGGCCGCTGCGCGGCCGGTCAGTCGCTCCTGTGCTTCGGGGTGCCGCGCCCCGCTGTCAGCACACTTACTGATGACCGACGACGGGGTGCGGCCCATACGGTTCTTCCAGGTACGCGACCTCTTCCTGGGTCAGTGCAACGGTAAGAGCGCCGACGGCATCTTCCAGATGCGTGATCTTCGTTGCCCCGACGATCGGCGCCGTCACCGGCTTCTTCTGTAACAGCCAGGCCAGCGCGATGTGAACGCGCGGAACCCCGTGCCTTCCCGCGATCTCCGCGACCCGCTCCACAACCTGTCGATCGGTGTCGGCTGTCGCATCGTACTTGCTTTTCGCGATCTGATCGGTTTCGGAACGGAGCGTGCGTTCCGACGACCAGTCGCGCGTCAATCTTCCGGACGCCAGTGGACTGTACGGGATCACCCCGATCTTCTCCTCGCGGCAGAGCGGCAGCATCTCCCGCTCTTCTTCGCGGTAGATGAGGTTCAGGTGATTCTGCATGGAGACGAAGCGGGTCCACCCGTGCTTCTCGGCGACGTACAGCGCCTTCTGGAACTGCCACGCGAACATGGCGGAGGCGCCGATGTAGCGGGCCTTGCCGGCTCTCACCACGTCGTGCAGCGCTTCCATCGTCTCTTCGACCGGGGTTTCGTAATCCCAGCGATGGATCTGGTAAAGATCCACGTACTCCGTCCCCAGCCGCTTCAGGCTCTTGTCGATCTCGCTCAGGATGGCCTTACGCGAGAGCCCGGCGCCATTCGGTCCATCGTGCATGTTGCCGCGCACTTTGGTGGCGATGACGATCTCGTCGCGATTGGCGTAGTCCTTCAAAGCGCGTCCGAGGATCTCTTCGCTCGTCCCGATGGAATAGACGTTAGCAGTATCGAAGAAATTGATGCCCAGATCGAGGGCTTTCTTGATGATCGGTCGGCTGTTTTCCTCGTTAAGCACCCACTTGTGGATCCAACGTTCGGCGTCCCCGAATCCCATGCAACCGAGGCAGATCCGCGACACATCCATTCCGGTGTTTCCGAGCTTCGTGTACTGCATGTAAACTTCCTCGCTTCCCCTCGCCGGGCTTCGTATCGTCCGTGAGGTTGCCGTGCTCGGGCGTAACTCATTGGACGCCAGTGCGCACCCGCGGTCGAGTGGGCTGGCGGGTCGAGGTAGCAGGCCGCGGGCTCCCGAATCAGCGGATGGTCATGGAGCACCTTGGCGCGGCCCTGATACGCCGACCCCTCGTCCACTTCCGAGGAGGTTGGCTGAAACTCCAGGTGACCTGTGAGGCGCTGAGGCGCTCTCCCCTTCCCGCTTCCTACTACTATAGAAGCCTCAGAGGGTGACCTGTTACGATGATCCTCCAGGGTCGTTGTACTATCCTGCAAATCGCAGGGGCGAGTGACGCAGGAACGCGTGGAGCGGCTGCGATGGATTCGGCGCACCGCCAGCAGGCAGCGCATGAGGTGAGCGGGGTGCAGGCCAGTCGCGAGGAGCTGGCCGAGCGGATCGCGCGGGCCATCCCCGCCGACGGGACCGCCGAGCCGCTGGCGGGGCTCCGGCTGCGCCGCGCCTCCGCGCCCACGGAGCTGGGGTACGGCGTGTCCGAGTCGGCCCTCTGCGTGATCGCTCAGGGCCGCAAGGAGCTGCGGCTGGGCGCCGACCGCTTCCGGTACGACCCCGCGCACTACCTGGTGGTCACGGCCGGGCTGCCGTTCGCGAGCCAGATCACCGAGGCGTCGCGGGAGCGGCCGTATCTGGGGGTGGTGCTCACGCTCGAGCCCACCCTCGTCGGCTCGGTCATGGTCGAGGCCGGTCACCCCGCGCCGCGGAGGGAGGCCACGGTGAAGGCCATCGCCGTGAGCCCGCTGGACGCGGGCCTGCTAGACGCCGTGGCGCGCCTCGTCCGGCTGCTGGACGCCCCGGCCGACGCGCGCTTCCTCGCGCCACTGGTCCGGCGGGAGATCGTCTACCGGCTCCTGGTGGGCGCGCAGGGCGACCGGCTGCGGCACATCGCGGCGCTGGGCGGCCACACCCACCGCATCGCCAAGGCCATCGACCGGCTGCGGAGCGACTTCGACCGGCCCCTGCGGATCGAGGCCGTCGCGCGGGAGGTGGGGATGAGCGTGTCGGGCTTCCACCACCACTTCAAGGCGGTGACCGCGATGAGCCCCCTGCAGTTCCAGAAGCAGCTGCGGCTCCAGGAGGCCCGCCGGCTGATGCTCGGCGAGGCCCTCGACGCCGCCAGCGCCGGCTACCGCGTGGGGTACGACGACGCCTCGCACTTCAGCCGCGAGTACAAGCGGCTGTTCGGCGCGCCGCCGGCGCGCGACGTGGACCGGCTGCGGGGCGCCGCCGCGCAGAGTGCCGGCCTCTGAGCCGCTCGGGGAGCACGGCCAGGAAGCCCCGCTCACGTGCCGGGCGGTTCAGTGATCGAGAACGGTGTCGGTGTCGAGGAGGGCGTCGGGGCGCCGTCGTGGCCCGGTGTCGCCAGACCCGCTCGCGATGGCCCGGTGGCCTCCGTCGAGGCCGAGGACTCCGGCGGCGTCGGCACGCAGGCGGCCCTCGTCAGGGACGGGGGCACGCACGTGCTGGGCCCGTCGGAAACCCACGGCGGCCCGCTCCCCGAAGGGGCGATCACCCGCGCCGGGCGCCGGCTCGGGGGCACTGCAGCGCGGGCCGCCGACGAGTTCGCGGCGGACGGCCCATGCGCACACCGACACACGACGGATTGGGTGGCCAGCTAAGCCAGCCGGCTCACCCACGGGCCGAGGGCACCACCCTCCTGACGCAACAGAAGAGGTTGAACGGTGACGTCCGAGGCGCTACGGTGCCGGAGTTCGGCCGCGCCGCCCCTGGCCGTCCGGCGCACCCCCACCCCGCGACGCGGCGTGTAGGGTGACATCCGGCCCTCAGCGGCGGTTCTGTTGCGTGAGGCGCCGCTCCCCGCTGGGGCGGTGGCCCTCGGCCGAT
>DATADC010000140.1:0-7755 GCA_036258735.1 Candidatus Limnocylindria bacterium
CGGGGCGGCGACGTGGGACGAGCTGGAGGAGGCGCTGATCGCGGCCGACGTCGGCCCCGAAGCGGCGCTCGACCTGATCGACGCGGCGCGGGCACGAGGCGGTCGATCGGCGGAGGAGGTCCGTCGAGCGCTGGCCGAGGAGATGCGCCAGCGGCTGGAGCGCGCTGGCTCAGGAGCATTCGAGCTGGGGCCGTTGCCATCGGTCATCGTGGTGGTGGGCGTGAACGGCACCGGCAAGACGACCACCATCGCCAAGCTGGCATACCGCCTGGCTCGCGAGGGCCGCAGCGTGATCCTGGCGGCCGGCGACACGTTCCGCGCGGCGGCGATCGAGCAGCTCCGCTTGTGGGGCGAGCAGCTGGGCGTGCCGGTGATCGCGCAGCGCGCTGGCGCGGACCCCGGCGCGGTCGCCTTCGACGCCGTCGCCGCTGCGGAGTCGCGCGGCACCGACGCCGTCGTCGTGGACACCGCTGGGCGGCTCCAGAACAAGACGCAGCTCATGGCCGAGCTGACGAAGATCGTGAACGTCATCGGCCGGCGCCTGCCCGGTCAGCCGCGTCACGTGCTCCTGGTGCTGGACGCCACGACTGGCCAGAACGGGTTGGCCCAGGCCGAGGCGTTCAGCCGAGAGGCGGGCGTCACCGGCATCGTGCTGACCAAGCTGGATGGCACGGCCAAGGGCGGCGTGGCCGTCGCTGCTGCGGACCGGCTGGGCGTGCCGATCGTCTTCGCGGGCATCGGCGAGGAGGTGGACGACCTGGCCCCGTTCGACGCGGCGGCCTACGTGGAGTGGCTCCTCGCCGACTGACGGCCGGGCGCATTGCCGCCCGAACCCCTGGCCCGTAGAATTGGCAGCCGCTCTCTCGGCGAGCGCCGCATCCCGCAACGGATGGTCCATGTTCGAATCCCTGTCTGCCCGCCTGCAGTTGGTCACCCAGCGCCTGCGCGGCAAGGCCAAGATCACCGAGGCCGACCTCGACGTCGCGCTGCGTGAGATCCGCCTCGCGTTGCTGGAGGCGGACGTCAACTTCAAGGTCGTCAAGGACTTCGTGGGGCGCGTCCGCGAGCGCGCCCTGGGCGTCGAGGTGCTGTCCGGGCTGGATGCGGGCCAGCAGGTGGTCAAGATCGTCCACGACGAGCTGGTCGCCGTCCTTGGCGGCGAGCGCAAGGAGCTCCAGTTTGCGGCGAGGCCATCGGTTCTGCTGCTGGTGGGCCTCCAGGGCTCAGGGAAGACGACCACCGCCGCCAAGCTGGCCGTCCGCCTGCGCAAGGACAGTCGGCGCCCGCTGCTGGTCGCCGCCGACGTCTACCGCCCAGCGGCCGTCGACCAGCTGGTGCAGCTTGGCGACCAGATCGGCATCGAGGTGCACACCCGGCCCGTCGGGACGCCGGCACTGGAGGTGGCGCGCTCGGGGATCGAGGCCGCCAGGCAGCGCGGCCATGACCTGGTGATCGTGGACACCGCGGGCCGGCTGCACGTCGATGAGCCGATGATGGACGAGCTGGTGCGCATCGCCGGCGCGGTGACGCCATCCGAGACGCTGCTGGTGGTGGATGCCATGACCGGCCAGGAATCGGTGCGCGTGGCCGAGGCCTTCCACCAGCGCCTCCCGGTGAGCGGGCTGGTGCTGACCAAGATGGACGGCGACGCGCGCGGCGGGGCGGCGCTCTCGATCCGCAGCGTGACCGGCATCCCCATCGCCTTCATCGGGACCGGGGAGCGCACCGACGGCCTGGAAGCCTTCCATCCCGACCGCCTCGCGCAGCGGATCCTGGGCATGGGCGACATCCTCTCGCTCGTCGAGCGGGTGCAGGAGACGGTCGATCGCGACGAGGCCGAACGCGTGGCGCAGCGCATGATGGAGTCCCGCTTCACCCTCGAGGACTTCCGGAGCCAGCTCAACCAGGTCAAGAAGATGGGCCCGCTGGGCCAGGTGCTGCAGATGATCCCCGGGGCGGGGCAGATGGCCGGTGCGGCGCAGCAGGCCGTTGACGAGGGTCAGCTGACGCGCATCGAAGCCATCATCGACTCCATGACCCCCGAGGAGCGGCGCCGTCCGGAGATCATCAAGGCCAGCCGGCGGCGCCGGATCGCGCTCGGCAGCGGCACGTCGACCGCGGACGTCAACCGCCTGCTGAAGCAGTTCGGCGAGATGCAGAAGCTGATGCGCCAGCTCAGCGGCGGGCGCATGCCGCGGCTGGGCGGCATGGCGGGCGGGCTGCGCGGGCTCCTGGAGCGCTAAGGGGAGGTGCTCCGGCGGCTGGTCGTCGCCATGACGACCCTGCTGGCGCTGGTCGGCGGGGCGGTGATCGCGGCCTACCTGCTGGTCTTCTCGGTGGCCGCCGACCGCGCCGCGCGTGCCGTTCCCGCCGACGTCGCGGCCTACGCCACCCTCTACCTCCAGCCGTCGGCGGGGCAGATGCTCAATCTGGCCGAGCTGCTCGGCCGGGTCCCCGGCTTCGCCGACAGCGCGGCGCTCGAGGGCAAGATCCACGAGATCACCGCCCGCCTGCTGAGCGGCGCCGGAATCGACTACGAGGCCGACGTGCGGCCCTGGCTCGGCCAGCAGGCATCGGTGGCCATCCGCCCGTCCGGGCTGGATCCGGCCGAGGCCGAGGTGCTCGCCGTCGTCGGCGTGACCGACGCGCAGGAGGCCGATGCCGCGCTCGGCCGCCTGGCGGACGACCTGGCGCTGGCCGCCCAGGCGACCGAGCACCAGGGGGTGGAGCTGATGGTCGGCGCCGGCACCAGCTGGGCACTGCTGGACGACGTCCTGCTGGTGGGCTCCAACGCCGATGTCGTCCGCGCCGGCCTGGACGCCGATGCCGGCCGGGCGCCGGCGCTGTCGCGCGAGACACGCTTCAACCGGGCCATGAGCGACGTTCCGGCCGACCACCTGGCGGCTGCCTACGTCGACCTCCAGGCCTTCGGCTCGGCCACAGGCGTGGCCGAGAACGCCGGCGGCTACAGCACCGCCAGCCTGGCCCTGGTGGTGGATCCCGATGGCCTGCGGCTGGTGGGATCGGCGCCGTTCGACGCGTCGCGAGCACCCGACGAGGCGCAGCGGGCGTTCGAGCTCGGCGATCAGCAGGCCACCCTCGCGGAATGGATGCCGGTCGGTACCCAGGCAGGCCTTGTGATGTTCGGCCTGGGCCAGAGCCTGCTTGGCCTCGAGGCGCAGCTCGCCAGCGGTGAGGCGGGCGACCAGCTGGCCGACCTGCTCAACCAGGCGCGCGCGGTCGCCGCGTTCGGGCTGGGGGTCAGCGTGGACGACGAGCTGCTGCCCCTGCTGGACCGCGAGACGGGCCTGGCGGTGAGCGGGCTCGATGGCGAGGCGCCGCGTGGCGTGCTGCTGCTGCGACCGTCGGACGCGTCCGCGGCGGAGGCGACGCTGGCACGCGTTCGGGATGCGCTCCGGCAGCGCGGCGCATCGGTGGTGGAAGTCGACGTGGGTGGGATTCCGGTCACGACCGTCGAGCTGCCGACCATCGGCAGCGTCTCCTATGCCGTTCGTGACGGCGTCGCGGCGCTGGGGCTGGCGGCCGAGGACCTGGCCGCGGCGTTCGAGGCCCGCGAGACCGGCGCGAGCCTGGCGGGTGATGCGCGCTACGCCGCGGCCTGGTCGCTGGCCGGCGAGCGCGCCGGGAACGAGGCATGGGTCGACGCGGCCGCGCTGGTCGAGGCATACGGCGAGCAGCTGGGCCTGACCGGGGAGGCACGCGATATCCTGCTCCAGGCGGATGCGCTGGCCATGACGGCCCCCGCGCGCCGGGACGAATCACGCAGCGAGCTGCATGTCGTGCTGACCGTGCGCTGAGACGGCGGCCACCGGGCGAGGAATTTGAAACCATGGCGGCCCGCGGCGAGCGGCCCGCGCCATACAGAGAGGAAGAGCACCTTGGCAGTACGAATCCGGCTCACCCGCGTGGGCGCCACCAAGCGGCCCAGCTACCGGGTGGTGGCCATCGACAGCCGACGGCCGCGCGACGGGCGCGCCCTCGAGATCCTGGGCTTCTACGATCCGCTGACCGAGCCCGCCACCGTGCAACTGGACGCCGAGCGCCTGAACGCCTGGATCCGCAACGGGGCCACGCCGTCCGACACGGTGGTGAAGCTGATGCGGCAGGCGGGCATGGGCGGCGCGGCCACGAGCCAGGCGCCGGCCGCCAAGCCCGCGACCCGGACGCGCACCAGGAAGGCGGCGGCACCGGTCGCAGCCACGGCAGAAGAGTGAAGGAGCTGCTCGAGTACCTCGCCCGCAACCTGGTCGACAACCCGGACGCGGTGCGCGTCGAGGTGGAGGAGGACGACGACGAGGTCGCCCTCATCCTGACCGTGGACGAGTCGGACATGGGCCGCGTCATCGGTCGCGACGGTCGGATCGCGAATGCCATGCGCTCGCTCCTGCGGGTGGCCGCCGCCCGCGACGGCCGGCACGTCGAGCTGGAGATCGAGAGCAACGACTGACCGTCTGGCGGTGGCGCGCGTGGTGGGCGCCAAGGGGCTGGCGGGCGCCTTTCGCATCGAGGCGCTGACCGACGTCCCGGGTCGCCTGGCCGAGGGTGCCCGGCTGTACGTGGAGGACGAGGCCGAGCCCAGGCGGGTCGTGGCCTACGAGGCGGGCGGCCGCGTCCCTGTGCTGGCCCTGGAGGGCATCGACGACCGGACGGCGGCCGAGGCGCTGGTCGGCCGCTACCTGGAGGTCGAGGCGGTGGCTCTCCCCGACGGGACCTGGTACTGGCACCAGATCGTGGGCCTTGGGGTGATCGACCACGCCGGCCGTCCGCTGGGCCGCGTGGCCGAGGTCTTCCGTGCCGGCGAGAACGAGGTGTACCGCGTGGTGGGCGCCGATGGAGAGCTGCTCATTCCCGCGCTGCGCGACGTGGTCCTCGACGTCGACCTCGAGCGCGGCAGCATGACGGTCCGCTACGAGCCCGAGGAGGTGCGCTAGCGAGGCATGCGCATCGACGTCATCACGCTCTTCCCCGAGATGTTCGACGTTCCGCTGCGGACCTCCATCGTCGGGCGAGCCCTCGAGCGAGGGCTGGTGGAGGTGGAGGTCCACGACCTGCGCGAGCACGGCCTCGGCCGGCATCGCAGCGTGGACGACTACCCCTATGGCGGGGGAGCGGGGATGGTGCTGCGTCCCGAGCCGCTGTTCGCGGCCATCGAGCCGCTGAAGGAGGCGGGCTCCTTGGTGGTGCTGATGGATCCGGCCGGAGAGCGCCTGACCGACGCCCTGGCGCGATCGCTCGCCACGCTGCCGCGGCTGGCGCTGGTCTGCGGCCGCTACGAGGGGCTCGACGAGCGCGTCCGATCGGTGGTGGACCGCGAGGTCAGCATCGGCGACTACGTGCTGACCGGCGGCGAGCTGCCGGCGCTGGTCCTCATCGACGCGGTGGCGCGCCTGGTGCCCGGGGTGATCGAGGCCGCGTCCCACGAGTTCGACTCGTTCGCGGCCGGGCTGCTGGAGCATCCGCAGTACACGCGCCCCGAGTCGTTCCGAGGCATGCGGGTGCCCGGCGTCCTGCTCTCGGGCCACCACGGCGAGGTGGCCCGCTGGCGCCACCGCGAGTCGCTGCGGCGCACGCTGGAGCGCCGTCCGGACCTCCTGGACGAGACGGACCTGCCCGATGCCGACCGCCGGGCGCTCGACGACCTGGGCGCCGGCTCGTGACCGGCTGCTATACTCCGCCGGTCGCGGCCGGGCTGTACGCATCGGTCGCGTTCTTCACGCCTGACCGCCCTCGCCGGCGCTGGCGATTCCGCACAAAAGCCCGATAAGCCGCGGGTAAGGCCGCGATAATGAGGTCGCCTCATCATGGATGCCATCAAGGAGCTCGAGCGCGAGCAGCTCCGTACCGACGTTCCGCAGATCGCCGCCGGCGACACGGTGCGCGTGGCGGTCAAGGTGGTCGAGGGCAACCGCGAGCGGATCCAAATCTTCGAGGGCACCGTGATGCGGATGCGAGGCGGCGGCCTCAACCAGCAGATCACGGTGCGCCGCATCGCCAGCGGCGTCGGCGTGGAGCGCACCTTCATGGTGCACGCGCCGCGTATCGAGCGGATCGAGGTGGTCCGCCATGGCGTCGCCCGGCGCGCACAGCTCTACTTCCTCCGCGAGCGGGTGGGCAAGGCGGCCACCCTTCGCGAGCGCCGTTGACGCGGTGACCGGTCTCTTCCAGGGATCGGTCCAGACGCGGCGTCCCCGGCGCCGCAAGCACCACCGTCCGCGCGACGCCCACATGCGCCACGAGCGCGAGCTGCGCCTGGCCGGCTTCCAGCGCATCGCGGGCATCGACGAGGTCGGCCGGGGGTCCTTGGCCGGGCCGGTGGTCGCGGCCGCGGTGATCCTGCCGGAGCGCCATCGCATCAAGGGCCTGCGCGACAGCAAAGTGCTGACCCGCGTCCGGCGCGAAGCCCTGTATGAGCGCATCCTCGATCGCGCGGAGGCGGTCGGGGTCGGCTGCGTGGAGGTCGAGGTCATCGACCGCATCAATATCCTGCAGGCCACCAAGCTGGCCATGACCGAGGCGCTGGGCCGCCTGTCGCAGCCGCCGGACCACCTGGTCATCGACGCCCTGAGCCTTCGAGACGTGCCGCTGCCCCAGCGCGCGATCATCGACGGCGACGCCATAAGCGCCTCCATAGCTGCGGCCAGCATCGTGGCCAAGGTGACGCGAGACCGGATCTGCGCCGAGCTGGATGGTCGATACCCGGCCTATGGCTTCGCCCTCAACAAGGGCTACTGCACGCAGCGGCACCTCGACGCGCTGCTGACCGAGGGGCCCTGCGAGTGGCACCGACGCTCGTTCGCGCCGGTCCGCATGCTCCTGTCGGGCGAGCAGCTCAGCCTGGACCTGTTCCTGGACGGGCCGGTCCTGTTGGAAGAGGAACTCGAGCCGAACGGCTGACCGCGGCGGCGGCGCTCGCCTCCCGGCGAGGAGCGGTTCGTGGCGAATCCCAGGCACGAGCTCGGCCGGCGTGCGGAGGCGCGCGTGGCGGAGTGGCTGGCGGCCCGCGGCTGGACGGTCCTGGCCCGTCGCTGGCGGGGAGGCGGGCGCGCACGAGGCGAGGTCGATCTGGTTTGCCTTGATTCGGTGGGTGCGCTGGTCGCTGTCGAGGTGAAGCTCCGACGCAGCCGGCGCGCCGGTTCGGGGGAGGAGGCTGTGGATCGCCGCCGCGTGGCACGCCTGCGTGCCGCGCTCAGCGCGTACGCGGCGGCACACCCCGGGTCGTCGCCGACCGGCCCTCCGCCGCGGGTCGACCTCGTCACGCTGTCCCCGGCCGGCGCGGGGCGGTGGCGGCTGCGCCGCACGCCGGGCGTCGACGCGTGGTAGCCGCCGCTGGGCTAGCGGCGGAAGATCAGCGTGAGCCGCTGGATCGAGTCGATGTACGGCCGCGAGATCGCGAAGATGCCGTATCGGTCGGCGGCCGCCTGGCCCTGGTAGTACGCAGCCAGGGCAAGCGGGCGGCTGCCCCCGTATCGGTCCAGGTAGTGGCGCAGCAGTCGGACCCCGGCCGTGACGTTGTCGGCCGCGTCCCAGAGGTTGACCCGGCGCCCGAGCATGGTCGATCCCACCCATTCGCCGGTGGCTGGCAACATCTGCATGACGCCGATCGCGCCGGCCGACGACACGACGCGCGTCTGCCAGCCCGACTCCTGCCAGGCCACCGCCAGGGCGAAGGCCGCCGGCACGCGCTGTCGGCGCGCCTGCGCGACGATGAGGCGGCCCACGTCGCGGCGCGCCGCG
>DATADC010000141.1:0-2928 GCA_036258735.1 Candidatus Limnocylindria bacterium
CCTCAACGGCACGCTCAGCGACCGCGGCCAGCTCATCGACGGCGCCGCCGACCGCCTGCACCGCCTGCGCGGGCAACTCGCGCTGCACGTGCTCTCGGCCGACACGTTCGGCACCGCGGAAGCCATCGCGGCCGATGCGCAGGCCCAGTTGTCCGTTATCCAGACGGGCGCAGACAAGCGCGGCTACGTGGAGCAGCTCGGCGCCGACCGCTGCGTCGCGATAGGCAACGGCGCCAACGACGCGCCCATGCTGCAGGTCGCCAGGCTCGGCATCGCCGTCATCGGCCCCGAAGGCGCACACGCGGCCGCGCTCGCGGCCGCCGCCGTCATCTGCCACTCGGTGTTGGACGCCCTGGACCTGCTGCTGAGCCCGCAGGCGCTGACCGCCACGCTGCGTCCGTGAGCCTCCCGCACCGGCATCGGCAAGCGCTCGTGGTATGCGCAAGCAGTCCCAAGCGCCCGCGCGAATGACAAGGTCTCTGCTGGCGCTCGGGGCCGTCTTTGCCGACGAAGACTGGGCGCTGGGCACGGTCGGTCTCGTCGCGCTGGCGCAGGGCATCGGGCCGGCGGTGGCGCTGGTCTGGCTCTCCGCCGGTCACAACCCGCTGTCGCGACGGTGAGGTGGACCGTGCGGGTTGACCGCCGCGAGCTCGCGGCCATCTTCGCCGGCGGCTTCATCGGCGCCGTCGCGCGAGCGTGCCTTTCGGAGGCGCTTCCCGCCGAACCTGGCGACTGGCCGTGGGCTACGTTCATCGTGAACATCGTCGGCGCCTTCCTGGTCGGCTACTTCACCACCCGCCTGCAGGAGCGGCTTCCGCTGTCGTCGTACCGGCGCCCGTTGCTGGGCACCGGCCTGTGCGGCGGGTTGACCACGTTCTCGACCATGCAGGTCGAGCTGCTGCAGATGCTCGACGGCGGCGACCTCGCCCTCGCCGCGGCGTACGCGATTGTCAGCGTGGCGGTCGGCTTTGCGGCGGTTGCGGTGGCCACGAACCTCGTGCGGCGTGCGCGGGTGACCGGATGAGCGTGGTCTCCATCATCGGCATCGGGTTGCTAGGCGGCGTCGGCGCCGTCGGTCGCTTCTTGCTGGACGGCGGCATCGCCGGTCGGCTCGGCCGTGACTTTCCCTACGGCACGCTCGCGGTGAACGTCCTCGGCTCGTTCCTGCTCGGCGTGCTCGTCGGCGCGGCCGTCAGCGGCGACGCCACCGGCTGGTGGCGACCGGCCTCGTCGGCTCGTTCACCACCTTCAGCACGTGGGCGCTGGAGAGCCACCGACTCGGCGAGGACGGCGAGCTGCGTGCGGGACTGCTCAACTTCGCCGTGAGCCTCATCATGGGCATGACCGCCGCCTGGGCGGGCCGCCATCTCGGAGCGGTGCTGTGAACCAGAACTGCCTGAAGCTCACCACCTACTACGGCGAGCGCGACCGGGCCAACGGCGGCTTCCTCGCCGACGCGTTCACCGACATCTACGCCCGCCATGAGCTGCAGACGAGCCTGGTGATGCGCGGCGTCGAAGGCTTCGGCGCCAAGCACCAGCTGTGCACCGACCGGCTGCTCACGCTCTCCGAGGACCTGCCGCTGGTGTCGGTTGCCGTCGACGCCCGGGAGCGCATCGAGGCGGCGCTGGCCGAGGTCAACCAGCTGCGCTTCGACGGCCTGGTGACCCTGGAGCGCGCCTGGATGGTGACCGGTCGCGTGAGCGCCGTCGAGCTGCCGTGGGCAGAGCAGGCGGCCACGAAGCTCACCATCTACGTCGGCCGCCAAGAGCGCATCAACGGCAAGCCCGCCTACGAGGCCGTCGTCGCTTTCCTGCATGCGCGCGGCATCGCCGGCGCCACCGTCCTGCTCGGCGTCGACGGCACCGCCCATGGCGTGCGGCAGCGCGCGAAGTTCTTCGGGCGCAATGCCGCCGTGCCGCTCATGGTCATCGCCGTGGGCGACAGCGCATCCGTGGCCGCGGTCGTGCCCGAGCTCTCGGCGTTGTTGCCGCGGCCGCTGGTGACGCTGGAGCGCCTCCGCGTGTGCAAGCGCGACGGTGTCAAGCTCGCCGAACCGCGGCATCTGCCCGAGCGCGACGAGTCCGGCCTGGGAATGTGGCAGAAGCTGATGGTCTACACCGGCGAGCAGGCCCACCACGAAGGCCAGCCGCTCTACCAGCGGCTGGTCCGTGAACTGCGCCAGGCGCACGCTGCTGGCGCCACGAGCCTGCGCGGCATCTGGGGCTACCACGGCGACCACCACCCGCACGGCGACTCGTTCTGGCAGCTGCGGCGCCGCGTTCCCATCGTCACCGTCATCGTCGACACGCCCGAGCGCATCCGGGAATGGTTCGCCATCGTCGACCGGCTCACCGCCGAGACCGGCCTCGTGACCAGCGAGATGGTCCCTGCCTTCCGCGCGACCGGGCCCGAGCTCGAATACGGTGGACTCCGGCTTGCCCGGCGGCTGCCTTAAATGACGCGCCGGACGTCGGCGTGGTCCGCCAGGCGCGGCCAGTACCCGCCACTCCCACTGCGCAGCGCTGGTCGGGCGGTGGGGGTCGTCGATGAACAGCAGGTGGACGAGCCAGGCGCCGACGCCGCGCGAGCGCAGCCAGTAGACGTGGGCGAGGCGGTTGGCGTGCTGGTACAGCCGCCCGGTCATACGCCGGCATCGACTGCATGAACGCGCCACACCGGAGTGGACGGTGGCCCGCTGAGCCCTGCGGTGGCTGCGCGGTAATCGCCCCGCACGCCAGCAAGGGGGCGCTCCTGCTTGGTGGACGAGAAGCGGTAGCGCCGCCCGCGTCCCGCCCAGCCGCGCTGTCCCGGCCGGCGGCGCTACCGCGTCTCGTCCACCAAGCAGGAGCGCCGCCTTACTGGCGTGCGGGGCGATTACCGCGCAGCCACCGCAGGGCTCAGGGGCCACCGTCCACTCCGGTGTGG
>DATADC010000142.1:0-4277 GCA_036258735.1 Candidatus Limnocylindria bacterium
GAGCTGGATGGGCTGGAGGTCACGCGGCCGACGCTCGAGGACGTCTACCTGCGCCTTACGGCCGACGCGGCCTCAGCGGCCGACGACGCGGAGGCGGGTGAGGCGGCCGGCTTCGAGGGGCCTACGTGAGGGACCTTGCGCTGGCGCTGCGCCAGGTGCGCTACGAAAACCGCGCCTTCTGGCGCAACCCGGCCGCGGCGTTCTTCACGTTTGCCTTCCCGCTCATCTTCATGGTCATCTTCAACGTCATCTTCGCCGACGAGGGCGAGGGGCCCTTCCGGGCATCGGACTTCTTCACGCCGTCGATCATCGTCTTCTCGGTCATCAGCGCCACCTACACCAACATCGCCATGACGGTGGCCATCGACCGCGATCGCGGCGTCCTCAAGCGCGTGCGCGGCACGCCGCTTCCGGCCTGGGCATTCCTGTTCGGCCGTATCGGGCACGCGGTCCTGATCGCGCTGCTGCTGGTCGCCATCGTCGCTGCGTTCGGCGCCTTCTTCTACGACGTGCGGTTCCCGTGGGGCCGCTCGGGCGAGCTCGTGCTGACGTTGGCCATCGGCGCCGCCAGCTTCTGCGCCCTCGGCCTGGCGGTCAGCGCGCTGCTGCCAAACGCCGAGGCTGCGCCCGCGGTCGTCAACGCCAGCATCCTGCCGCTGCTCTTCATCAGCAACGTGTTCATCCGCCTCGAGGACCCGCCGGCGTGGATGGACGCGGTCGGCGGCTTCTTTCCGGTACGCCCGTTCGCCGATTCGATGCAGGCGGTCTACAACCCGCAGATGGCCGGCGGCGGGCTCGACTGGCGGGACCTGGCGGTCGTCGCCGCCTGGAGCCTGGCCGGCGTACTGGTCAGCCTGCGCTTCTTCCGATGGGAGCCACGCCGCTGAAGCACCGTGCCATCTGGCGCAGCGGTAGACACCGGCGTTAGAGTTCGCCGCGAGATCGGGTCAGAGCAGGAGGGTCAAGGAGAGCCGATGTCCAGCACGGAACGCCAGTCCCGGCCTATCGGGCGGACTCGCCCAGCGCTCGCGGTGGTCGCGCTCAGCCTGCTCCTGGCAGCGTGCGGGGGCGGCGAGGATGGCGGCGACGGTGGTGGCGCGTTCACGCTGCTCGTCTCGTTCGGAAACCAGACCGAGGAGCCCGCGACGGTGGCGCTCGGCGAGCAGACGTACGAGGTCGAGGGCTGCCAGGGCGGCGTCTACCGCTTCAACATGCCCGATACCGACTGGGTGGTGACCGTCAACGGCCAGACCGCCATCGACTCGATTCAGCAGGATCCGAACGACATCGACAACAACGCGACTGCCCGCCTGTGGCTTCGCGAGGACGGGACCATCGAGCTCGAGGACAACCGGGTCCTGCCCGGCTCGAACATCATTGCCCCCTCAACGGCCGCCCTCTGCTGACGTAGTCGTCCAGGATCTCCAGGAAGCGCGGCACGATTTCGTCACCGCGCAGCGTGGTGCGCAGCGCGCCGTCGACATAGACCGGGGCCACCGGCTCCTCGAAGGTGCCCGGGAGGCTGATCCCGACGTCGGCGTGCTTGGACTCGCCGGGGCCGTTGACGACGCAGCCCATGACGGCCACCTTGAGCTCCTCCACGCCGGGGTACCGCTCGCGCCAGATCGGCATCTGCTCCGCCAGGTAGGCGGTGATGTCGCGCGCCATCTCCTGGAAGAAGGTGGAGGTCGTGCGCCCGCACCCCGGGCATGCGCTGACCTGCGGCATGAAGCTGCGCAGGCCCAGCGACTGGAGGACCTGCTGCGCGACCTGGACCTCCTCGGTGCGCTCGCCGCCCGGCGCCGGTGTGAGGCTGACCCGGATGGTGTCGCCGATCCCGCGCTGCAGCAGGATGGCCAGCCCGGCCGTTGACGAGATGATGCCGCGCGATCCCATGCCGGCCTCCGTCAGGCCGAGGTGCAGCGGGTAGTCGCAGCGCTCGGCCAGGCGCGTGTACACCTCCACCAGGTCCTGTACGCCGCTGACCTTGGCCGAGATGATGATCCGATCGTGGCCGAGCCCGGTTTCCTCGGCCAGCCGCGCCGAGCGTAGCGCCGACTCGATCATGGCCTCGATCATCACCTCGCGGCTATCCTCAGGCTCGGGAAGGGCCGCGTTGGCGTCCATCATGTCGGTCAGCAGCTGCTGGTCCAGGCTGCCCCAGTTGACGCCGATGCGCACCGGCTTGTCGTTGGCGACGGCGACCTCCACAATGCGCTGGAAGTTGGCGTCGCGGTGCTTGGCGCCCACGTTGCCCGGGTTGATGCGGTACTTGGCCAGCGCCGCGGCGGCTTCGGGATAACGGGTCAGCAGCAGGTGCCCGTTATAGTGGAAGTCGCCGATGAGCGGCACTCCCACTCCCAGGCGGTCCAGCTTCTCGCGGATGACCGGGACCGCGCGGGCGGCCTCGTCGTTGTTGACGGTGATGCGCACCAGCTCCGATCCGGCGTGCGCTAGCTGCGCCACCTGGATGGCCGTGGCATCGGCGTCGGCCGTATCGGTGTTGGTCATGGATTGGACGGCGATGGGATGCCCGGAGCCGATGGGCACGCCGCCGACGTCCACGCTGACCGTGGAGCGGCGCTGGATCACGAGGTGATCGTACCGGCAACTCCCGCGGCACGCGGTGTGCATGCTCGGCCGAGGGCAATGGGCCTCGCCGACGTCCTGCCGCGCATCAACGGACGTGGCCCCGGGTTGGTCCCGGAGGCGCCGGACGTGGCTGTCCTGGAGGACGACGAAGAGCTGGCTACTCTCGCGGTTGAGATGTGCGCCAAGGCAGGGCTGTCGGCAGCAAGGTACTCCAGAGCCGGTGAGTTCCTGGGCGCTGTCAGCACCAGGCCGCCGAAGCTAGTGGTCCTCGACTGGCGCCTGGAGCGCGAGCTGGGAGCAGCGGCGTTCATGGCCGTGCGGCACCGCCTGGGTGGCCTTCCCATCGTGTGCTGGACCTCGACCCCGGCGCACGAGCTGCCGGCCATGCTGGCCGGCGACGCCCTCGTCCGCATCGTGTCGAAGTCGGCGGGCGTGGACGCCTTCGAGGCTGCCGTGCGCTGGGCTGCCGCGCGCTCGGCCGCCGCGCAGCCGCATATCGGCCATGCCATCGGCCAGCCGTATGGAGGACACGACCAATGATGGAAGGATTCAAGGTCCCCAAGGACCCGCATCCCGGCGAGCCCGACGAGCTGAGCCCTGACACCCACCCCTTGGACGACGTCGAGCGGCCGCACGACGCCGAAGCGGTGCGCGAGGACCCGGCGGAGTCGCCGGAGAAGGACCTCGACGAGTCCGGCGCCGCGGACCGGACGCCCCGCCCGTAGCTTGCCGCACCCGTAGCGCGCCCAGCTGGCGCGCGCCACGGTTCGCCGGGAGCGGCCGCTCCAGCTGGTCATCGGCATAGCACTGGTCGTCGTCGGCCTGTGCGGACCTCAACGAGGACCGCCGAAACCTGTTCGGCTGAGGCCCGTTCGCTATGCTGAACCGAATATGACCGCGACCATTCCCCCGAGCACTGCCCAATCCACCAGCACCGATACCCGCCACCGCAAGGTCGCGATCATCGGCTCCGGACCCGCCGGACTGACCGCCGCCATCTACGCCGCGCGCGCCAACCTGGAGCCGATGGTCTTCGCCGGCAACACGCCGCTCGGCCAGCTCATGATCACCTCCGACGTGGAGAACTACCCCGGCTTCCCACAGGGCATCCAGGGCCCCGAGCTGATGCAGCTCTTCAGGGAGCAGGCCGAGCGCTTCGGCTCCACGCTGGTCGAGAAGGACGTCACGCGCGTGGACTTCGGCCAACGCCCCTTCCGCATGTGGGTCGGCGACGACGAGTACACCTCGGACGCTGTGATCGTGGCCACCGGGGCGTCGGCTCTGTGGTTGGGCCTGCCGTCCGAGGAGGAGTTCCGGGGGCGCGGGGTCAGCGCCTGCGCCACGTGCGACGGCTTCTTCTTCCGCGATCGGGAGATCGCGGTGGTCGGCGGCGGCGACACGGCGCTGGAGGAGGCCTTGTTCCTGACCCGCTTCGCCTCGAAGGTCACCATGCTGGTGCGGCGCGATCAGTTCCGCGGCAGCAAGATCATGCAGGAGCGGGCCTTCGCCCATCCCAAGATCGACGTGCGCTGGAACAGCGAGGTCACCGAGGTGCGCGGCGACATGACCGTCACCGAGCTGGCCCTGCGCGACACCGCCACCGGGGAGGAGTCCACGCTGCCGGTGCAGGGCCTGTTCGTGGCCATCGGCTACAAGCCCAACACCGAGCTGTTCCGCGGCCAGCT
>DATADC010000143.1:0-4320 GCA_036258735.1 Candidatus Limnocylindria bacterium
GCGGACAGCGCCTGCCCTACACGGTGGAGGGTCTCCGCTTCGGCGCGGGCCGCGCGCTCACTGGCCAGCAGGCGCTCGCGCTCCGCCTCGACCCGCCGGCGTTCGGTCACGTCGCGGGCGATGGCGGAGGCCCCGACCACCCGGTCACCTGCGTCCCGCACCGGCGACACGGTGACGGAGACGTCCACCAGGCTGCCGTCCTTGCGCCGCCGCACCGTTTCGAAGTGCTCGATGCGTTCGCCCCGACTGAGGCGGGCCAGGATGTTCGAAAGCTCGTCTGGTCGGTCCGGGGGGAAGATGCGGCCGATCGATTGGCCCACCATCTCCTCCGCGGTGTAGCCGTAGAGCCGCTCGGCGCCGGGATTCCAGCTGGTCACGATGCCTTCGAGCGTCTTGCCGATGACGGCGTCGTCGGACGATTCCACGATGGCGGCCAGGCGCAGCGCCGCATCGCGGGCCGCCTCGGCTTCGGCCCGCGCCGCCCGCTCGGCGGCGAGGCGCCGCTCACGCTCCTCGGCAACCTCCCGCAGCGCCGCATTGAGCTCGACCTGTATCTCGGCCTGCTCCTGGGCCCGGCGGCGGGCCGCCTCGGCCTCGGCCCGCGCCGCCTGCTCGCGGATGAGCTGCTCGCGCGTCTCCTGGGCTCTGCGCTGCTCGGTCACGTCGAAGCCGACGCCCTGCAAGAAGAGGGGCCGACCCTGCTCGTCGCGCACGAGGCGGGCTTCCGCGTGCACCCAAACTGTCTCCCCGTTCCGGGTGAGCACGCGGAAGACGTCGCGGAACGGCTGGCCGGTCACGCAGGTGGCCGCGAACGCGAGGCTGACGCGGTCGCGGTCCTCCGGGTGGGTCTGGCGCCACCACAGGACCGGCTCGTTGATCCACTCCTCCTGGCTGAATCCCAAAAGGGCCTCGATCTGCGGGCTGACGTAGATCTCGTTCTGCCCTCCGGCGACGGAGGCGAAGAAGGACACGGC
The DNA here is from genome assembly GCA_036258735.1 of Candidatus Limnocylindria bacterium. Classification (GTDB taxonomy): domain Bacteria; phylum Chloroflexota; class Limnocylindria; order QHBO01; family QHBO01; genus JAPSGM01. Next base: position 975 of record DATADC010000143.1, read on the forward strand.
CGGGATCTGTTCGATCAGCGCCCGGTAGCGGGCTTCCGCGAGCGGACTCTGCGCCTGTTCCCTTTCCGAGCGGCCCCGGCCATCCCTCGCTTGCTGCGGCGCGCTGAGCGGAGCCGCGGCCCGCGTGTCCGGCGGGGCGCTACGCCTGACGAGCTCGAGGATGGTCGCCAGCCCCTCCTCGAAATTCGTGGGCGGTTCAGCCTGTTCCGAAGGCAGGGGAATGCCGCACCTCCAGCAACCTGCCGTCTCCCAGGTACATATGCACGCCGCAGGGGAGGCAGGGGTCGAAGCTGCGGACCGTGCGCATGATGTCGATGCCCTTGAACGTCTCCGGCCCGTTCTCTTCGAACAGCGGAGTATTCTGGATCGCGTCTTCGTACGGTCCGGGGACGCCGAACGTGTCGCGCGGGCTGGCGTTCCACGCCGTCGGCGGATAGGGGTGGTAGTTGGCGATCTTGCCGTCGCGGATGACCATGTGGTGAGACAATCCGCCGCGGACGGCTTCGTGGAAGCCGCACCCGATGGCCTGCTCCGGAACCGAGAACGCGGTCCAGGTGGCGGTGCGGCCGGCGTAGACCTCCTGCAGACCCTTTTCGGCGAAATAGAGCGCCGCGGCCGCGGCGTAGGCCTGGAAGTAGGAGCGCGCCCGGTTCCGCTCCAGCGTGTTCGCCCAGCGGGGGATCGTCCACTCGAGCTCGGCCTCGGGTAGGTTGGCGGTCCTGGGCAGGCTGATCTTGACGCTGCGCCCCGTCGCCTTCACGTAGCCCATATCGACGCTGCCGGCCAGCGCGGTGGCCCAGAGGCGGGCCAACGGCCCCCCGCCGGTGTCGAGCGCGAGCAACGACTGGGTGCGCTTGTCGAGCCACCGCGGGGACATCACCCACGTGTACCGGCTGGCGAAGTCGCGCTTCTGCGGCCTGGGGAGGGTGGTCTGGTTCCACGGGTGGCGCTGGTCGACCGGGTTGCCGAGCGGATCGGCTTCCACGAACGTGGTCTGGTCCTGCCAGTCGTCGTAGAACGAGCTGCCGAGCAGGATGCGCATGCCCAGATTGATCTCCACCAGGTCGGTGGTGATGAGGTCGCCGTCCACCACGATTCCCGGCGTCACGTGCATGCGGCGGCCCCAGTCGGTCATCGTCTCGTAGCGGTAGTCGCACGCGTCGGGGTCCTGGAACGCGCCCATGCACAGGAGCAGCACGCGCCGCCGGCCGACGGCCTCGTAGCCCGGCAGCGCCTCGTAGAAGAAGTCGAACAGGTCGTCGTGCAGCGGCACCATCCGCTTCGCGAACTCGACGTACTTCATCAGCCGCACGACGTACTCGTTGAACAGCTGCACGCTGGCCACGGTGCCGACGCCGCCCGGGTAGAGCGTCGACGGGTGGACGTGCCGGCCCTCCATCAAGCAGAACATCTCGCGGGCCAGGCGACTCATCTGCAGCGCCTCGCGGTAGAGGGCGCCGGAGAACGGGTTGAGCGCGCGCATGATGTCCGCGATCGTGCGGTAGCCGTGCCACTCCGCGTGGGGCGCGGCGGTGCGTGCGGCCCGGGCCAGGACGCTCGGATTCGTCTCGCCCACCATCTGCTCGCAGAAGTCCACGCCGACCAGGTTATCCTGGAAGAGGTTGTGGTCGAACATGTACTCGGCCGCTTCGCCGCAGTTGATGATCCAGTCGGCGAGCGGTGGTGGGTTCACGCCGAAGGCCATGTTCTGGGCGTAGACGGCGCAAGTGGCGTGGTTGTCGCCGCAGATGCCGCAGATCCGGCTGGTGATGAAGTGGGCGTCGCGCGGGTCCTTGCCGCGCATGAACACGCTGTAGCCGCGGAAGATCGACGACGTGGTGCGGCACTCCGCGACCACCCTGTTCGCGAAGTCGATCTTCGTATGAATCCCAAGACTCCCGATGATCCTGGTGATCGGGTCCCACGACCTCTCTACGAGGGAGGGGCCACCTTCGCCGTTCGACATCCCGCCCCCACTACGTGGGCTCAGTGCCGGAAGATGCGGCCTCCGGTGGCCCGTCGCGCCGGGCTGGGCGCTTGGGCTCACGGTTCATGGAGGCCAGCGTGAACTGGCGGAGCGACCGCACCGTCCTGCCGTAGACCTCGATGGCTGCCGTGGTCATGTGCGCGCCCGGTGGCTCGTCCATGAAAGGCATGAACTTGTCCGCGAAGCCGGGCATGGTGCAGCCGATGCACACTCCGCCGACGTTCGGGCAGCCGCCCACCCCGTTCATCCAGCCGCGCTTAGCGACGTTGCACTGCACCACCGGGCCCCAGCAGCCGAGCTTCACGATGCACGACTTCTCCCCGTACGCCGAGGTGAAGTCGGCCTGCTCGTAGTAGCCGCCGCGATCGCACCCCTCGTGCACCGTCTCGGAGAAGAGCCACACCGGCCGCAGCTTGTCGTCCAGCGGAATCATCGGCGCGTTGCCGGCCGCCTGGCGGAGCAGGTAGTGCAGCGCCTCCATGAAGTTGTCGGGCTGGATGGGACAGCCGGGCAGGCAGACAATCGGGATACCGGCCCATGACTGCCATGACCAGCCGAGGTAGTCGGGTAAGCCCATGCAGCCCGTGGGGTTGCCCACCATGGCATGGATCCCGCCGTACGTCGCGCAGGTGCCGGCGCCCATCACCGCCCAGGCCCGCGGCGCGAGCCGATCGATCCACTCGCAGGTCGTGATCGGCTGGCCGGTCGCCTCGTCGGTGCCGATGGCCGCCCAGTAGCCCTCGGCCTTGTTCTGCTCGTTCGGGATGGATCCTTCGACCACGAGGATGGAGTGTTCGAGCTCCCCGGCAGCGGCGCGGTGCATGACGCGCACGAAGTCGTCGCCGACCTCGTAGGCGAGCAAGGGATTATGCAAGTGCACCTTCGGGATGCCGGGCAAGGCACCCAGCAGCAGATCCTCGATGCTCGGCTGGGTGGCAGCGGTCATGGCGATCGTGTCTCCGTCGCACCCGAGACCGGCCGTGACCCAGACGACGTGTATCTCGGCGATCGCTTCGTTACGCTGCGCGACCATCCTCCCCGACCCTTCCGGTATTGTACGTGAACGGTGGCGACGCCGGCTGCCGGCTCGGCTGCCAGCAGGGTCGTCGCCACCAGCACGAGGGCGATCGCGACCGCCGGCGGCAGCGCCCACCAGAGCCACGCGCCGCTGGCGAACAGCAGCGGGTAGGCGAACGCCCAGCCGAGCATCGTGCCCCAGCTCTTCACGGCCGGATCGCCAAGCCCCAGGAAGGATAGCGTGGCCTCGGCCACGAGTGCGACGCGGACCGTGGCGACGACGTTGGCCGGGAGTAACGCGAAGGTGGCGGGCACCACGTGGACGACGGCGCGGCGCAATTC
>DATADC010000144.1:0-17234 GCA_036258735.1 Candidatus Limnocylindria bacterium
TACCCGGTGATCGTCAGGCCGTCCCGCAGCGCGCTCTCGGCCAGCACGGCCCACGCCAGGCTCGACGTCGGGTGGGCCGGCGTGCCGTGCATCACCCTGCGGGCGGAGACGGAGTGGACCGAGACGCTGGAGGCCGGCTGGAACCGCCTGGCAGGGTCGGATCCGGCGCTCGTCGGCCGGCTGCTGGCCGACGCCGCATTCATGGACCGTACCCGGCCGCGACCGGCTCTCTTCGGCGACGGGCGCAGCGCCGAGCGGGTGGTCGCCGCGCTCGAGGACCTCGATCGCGGACGTGGGGCCGGGGCGTGATCCCCATCGCCCGCCCGCAGATGGGCGAGGAAGAGAGGCGCGAGGTGTGGGCGGCCCTCGAGTCCGGCATGCTGGCCCAGGGGCCGAGGGTGCGCAGGCTGGAGGACGCGTTCGCAGCGTACGTCGGCGTCCCCCATGCGGTGGCCACCAGCTCGGGCACCACCGCCCTGCATCTGGCGCTGCTGGCAGCGGGCGTGGGCCCGGGTGACGAGGTGATCACCGTGCCGTTCACCTTCATCGCCAGCGCGGCCAGCATCGTCCACGCCGGCGCCCGGCCGGCCTTCGTGGACGTCGACGCCCGCGACTTTGGCATGGACGTGGAGCAGGTGGAGGCGGCCATCACGCCGCGCACGCGCGCCATCATGCCGGTCAGCCTCTACGGGCAGCCGGCCGACCTGCCGGCGCTGGACGCGATCGCCGAGCGACACGGCCTGGCCCTGCTGGAGGACGCGGCGCAGGCCCACGGGGCTGCGGTCGGGGACCGACGTGCCGGCAGCTGGGGTGCCGCGGGCTGCTTCAGCTTCTACCCCACCAAGAACATGACCAGCGCCGAGGGCGGCATGCTCACCACCGCCGATGCCGGGCTGGCGGAGCGGGCGCGCCTGCTGCGCGAGCACGGCAGCCGGGTCCGCTACCAGCATGACCTGCTGGGCTACAACTTCCGCATGACCGACGTGCACGCCGCAATCGGGCTGGCGCAGCTCTCGAAGCTGGAGGCCTACAACCGCCGCCGTCGGGAAATCGCCGCCCGCTACGACGCCGAGCTGCGCGCAGTCTCCACCCCGGCGGCGCGCGCCGGGGTGACGCACGCCTATCACCAGTACACCCTCCGCGTCCCTCGCCGCGACGAGTTCGTCCATCGTCTCGGTCAGCGCGGGATCGGCACGGGCGTCTACTACCCCATCCCGGTCCACCGCCAGAAGCCGTTCGTGGCGATGGGCTACGGCGAGCTGCGCTTCCCGGTGAGCGAGCGGCTGGCCGAAGAGGTGCTGTCCATCCCGGTCCACCCCTCGCTCAGCGACGACGAGGTGAGCACGGTCATCGCCGCGGTGAACGAGGTCGCCGAGGAGCTCGCCGCGGCCGAGCCTGGGGCGCAGCGATGACGGACCGCACCGGTCGTCCGCTGCGCGCCGCGGTGATCGGCCTGGGCATGATGGGCCGCAACCACGTCCGCGTCTGGGACGACGACGTGGCGGGGGTGGAGCTGGTAGCCGTCGCCGACCCCAGCGAGTCGGCCTTGCGCCAGGCGACCCACAGGCGCCGGGCCCACGCCTATCGCGACGCGTCGGTCATGCTGGCCGAGGAGTCGCCGGAGCTGGTCAGCGTGGCGGCGCCGACCACGCTGCACCTGCCGCTGGTGCTGGCCGCGCTCGACGCCGGCGCCCACGTCCTGGTGGAGAAGCCCATCGCCGCCAGCCGAGACGAGGCGGAGGCGATGATGCGCGCCGCCGTTGACGCGGGGCGCATCCTCAGCGTGGGCCACATCGAGCGCTTCAACCCCGCCATCCGCGAGCTGCGCCGGCGCCTGGGCACCGGGGAGCTGGGGCGCGTCTTTCAGCTCCACGCCACGCGCCTGGGCCCGTTCCCGGCCCGCATCCGCGACGTGGGCGTGGTGGTCGACCTGGCGCCGCACGACATCGACGTCATGCGTTTCCTGCTCAACTCGGAGGCGGTCCGCGTCTACGGCGAGACGGAACAGCGCATCCACACCGAGCACGAGGACCTCTTCGTGGGAACGGTCAAGTTCGAGAACGGCGCGCTGGGGCTGCTGGACATTAACTGGCTGACGCCCACCAAGGTCCGACGCCTGCGGGTCATCGGCGAGGCGGGGATGTACTCGGCCGACTACCTCACCCAGGAGCTCCTCTTCTACCCCGAGACCGGCGACGTTCCGCTCGGCGAGGGCGTCGCCGTGTCGCGCGGCGTCGAGCGGCGTGAGCCGCTGGTGGTCGAGCTGGAGGCCTTCGCGGCAGCCGTGCGCGACGGCGGACCGCCACCTGTCGACCCGCGCGAGGCCATGGTTGCCCTGCTGCTGGCGCGCGCCATGGTCGAATCGGCCAACCGCGGCCTGGCTATCGCCGGCGCCGAGCTGCGGGGCATGGTGGCGTGAGGATCGCCGTCATTGGGCTGGGCCACATCGGCCTGCCCCTGGCGGTTCAGTACTCGTCACGTGGGCACGAGGTCATCGGCTGCGACATCGATGCCCGCGTGGTCGACGCCGTCAACCGCGGGGAGTCGCCCCACGCGGACGAGCCGGCCGTGGTGGAGCGCGTGCCGCCGCTGGTGGCCGCCGGTCGCCTGCGGGCGACGGCAGACGACCGCGAGGGAGTCGGCCAGGCGGACGCCGTGGTGGTCATCGTGCCGGTCGTGGTCGACGCCGAGCGGCGGGTCGACTATGGGCCCATCGACGCCGCCACGCGTGACGTGGCGACCGGCCTGCAGCCGGGAAGCCTGGTCGTCTACGAGACGACCCTGCCGGTGGGTACGACCCGCGACCGGCTGATGCCCATGCTGGCGGCGGGGAGCGGGCTGGCGCCGGACCGCGACTTCTTCGTTGCCTTCTCACCGGAGCGGGTGCTGGTCGGCCGCGTCCTGGACGACCTGCGTCGCTACCCGAAGGTCGTGGGTGGCACCAGCGAGGAGGCGACGCGCCGCGCGGTCGCCTTCTACCGCGCGGTGCTCGAGCCGGGCACTGAGGTCCGCGCCCTGTCCGGCGCGGAGGCGGCGGAGATGACGAAGCTGGCCGAGACGACGTACCGCGACGTCAACATCGCTCTCGCCAACGAGCTGGCGCAGTTCGCCGCTCGGCGCGGGCTGGACGTCACCGAGGTCATCGAGGCGGCGAACTCGCAGCCGTACTCGCACCTCCACCAGCCGGGCGTCGGTGTGGGTGGCCATTGCATCCCGGTGTACCCCCACTTCCTGATCCGCGCCGACCCCGGGCTCGACCTCCCGCGGCTGGCGCGCGACGTCAACGACGGCATGCCGCGCTGGACGGTGCAGCGCCTGCTCGACGCGCTCGGAACGCTGCGCGACGTGGCGGTGCTGCTGCTCGGCATCGCCTACCGCGGCGACGTACGCGAGGATGCGTTCAGCGCCGCGTACCCGCTGGCCGATGAGCTCGGCGCCGCCGGCGCGCGCGTGCTGGCGCACGACCCGTACTTCGACGGTGGTGACCTTCGCGCGCGCGGCTTCGAGCCGTGGCGCCCCGAGGCCCGCGAGCCGGTCCGGGTGGCCGTGCTCCAGGCCGCGCACCGCGCCTACCGCGAGCTGCGGCCAAGCGACATCCCGGGACTTGAGCTGGTGGTCGACGGGCGGAACGCCCTGGCCCCAGAGGCATGGACGGCGGAGGGCGTGAGGTATGTCGGCATCGGGCGCTGAGGCGCACGCGCCGCAGGTCGGGCTGGCGGCCGGTCGCGGGGTGTGGGTCGTGCTGCCGACCTACAACGAGCGGGACAACCTCGAGCCGATGGCGGCCGCCATCCTCCGGAGCCTGCCGTCCTCTCGCGTCCTGGTCGTGGACGACGCCTCACCGGACGGCACCGGCACGCTGGCCGATACGCTTGCCGCCTCCGAGCCGCGCATCCACGTCCTGCACCGCGCCTGCAAGGAGGGCCTCGGGGTCGCGTACCGCGACGGGTTCCGCTGGGTGCTGGACCAGCCGGACACCCGGGCGGTGGTCCAGATGGACGCCGACTTCAGCCACGACCCAGGCGACCTGCCGCGCCTGCTGACGCCGCTGATGGCCAACGCCGACCTGGTGCTCGGCGCGCGCTACGTCCCCGGCGGCGACACCGTTGGGTGGCCGCTGCGCCGCCGGCTCATCAGCCAGGCGGGCACGCTCTTCGCCCGCGTCGTGCTGCTGCTGCCGTACCACGACCTGACCGGCGGATTCAAGGCCTGGCGACGCGAGCTGCTCGAGGCGATCCGGCTGCGGGAGGCGAGCGCCAGCGGCTATGGCTTCCAGATCGAGACCACCTGGTGGGCGCATCGTCGGGGGGCGGCCATCCGCGAGGTGCCCATCACCTTCCGCGAGCGCGTCGCCGGCAGGTCCAAGATGAGCGCCGCCATCGTGGTCGAGGCGCTGCTCCTGGTCGTTCGCCTGCGCCTGGGCGCCATCGCCGACGCGCTGCTGCGCTGCGGCTAGCCCGATCGGCGCCCGGTGGCGGGGCCGGGAGGCATCGGCTAGGATTCGGCGTCGCCCACCGTCCGACCGGCCCAGCGCCGCGCCCTGCGGAGAATCCCACACCGAGCATGTCGTTCCGTAACCGACCGGTCCTCGACCGGAAGCATCGGCCGCGCTGGCAGGACGAGCTGCGCAGCCAGCAGCTGATCGTGGCGGGGTTCGCGCTGGCCATCGCGGTGGCGGTGGGCATCTTCGGGGCGGTGGCCTGGAGCTCGTTCTACAACGACAACCTGCGGCAGGTGGCCCTCGTCCAGGGCATCGCGGTGGACCGCTCGGACCTGGCCCGGCGCACCGATCTCATCGCGGCCGAGCTGACGGCCCGCCTGGTGGACCTCCAGTCGCAGCTGGGCGGGGTTCGGGACCAGGTCATCCAGTCCCAGATCCAGCAGCTGCAGACGGCCATCTCCTCGATCGAGGAGGTCGCCTCCGACTCGCTGGTGACCGGCCTCGTGATGGAGGCCAACGCCGACGATTTCGGGGTCAGCGTCGATGAGCAGGCGATCGACGCGGAGCTCCAGGAGCGGCGCACGCTGCCCGAGCGCGTCAAGCTCTCGCTCATCCTGGTCCAGCCGCAGGTCGCCGAGGACGCCCCAGAGGACGCCGAACCGACCGAGCAGGACTGGCAGGCGGCGCGTGCGGAGGTCGAGCAGCTCAAGGCCCAGCTGGACGGGGGGGCCGATTGGGCCACGCTGGCCAGCGAGCACAGCGACGACTCGAGCGCCCAGACCCGAGGCGTCGTGGGCTGGGTCGCCGCCGACGACAGCGGCTTCGGCGAGTACTTCGCGGCCGCGGGCGAGGCGGCTCCGGGCGAGGTGCTGGGCCCGCTCCGCAGCGACCGGGGCTGGTACCTGCTGCGCGTCGACGACCGCCGCCCGGCAGGGCCGAACGAGAACCTGGAGGAGTTCCTGCGCGCTGCCGGCGCCACCGACCAGGACTACCGCGCCTACGTGCGGCAGGAGCTGCTCCAGGGCCAGTTCCAGGACTACTTCCGCGACGTCGTCATCGGGCGCTACGCGCCTCAGCGCCACGTGGCCCAGATCCACATCGCGGTCGAGGGCGAACCCGCGCTGCCAAATCCCCAGGTCCAGATCCGGCACCTGCTGGCGCAGCCGCTCCCCGGCGAGGAGGACCAGTCGGGGGCCACTCCACAGCAGTGGCGAGCGGCGCGGGAGCGCGCGATGGAGCTGCGCGAGGCCGCGCAACGGCCCGATGCCGACTGGTACGCGCTGGCTCGACGCAGCGACGACGCGGGCTCGCGGACCCGTGGCGGCTCGCTCGGCTGGCATGACCCGGCCACGCTCGACACGCAGTTCGTGGCGGCCTTCGCCGAAGCGGTGCGCGGCCTGCAGGTCGGCGAGCTGAGCGAGCCGGTGCGCAGCGAGTTCGGATACCACGTCATCGAGGTCACCGATCGCCGCGTGAGCCCGGCCGAGCTAGCCAATCGTCTCGTGGTCGACCTTGAGGAGGACCCCGATTCGTTCGAGCGCGTGGCGCGCGACTACAGCGAGGACCCGGTGACCGCGGCGGAGGGCGGCGACCTGGGCTGGGTCCTGCCCTACCAGTTCGAGGCGGTACGCCAGGAGGCCATCTTCGGCCTCACCGAACCGGGGCAGGTCTCGCAGGTCGTGGAGGGTGAGGACGGGCTGTACATCTTCAAGCTGATTGCCAGCTCGGAGGCCAGGTTCGTGCCGGCGGACCGGCGCGAGGAGGTCGCCAACAGCGGGTTCAGCCGCTGGCTGGTGGAGCTCCAGGACCAGGCCGGCGTGTGGGTCGACCCCGCCCTGGCGCCGGTCGAGCCGCAAGACGGCGGGGGCGACGGGACGACGCCGGTCCTGCCCTGAGCCGACGCATGGGTTCGTCCGCCGCCCGCGTCGACGACCTGCTGCGGGTGGCCGGCCTCGAGGCCGCCGAGGGCGTGCAGCTGGTCGGCGCCGAGCGGCTGGCGGCGGTCCCCCTGGACCCGGGCCTTCCACTGCTGGTTCTGCCGGCCACCGGTCGGGGCCACGCCCGGGAAGCGTCCGTCCTGCCCGGCAGGCACGCCCGGCGCACCGGCCATGGCGTCCTGCTCGCGCTGTATCCGGCCGCCCACCGCGTGCGGTCACTGCCCGATGGCGATGCGCGCCCGCTCGATTCGCTGACCGACGCCGAGCTGGCGGCGTCGGCGTGGCTGGTTCCGGCGCTTCCTCCGCTCGACAACCTCGCCTCGCCGCACGGCATGGCCGCCATCTCGGCGCGCCTGCGCGCGCCCGACGGCTGCCCGTGGGACCGCCGCCAGACGCACGCCACGCTGCGGCCGTTCGTGCTGGAGGAGGCCTACGAGACGGTGGACGCCATCGAGCGAGGGACGCCCGCCGACCTGGCGGAGGAGCTGGGCGACCTGTTCCTGCAGGTCGTCCTCCACGCGCAGCTCGCGGCGGAGGAGGGCTCGTTCGACCTCACCGACGTGTACCGGACGCTGGGGGCCAAGATCGTCCGCCGCCATCCGCACGTATTCGGCGACGTCGAGGTCCGCGATGCGGCCGAGGTGCTGCGCAATTGGGAGTCCATCAAGGCGGGAGAGCGGACCGATGCCGGCGCCTCCAGCTCGCCATTCGCCGGCATCGCGCGCGCCCTTCCCGCGCTGCCGGCCAGCCGCGAGATCCAGGAGCGCGCCGCCTCGATCGGCTGGGACTGGCCCGCGGTGGAGGGCGTCTGGGACAAGGTCGCCGAGGAGCTGTCAGAGCTACACGAGGCGGCCGCCGCCAAAGGGGACGCCGCCGGTGACGCCGCCAGCCATGAGCGGCTGCACGAGCTGGGCGACGTCCTGTTCGCGATCGTCAACCTGGCGCGCTGGCTCAAGCTGGACCCCGAGGAGGCGCTGCGCGCGGCCAACCGGCGCTGGATCGATCGCTACCAGCGCGCCGAGGCGCTGGCCTCATCGCGCGGCAAGGTGCTGGCCGAGCTATCGCCGCGGGACAAGGACGCGCTCTGGAACGAGGCGAAGGCGCCGTGACCCGCGTGGCCCTGGCGGTCCACGCCATCTACCCAGGCGACGCGCGGGTCCGGCGGCAGAGCGACGCCCTGATCGACGCCGGGCACCAGGTGGACGTGTTCGCGCTGCGCCAGCCCGGCGAGCCGGCGGAGGAGCGGGATGGTGCGATGCGCGTCGTGCGGCTGCCGGTGAACCGAAGCTTCACCGGCTTCGCCGGCCACATGGCCGAGTACCTGGCTTTCGCCGCCCTGGCCGCGGTGCGGCTGGCGCGCGAGCATCGTCGACGCCGCTATGCAGTGGCGCAGGTGGCGACGGTGCCGGACTTCCTGGCCTTCGCCGCGCTCCCCGTCAAGCTGGCCGGCGTCCCGCTGCTGCTCGACCTGCACGAGGACATGCCGGAGTTCTTTCGGGACCGGTTCGCGCACCCGCTGCTTCGCCCGCTGCACCCGCTCGTCACCGGCTCGGCGCGCGGAGCCGCCGCGGTCGCGGACGCGATCATCACCGTTCACGAGCCGCTCCGGCGCCTCTCGATCGAGCGCGGCGTGCCGCCCGACAAGATCGACGTGGTCATGAACTCGGCCGACACGCGCCTCTTCGACGCTGCCGCGCACCGGCGGCGCAGCTTCATGGAGGACGGCGAGCTGCGCCTGGTGCACCACTCCAACCTGCAGCGCATCTATGGGCTGGACGTGGCGGTCGAGGCGCTCGCCCGGCTGGACCCGGGAGTGCTGCCCCACCGGCTCGACGTCTTCGGCGACGGTCCCTTCCGCCGTGACGTCGTGGCCGCCATCGCCCGCACGGGCACGGCGGACCGGGTGCACCTGCACGGCAGGGTACCGATCGACGCGCTGCCCGCCGTGCTTGCCGGCTCGGACATCGGCCTGGTGCCCTCGCGCCCTGAGCGCTACCTCCAGTACTCGCTGTCGACCAAGCTGCTCGAGTTCGCGGCCATGGGCGTGCCCGTGGTGGCCAGCGACCTGCGAACCTTCCGCGCCCACTTCACCGATGAGGCCATCCGCTACGTGCCGGGCGGCGACCCGGCGGCTCTGGCAGCTGCCATCGCCGAGCTGGCGGCCGATCCGCAGCGCGCCGCGGCCCTCGGCGCCGAGGCCCGGCGGCAGGCGGCTGCCTATGCCTGGGAGGAGCAGGCGCGCCGCTACGTAGCCATCGTCGAGGGGCTCGCCGCCCGGCAGCGCAGGACCGGCCCGAGCGGCCGCCTGTGATAGCCTCAGGCCAATCGGGGCGTAGCGCAGCCTGGTAGCGCACCTGCTTTGGGAGCAGGAGGCCGCCGGTTCAAATCCGGCCGCCCCGACCACGGGCCCAACCGTCCACCGAAGGACCTCGCCCCAGCCGATGGTCATCTCCGTAGCCGCCTTCGTATCGGCACTGCTCGGCGCTTGGTTCCTGACGCCGATGGTCCGCGATGCCGCCCACGGCGCGGGGCTGCTCGACGTGCCCGAGGAGCGCAAGGTGCACAACAGGGCACTCCCGCGGCTCGGCGGGGTGGCTATCGCCGCGGCGTTCTACCTCGGTGTAGCGGCCGGGCTGGTCGCGGCGCGGTTCATCGGCCACCGGTTGGAGCTCGCGTCCGGACACCTTCCCGCCATCCTGGTGGGCGTCGCGTTGATCGCCGGCGTCGGCCTGCTGGACGACCTGCAGGGCATGCGCGCCCGAGTGAAGCTGGGCGCGCAGGTCCTCGTGGCGCTCGTGGCCTATGGCCTGGGCCTGTCCATCGACCGCATGCACGGTCCCTGGGGCGTCGTGGAGCTCGGGCCCTGGTCGCTCCTGCTCACGGTCGCCTGGTTCGTGGCGGTGGTCAACGCCATCAACCTGATCGATGGCCTGGATGGGCTCGCCCCCGGTACGGCGCTGATCGCAATGGTGGCCTTCTTCGGGATGACCATCGGCGTCGGGCGCTCGGATGCCGCGGTGGTGGCGATCGCCGCCGGCGCGGGCGGCGTCATCGGCTTTCTACGCTACAACGTGCCTCCCGCCTCGATCATCATGGGCGACTCGGGGGCGATGCTCCTGGGCTTCCTGCTGGCCGCGGTCGCCGTCAGCCTCACGCAGCTCACGACTCAGGTGACGCCCTGGGCGCCCATGCTCGTTCTGGCGCTGCCTCTGGTCGACATGGCCTGGGCGATCATCCGCCGGCTGGCGCGCGGCGTGCCGATCTTCGCGCCCGACAAGCGCCACATCCACCACCAGCTGGTTGGGCTCGGGCTCTCCACGCGGGCCGCCGTGTTCGTGCTATGGGCCGTGTCCGCGGTCGCCGGCGCATTTGCCGTGCTCCTCGCCAGGCCGTGACCTCCATCCACCGCTGATTGTGGTGACCGGACGCATCGGGCCGGGCGGTGCGGTTGGGTTAGGTGGGCAGGTACCTTTGCGCCACCGGCGACCGGGACCATAGACTTACCCCAGTCGTACGGGGGGAGCGGATCCGGCCGCCCCACGTTGCCCGACCCCAATCGAGAAGGCCTTGACCGCCGACCAGATCTTCATCGTCGTCACCGCTGCCGTAGCCGCCCTGCTCGGCATCGGCGCGCTGCTGGCGGCTGCCCGCCGGCGGCAGTCCGCGGACCAGGATCGGGCGCGTGCCGCGGCGCGGCGCGAGGCGGCACCTGACAAGTACGAGCTTGCCCCCGCGGATGCCGAGGCACTGGTCGCCACCCCCTACGAGACCGCTGTGCGAGTCCTGTGGTGGGTCTCCATCGCGCTGGTGCTGATCGGCGTGGTGGTGACCGACGCCTTCGCCGCCACGCGACCGGCCATCGCCCTGCTGGCGGCGGCCGGCGTGGGCGTGGTGGTGCTGGTTCACGACCTGTTGCCGGCACGCGCGCGGACGCGAGCGGTGGCGGCGCTGGAAGTCGTCGCCGCGCTGGCCATCATCTCGGCGCTGCTAACCCTGACCGGCTTCGGGTCGTCCCCGTTCGCCTACGCGCTGGCGCTGGTGGCGGTGGCGGTGGCCCTGGCCGGCTCGCGGGCCAGCGCCCTGATCGTCGCGGCGGCAGCCACGCTGGCCTTCCTGGGCGTGCTGTGGATCGATCCCGCCCGCCCGCAGTACGGCAACGACGATCTGCTGCGGTTCGGCCTGACCATCGGCTCCATCTGGCTGCTGGCCTACCTGGCCAGCGTCTTCGCTTCCGCCGAGAGGGAGATGCGCTCCGCGGTGGAGCGAATGTCGCGCATCGATCCGCTGACGGCGCTCTTCAACAGCAGCCAGCTGTACCCGATGCTGGAGCAGGAGGTCCAGCGCACGCGACGCAGCGAGCGCGGCTTCTGCCTGCTGATGATCGACCTCGATGGCCTCAAGGCGGTGAACGACTCGTACGGGCACCACCGCGGCGACGAGGTGCTGCGCGCGCTGGGCGAGGTCATCCGCGGCTCGATCCGCAACCTGGACACCGCGTACCGCATCCACGGCGACGAGTTCATGGTCCTGCTGCCGGAGACCGATTTCGTCGGCGCCTTCGTGGTGGCCGAGAAGATTCGCGCGGGGGCCGAGGACGCCGGCCTGGCGACCGGGACCGAGCTGCCCACCAGCGTCAGCATCGGCCTGGTCTCCTGCCCCGAGGACGGCACCAGCGCCGATGAGCTGATGATCGCCGCCGACCGCGCCATGTACCAGGCCAAGTCGCTGGGAAAGAACCAGATCTCGGGCAACCCGCGGCCGCGCAGGCTTGCCTATCGGCCGCCCGAGGAGCCGGCAGCGGTGGCCGTGGAGCCGGCTCGCGTGACGGCGGTGTCCATCGAGGAGTCGGGGCAGCCGGCGACCGTCACGCCGATCCAGCCTGAAGCGCCGGCCCCGCCGTCAGCGCCGGCCGTGGAAGCGCTGGACGCAGCGGAGGGTCCTTCAGTCCCGGCCCCCGTGCCGGTTGCGGCGGGGACGGGCGTCGGAGTCATGGACGCCGAGGAGCCGGTCGCCGCCGGCGCCGCGGCTCACGGGGGACCGCAGGAGAGCGGCGAGGAGGAGCCGGATCCCAGCGAGGTTCGACGCCAGATCGCCGCGGCGCAGCGCAACATGGATCCCGACCACCAGATCCGGCGCGCGATGGACGCCTTCCTGTCGCCCGGCCGGCGAAACGGGGACTGACCTAGCGCGGCGTTTCGAGTACCCGCGCGTAGTTCGGCATGATCTCCCACCAGACCACCCCGGGCGGCAGCGTCACGCGCTTGCCCGTCTCGGAGAAGCGCCAGATCGTTCGATCGCGGGCGGTCGGCCTGGACCAGCGCAGCTGGATGGCCTTGCCGTCCACGTACAGCACCCCGCGGCCCTCGCCCACCAGGTGGTGATACCTTCGCGGGAACCCGCCCGGGTCGGTGGATAGACGCACGACCGTCTCGCGCACCAGCTGCACGACGATCGACCGAGCGTTGAGCACCTCGCCCGTGCCCGCATCGACGTGCCGAACGCCCGCCTCGGAGCGCTCCCAGCGTCGTTGGCGGCTGTCCCAGGTCCAGCCGAAGTGCCAGTAGCTGTTGGTCCAGATCTCCACGTGACGCACGGGCCGGCCGCGTGGCAGCGGCTCACGGCCGAAGCGGAAGGGCGGACGCAGGCGGCCGACCTCCCGCACGCGTTCGCGCAGCCTTGGGTCGGTCCGGAAGGCGTCGCGCACGGTGCCGATGTCGGTGTACAGGTTGTGCGGTGCGGGGGCGTTGCCAAAGCGCTGGAAGTACGGCCAGCGACCACTGATGCCGTTGACGAAGGGCATGCCGGCTCGGTTGTAGCGGCGCACCGTCTCAGCCCCGGCACCGAACATGTACGGCAGGACCCGAACGTCCCGCCACAGGTCGATCAGGTAGTAGCGCCCCGAACGAACCGGGCCGGCCAGCCCGCCGAACTGGCGACACAGGTAGATGCCGGTGTAGCGCGTCACGTCGCCCTCGACGGTGGCCTCCACCACCATGTCAGCTCGGCCGAGGTTGCGCGCCGGTCGCGCCTGCGGATGGTTCTCGATCTGCACGGCCAGCGCCGGGTCTCGCAGCAGCCGGCGATCGGGGATCGGCAGGCCGTTGAGCGGGCAGGCCAGCTCCGGTTCGGGGGTCGGCTCGGGCGTGGCGGTCGGAGTGGGCGACGACGTCGGCTCCGGTGTAGCGGTCGGCGACGGGGTGGCCGTCGGGCTCGCCGTGGGCGACGGGACGCTGGCTGCCGGCCGCTCGTCCGGGGTGCCGATCAGCGAGGCGCCCAGCAGCACGGCGCCGGCGACGACGGTCCCCACGATGCCGCCAACCTGCCGCGTCGGCGGCCAGGAGAGCCGCAACCAATCGGGTCGCTGCATGGAACTGATGCTACAGATTCGGCGTCGGGCGCCCTATGGCACCATTGCCGGATGGTGAGCCTGCCATGACCGTGGCGACCCATCCCGCGCATGGGCCCGATCCGCGCTCGTCGCTGGCCGCCTTTCTGTCGTTCCTGTTCCCGGGCCTGGGCCAGGCGTACAACGGTCAGCGCCAGCTGGCCGGGCTGCTGGCCCTTCCGGTCCTGGTCCTCGTCGCCATCGTGGGCCTGGCGGTATCGACCTCCCAGGACGGGCTCCTCTCCAAGCTCCTCGACAGCGGGTTCCTGGTGGGAATCATCGTCCTGGACGCCGCGCTGCTCGGCTGGCGGCTGGTGGCGATCGGGCAGGCGCACGGCTGGCGCTCCCCGATCACGCCACGCCACTGGACGAGCTGGGTCACCGGGCTGCTCCTCGTCGCGACGGTTGGCATGCACCTGGTGCCCGCGTACTGGGCGATCAAGGCCATCGACACCCTCGGCGCGGTCTCGCGCGAGGGCTCTGGCAGGTTCGGCGGCGGGGGGCTGGGCGGCACGACGTTGCCCGAGCCGTCCGACCAGCCGGACATGCGGCTCGGCGAGCGAGTCAACATCCTCCTGGTCGGCATCGACTCGCTGCCCCATCGCGAGATCAGCCTGACCGACACGATGCTCGTCGTCAGCCTCGATCCACGCGACGGACGCTCGGCGATGATCTCCATCCCGCGCGACCTGTACGGCGTTCCACTGCCGGGCGGCCGAACGTACGACAACAAGCTCAACTCGCTGATGTCGTACGCCTCGGAGCGGCCGCAGGAGTTCCGAGACGGCGGTGTTGGGACGCTCAAGGCGGCAATCGGCGAGCTGCTCGGCATCCGCATCCACTACTTCGCCGCCATCAACCTGCTGGGATTCAAGCAGGCGGTCGACGCGATCGGCGGGGTGGACGTCACGGTGGAGCGCGAGATCCACGACCGGCTGTACTTCAACGAGTTCGGCAAGCGCGAGGGCTTCCACCTGGAGCCGGGGCGCCACCACCTCGACGGCCACCTGGCGCTCGGCTTCGTGCGCTCACGCCGGGGCGAGGGCGATAACGATTTCACGCGGGCCGAGCGCCAGCAACAGCTGTTGACCGCCGTGACGGAGAAGCTCACCGCCGGCAACCTCATGCTCTCCCTGCCAGGCCTGCTGGATGCGGTCAGGAACACGATCTCCACCGACGTGCCCGAGAATCGGTTCCAGGCCCTGGCCGTGGCGATCGAGAATTCGGACCTCGACAAGCTGGAGCGCATCGTCCTGCAACCGCCGCGCTTCATGAGGGTGGACGCGTTCTCGGAGGCGGGTTACATCCTGATCCCCAAGCTACGCGCCATCCGGGCCGTGGTCGCCAGGATCGTCGGCGAGTCGACTGCGACCGAGGGCAGCCACGTGGCACGTGTCGCGTCGTGAGCCGGCGCCCGGAGCCGAGCGGCTTCGCGACGCGCGCGATCAAGGCCGCCAGCCGCGTACCGCCGGCGCCCCAGCCTCCGGTCAACGTTCCCATCTACCAGACCAGCACGTTCGAGGTGGCGGATGCAGCCGAGCTCGGCGAGCTGCTCGAGTTCGCCCGGCCCGGCCACTCGTACACCCGCTACTCGAACCCGACCCATGCGGCGCTCGAGGAGGCGCTCGCCGAGCTGGAGGGCGCCGAGGCATGCCTGGTCACCGGCTCGGGCATGGCGGCCGTCCACGCCGCGATCCTCTCCACCGTGCGCTCCGGAGAGTCGCTCCTCATCCCGCGCGCGGTGTACGGCGGCGTGGTCGGCCTTGCGCACGCCGTGCTGGCGCGCTCGGGCATCGAGGCCAGGGCGGTGGACACGACCGACGCCGGTGCTGTGGCCGCCGCCATCGACGACCGCACCCGGCTGGTCTGGCTCGAGACCATCAGCAACCCGACCACCGCCATGGCCGACGTTGCGGCCATCGCCGAGCTCGCACGCCCGCAGGGCGTCGCCGTGGCGGTGGACAACACCTTCGCCTCGCCCTACCTCGCCACGCCGCTGTCGCAGGGTGCCGACCTGGTCGTGCATTCGACCACCAAGTACATCGGCGGCCACTCGGACATCACCGGCGGCGCGCTGCTGGGAAACGCCGAGCGGGTGGCGGCGGCCCGGCAGGTGCTCATCAACGCCGGCGGCAACGCCGCGCCGCTGGAGGCGTTCCTGGCCCTGCGCGGGCTGAAGACGCTGGCGTTGCGGATGGAGCGCCACTCGGCCACGGCGCTGGCGGTGGCCCGCGCGCTGGAGGGGAGCGCGGGCGTGGCGAGCGTCCTGTACCCCGGCCTGGATTGCCATCCGCAGCACGACCTGGCGCGCCGCGTGTTGCGAGACGGGATGGCCGGCGGCATGCTGAGCATCGACCTCCAGGGCGGGCGCGCCGCCGGCGAGGCGTTCCTGGCCGGCCTCCAGGTGGCGGTCCACGCCACCAGCTTGGGTAGCGTGGAGACGCTGTGCAGCCACCCTGCCTCGTCGTCGCATCGGCAGCTGAGCGACCGCGAACTCGAGGCGGCCGGCATGACGCCGGGCATGGTCCGCATCTCCATCGGCCTGGAGGACGCTGAGGACCTGGTCGCCGACCTGACCGCCGCCGCCGGGGCAGGATGAGCAGCGTCGTCGACGTCTGGCGCGCGGTTGCGCCGGATGCGACCCTGGTTTCCGGGTCGAATGAGCGCCTCGAGCACCCCGTGCGTGGCGTGGCGCGCACCCGCGTGGCGCCACCTCACCTGCCGGCCGCGTCGGATGGCGCCCTGCTGGTGGCCGATGCGGCCGCCCTTGTGTCCGGCGACCCGCAGCAGGCGGCCGCCCTGGTCGAGGACCTCCGTCCGGCCGCGGTCCTGCTCACCGGAGCGCCGACCGCCACCACCGCGGAGCTCAACGCCGGGCCGATTCCCGTGCTGGCCAGCACGCGGACGGTCACCGAGCTGGCCGACGCTGCAACTGCCTACCTCGCCGACGAGCGTGCCTGGCTGACACGAGTGGCGGTCGAGCTGCGACTGGCCTGCGCCGAGTCCACGCTGGCCGAGCCAGAGGTGGGGACGCCGGGCGGGCTGGTGGCGGCCCGGCTCAACCGGGGCGTGGCGGTGTCGGTGGACGGCGAGCTGCTGACCCTTCACCCGCGGCGGGCCGGACGCGCGCTGGCCGCGCGCTTCGCGGCGCTCCACGCGCGCCTGCTCGCCGCGCGAGATGGCGACCCGGCGCACGCCGGCCGGCACGCCCGGGAAGGGCTGTGGCTGATCGAGCGCCGCGTCCGGCCCGGCGCGACCGACTGGCTCTTCGACGACCTGCCCTTCGCCGCCGTGGACGAGGTGGCCGCAGACGCGGTCACCGCGACGCTGCGCGCCCTCCTGCGCCGCTCGGCCCCGCCTGAGCGGCGACCGCGTGCGCCTGCGCCGCCGATGGTGCCCAAGGCGCCGCCAGCCGAACCCCCGGCTTCGGCGGATCCGGTCATGGCCACCCTCCTGGCCGTGGCGCGTGCCAACGGGCGCGTGTCGTCCGCCGCGCGTGCCCTGGGCGTGCATCGAAACACCGTCCTCTATCGCCTGCGACGCGCGACGGCCGAGCGCGGGCTCGACCCGCGGCGGCCCGCCGACGCGCTTCGGATCCTGGCCGAGGCGCAACGATCGGCGGAGGCCTCGGATGGCACGCATCCTGCGCGGCCGCCACAATGACTCCGTCCGGAGGAGCACCGTGCCAGATGTTGCGGGCCGCCGTCGCGCGTCCCTCGTCCTGCCCGCCTACAACGAGGAGGCCGGCGTCCGCGCCACCCTGGCGGCGGTAGCTGCCGTCGACGTCGACGGACTGGAGATCATCCTCGTCGACGATGCGTCGACCGACGCCACCGCGCACGTCGCACTGGCGGCCGGTGCGGTGGTCGTCCGCCACGCGCTCAACCGCGGCAAGGGGGCCGCGCTGCGAACCGGCGTGGCCGCGGCGCGCGCGGATCGGATCGTCACCATGGACGCGGACGCCACCTATCCGGCCACGGCCATCCCGCGCGTGCTGGAGCTCCTCGACGACCACGACTACGTCTCGGCCGCCCGCCGCGAGGGACGCGCGAACATCCCGCTGGTGAACCGACTCGGCAACGCGGCCATCGCCACGGCGATCCGCCTCCTGAGCGGCTCGCGCCTGGCCGACCCGCTGACCGGGATGTACGGCATCCGGCGGTCTGCGTTCCTGGAGCTGCACCCCGCCTCCGACGGCTTCGCCATCGAGACCGAGGTGGCCATGAAGGCCGCCGGGCGCTCGCTGCGCACCGCGCAGGTCTGGATCGAGTACGGGACCCGCGAGGGGCAGTCGAAGCTGCGACCCATTCGTGACGGGATCGACATCGCCAGGACGATCCTGGCCGTGGCCCTCGAGGCGCGCGCCCTTCGCCGCCGGACCGCCTACTGACTCGGGTGGCACTGCGCTCGGCCGCCGCCGGCGCGCTCCTGGGAGCCGGGGTCGATCTCCTCCTGGCCGCGGCTGCGCCCC
>DATADC010000145.1:0-6346 GCA_036258735.1 Candidatus Limnocylindria bacterium
GTCGCGAGGTGGGCGTCGAGCGTGGTGAGCGGCCGCCGGAACAGGCGGCTGTTGTGGGCGAGCGACGGGTCGGTGGCGAGGGCGCTGCGACGAGCCACCTCCAGATCGAGCCAGTGCGTGCCCTCGGCGTCGAGCGCCGCAGCCATCCGCCAGTCCGTTCCGGCAGGCGCGTTTTGCTCCCTGACGTGCGCGATCCGCATCGGCTCCGGAGTCTATACGCGCCAGTGTTCGGGTGATCCGAACACTCGGCGGTGCCTTGTCGCCGGCGGGCGGCGAACGCAGAATGGTCCGCCGGAGGTAGCCGTGGCCCGTCTCCAGCACAAGCGAATCGAGCGGCCGGACGAGGTGCGTCCCTACGAGCTCGGCCAGACCGAGATCTTCGAGATGGATGACTTCGTCATCGGGCGCATGGTCATGAACCCGGGGTGGCGCTGGCGGACCCACGTGCGGCCGATCGCCGGCACCGAGCGCTGCATGTACCACCACCTTGGCTACGTCGTGTCGGGCGTGCTGCACGTCCAGCTCGAGGACGGCAGCGAGGCGGACGTCAGCGCCGGGGAGGTGTTCGAGATCCCGCCGGGCCACGACGCCTGGGTCGTGGGCGACGAGCCGTGGGTCTCGATCGACTTCCGCGGGGCGCGCTCGTACGCCCGTCCCGTGGCGGCCGGTGGCGACCGCATCCTGGCCACCGTCCTGTTCACCGACATCGTCGACTCCACCGCGCACCTCGAGCGCATGGGCGACGCCGAGTGGCGGGATCGCCTGGCGCAGCACAACGAGCTGGTGCAGTTCGAGCTGGACCGATTCCGCGGGCGCCAGGTCAAGCAGACCGGCGACGGCATCGTGGCCCTGTTCGACGGCGCGGCCCGGGCGGTCGAGTGTGCCTCGGCCATGGCGCAGCGAGTGCGGACGCTGGGCCTCGAGATTCGCGCCGGCCTGCACACCGGCGAGGTCGAGCTGGTGCCCGACGATGTGCGCGGCGTGGCCGTCCACCTGGCGTCGCGCATCATGGATGTCGCCGCGCCCGGCGAGGTGCTGGTGTCCGGCGTGACGCGCGAGCTGCTGGCCGGGTCACACCTGCGCTTCGAGCCGCGCGGCCGGCATCGGCTCAAGGGCATCGACGGCGAGCGCGAGCTGTTCGCCCTGCAGCGGGCGGCGGTTCCGGCCTAGGGCTTAGAGGTTGCCGCGGCGCTCCTGCTCGCGCTCGATGGCCTCGAACAGGGCCTTGAAGTTGCCAACCCCGAAGCCGCGCGACCCGTGGCGCTCGATGATCTCGAAGAAGAAGGTCGGGCGGTCCTGCACGGGCTTGGTGAAGATCTGGAGCAGGTAGCCCTCCTCGTCGCGGTCGGCCTCGATGCCCAGCTCCTCGAGGACGTCCATCGGCACGCCCACGTCGCCCACGCGCTCGGGGAGTGACTCGTAGTAGGCGTGCGGCAATCCCAGGAACTCCACGCCACGCTCGCGGAGGACCCGCACGGTGCCCACGATGTCCTCGGTCCGCAGCGCGATGTGCTGCGTGCCGGCCGTCCCGTAGTAGTCGAGGAACTCCTGGATCTGGCTCTTGCGCTTGCCGCTGGCCGGCTCGTTGATCGGGAACTTGATGCGCCCGTTGCCCGACTGCATGACCTTGCTCATCAGCGCCGAGTAGTCGGTGTGGATGACCTTGTCGTCGTAGTGGATGAGCTGGCTGAAACCGAGCACGTCGCGGTAGAAGTCCACGAATCGGTTCATGTCGCCGAGCGCGACGTTGCCCACGCAGTGGTCGACCTCCAGCAGGTTCTGGCCCGATGCCGCCTGCGGCGGATTCTTGATGCGGTGATAGCCCGGCGCGAACGCGCCGTGGTAGTCGGAGCGGTCGATGAAGGAGTGGAGCACCTCGCCGTAGGTGTGGATGGCGCTGCGCCGCAGGACGCCCTTCTGGCCCTCCACGGCAGTCGGCTCCTGGGCGGAACGGGCGCCACGTGACGTGGTCTCGCGCCACGCCGACTCGACGTCGTCCACGGCAAACGCGATGTCGTGGACCCCGTCCCCGTGCTCATGCACGTGCCTGGCGACCTCGCTCTCCGGCGTCAGCGGGGCGGTGAAGACGAAGCGGATGTTGTTCTGCACCAGCACGTAGCTGGAGCGATCGCGCACGCCGGTCTCGAGCCCAGCGTAGGCCACTGGCGTGAAGCCCCACAGCGTGCGGTAGTAGGCCGCTGCCTGCTTGGCGTTTCCGACCCAGAACTCGACGTGGTCGATGCCCTTGAGGGGCAGGAAGTCCTGCGCCTCGGCATCGGCGCGTGCATCGGCGCCCGCATCGGCCTTCGAATGGACGGCGGCGCCCGGGCTCAGCGTATCGGTCATGCTCGCGAGTCTACCGCCAGACTCGTGCCCGCCTCCAGGGCCACGCCGATCATGCGGTCGATGGCGGCGTCCAGCTCGTCGAGCGGAAGGTAGCTCTCCTCGGTGGTGACGTCGTCGCCCAGGACGTCGCTCACCGTCAGGATGCAGCCGGCCTCCACGCCGGATCGTGCCGCCAGGTAGAACAGGGCCGATGCCTCCATCTCGAAGGCGAGCACGCCGCGCTCGCGCCAGCGGCGGGCGTAGTCCGCATCGGGGTTGTAGAAGACGTCGACCGATGCCACCAGCCCGGTGCGAGCCGGGACGCCCGCATTGACCGCGGCGTCGACCAGGGCGCGGGTCAGGGCGAAGTCGGCCGCCGGCGCATACGGCTCGCCGTGGAGGTAGGTCGCGGTGGCGCCGTCGACCGGGCAGGCGGCAGTCGCCACCACCAGCTCCCCGGTATGCAGCCCCGCAGCGATGCCACCGCACGTTCCGACGCGGATCAGCCGGCGCGCTCCGAGTCGGAGCAGCTCCTCGACCACGATACTGAGGCTCGGCGTCCCCATGCCGCTGGTCTGGACGCTCACCGGCGTGCCGCGGTACGTCCCGGTGAAGCCCAGCAGGCCGCGGTGCGCGTTCACCTCGCGTGCCTCCCCCTTATCGAACCGCTCCGAGATGCGCCGCGCCCGGTTCGGGTCGCCGGGAAGCAGGACGATGGGTGCGTACGCGCCCTCATCGGCCCGAAGGTGAATCTGTGGCATGCCCGAAAGCCTACGCTACGGCGGTCGCGTCTCGGTCCAGGCGATCGCCCTGGCCGCCCGCGCCGCACGATGCTCCATGCGGCGGTCGATGGCGTCCACCAGTTCGCGATGCAGCCGATGCAGCCTTGCGTCTCCGGCGTGCTCGGCGGCTCGTGCCCTCAGCTCCGCCCTCAGCAGTCGGCTGGCCAAGCCGGTTGCGGCCACTCCCAGGCTCATTCGCGATGCCCGCATGAGCGCCGCGTGCAGCTCCAGATCGGCGTCGACCTTACTCACTGACGACGACCCATTCGGGTGTTCGCGTCATCCGAACACTCGCACACCGGGGGTTACTGGGGGCTTAGGTGGCGCTTACCGGTACGATCCGAGGCGTGAGTCGGTGGAGCCAGGAGCTCGACTTCGCGAATCAGGTGGCTCGCGCGGCCGGCGAGATCCTGCGCGCTAGCTACGGTCATGTGGAGCGGGTTGACCGCAAGAGCCGGCGAGACGTCGTCACCGAAGTCGACTTTGCGTCGGAGCGGCTGGTGCTGGACGCGATCCGGGGCCGCTATCCGGAGGACGCCATCCTCGCGGAGGAATCGGGGCATCACCGCCGGGCGGGGCGACGCGACGGAACGGGCAGGACGTGGGTCGTGGACCCGCTCGACGGCACCGTGAACTACGCCAACGGCATTCCGTACTTCTGCGTGTCGGTGGCCTTGGTAGCGGAGGGCGCCCCCGCCGTAGGCGTGGTGTATGACCCGCTGCGCGACGACTGTTACGCGGCGACGGCCGATGGCGGGGCGACGCACAACGGCCGCCCCGCGGTGGCGTCCGTTAAGGAGGACCTGGGAGACTTCGTGGTCAGCCTGGCGGTCATCGGGCGCGGCGGCATCGGTCGTGAGCGGCGCATCGGGCGTGAGATTCGCATCCCGCGGCGGATGGGCAGCGCCGCGCTGGCACTGGCGTACGTGGCCAACGGCCGGTTCGACGCCTTCGTGCAAAACGGAGGCCTGTCGCTTTGGGACGTTGCGGCGGCAGGGTTGATCGTCGAGCGGGCTGGCGCAACCGTGTCGAGCCTCGACGGTGGCGCATGGTGGGACGCGGGCCGGCGGAGCGCCTCGGTGAGCGTGGTTGCCGCCCCGCAGCCGCACCATGGGAAGCTGCTGGAGCTGCTCGCGGCCACACGGACCGCGGTCAGGACCCGGCGCTGAGCGCGTGGCGCATGACCGTCGCGAACATCGCGAGGGTCCGCGCCGTGGCGCCCCAGATCACCAGCTCACCGTGCAGGTACGCACCGGCGCGCAGCGACCAACCTGGCCCCTCGATCAGGCGCTCGACGACCGCGTCGTCGGCAACCAGCAGGCGCAGTGGAAGCTCGACGATGCCGGCCACCTCGTCTGCGTGGGGCATCAGGGCGGGTCGCGACTCAACGCCACCGACGAAGGGCCGCAGCTGAAAGCCGCTGACCGGGATCCAGATCTGGTCGAGGGCCCCAAGTGGCCGGACCGCGTCAGGCGCGACGCCGATCTCCTCCCATGCCTCGCGGAGGGCGGCGGCCAGCGCCGACTCGTCGCCGGCGTCGACGGCTCCGCCGGGAAGCGAAACTTCGCCGGCGTGCGAGCGCAGGTCGGGCCGGCGAAGGGTGAGCGGGACGTGCAGCTCGCCGTCGGGGCCGGGGTAGAGGAGCAGCAACGTGGCCGCATCCCGCGGAGCTCCGGCGGCCGAGGGTACGGCTCGGGGCTGGACCCCGTCGACCGTGGCCACCGCGCGCGGAAGCAGGCGCGGGTCGGTGGCGATCGGGCGCGGAACGGAGCGCAGGGCCGAGGCCACGGCGTCCTGCCAGCCGCCCTCAGCGCGTAAGATGCGGTCCATGACGTTCGTGCCGACCACCGATCGTGACGGGCGGACGCGGGCCGCGCTCTACCGCACGCGGCTGCTCGTGAACCGCACGCCGCACTTCACCACGCAGACGCGGCGCGAGGCAAATCGGGCGCTCGACGCGCTCGAGGGCCAGCTCGGCCGCAACCAGGTCAACGTGGGGGAAGCGGTCCGCGCCATTGAGCTGTTGAACCGCGCCCACAGCTCGCTCATCTTCGGCCTGCTGCGCGAGGGGGACTTCGTGGATCGCTTCGGTCCGGCACTGCGCCACCTCGGCCTGCGCGGCATCGACCAGCGGCTGGCGGAGGTCCCGAGCTCGGTCATGGCCCTGCCGGTCCCGGGTCCGGCGCGCGGCCGCCGGCACCGCGACGAGCTTCCGCCGGAGGAGCGGACCGATGCGCTCGGGCGTCCGCTCCCTCCACCGCCCGGCTACTACTGACGCGCCTCGGCGGGGAGTAGCCCGGCTGCCACGGCGGCAATCAGCGCCGCGTGGGTCGGGGTCGACTGCACCCTCAACCGGGCGCCAACCCGCGCAGCCAGGGGCGGCTCGAGGTTCGTGGAGCGCAGGGCGTCCCAGGCCGGCCGGTCGAAGACCCGGGCCGGCGGACCGTCGTCGATGACCCGGCCGGCGCGCATCACGACAACCCGCTCAAAGGCGTCCGCCACGAACTCCATGTCGTGGCTGATGGCGATCACCGTCCGGCCCTCGGCGGCGACGGCGCCGATCACGTCGCGCACCAGGGTCGTCCCCGCCAGGTCCTGGCCGGTGGTCGGCTCGTCGAGGACCAGCACCGGCGTGCGCATGGCAAGGACCGCTGCCAGCGCCAGCAGCTTGCGGCGGGACTCGCCAAGGTCGTACGGGTTCGTCCGGGCCTGGTCGCTCAAGCCGACGACGGCCAGCGCCTCGTCGACCGCCTCGCGCAGCTCCACGCCACGGAGGCCCACGTTGCGTGGTCCGAACTCGACCTCGGCCTGCACGGAGCCGGCAAAGATCTGGCGGGCGGGGTCCTGGAAGACGAGGCCGACCAGCTTCGCCAGCTGCGCGACCGTGCGTGCCGCCGCATCGGTCTCCCCGATGAAAACGCGGCCGGAGGTCGGGCGCAGCAGCCCGTCGAGATGCCTGGCCAGCGTCGTCTTGCCGCTGCCGTTCTGGCCGATGAGCGCGACCCGCTCGCCGCTCTCGATGCGCAGGCTCACCGCGTCCAGGGCCTGCACCTCGTCGGGCTGGTAGACGTAGCTGACCGCCTCGAGCCGGATCGCGGGCACCTTCATCCTGCGGCGGCCTCGCGCAGGCGCGCCAGGGCCGGCTCCGGCAGCCCGGCGGCGGCCGCCGCCCGCTCCACGCGGACCGCGGCAGGCGGCGCCACGCCCAGCCGGGGCAGGTCGGGATCGGCCATGACGCT
>DATADC010000146.1:0-29945 GCA_036258735.1 Candidatus Limnocylindria bacterium
GTGAGCGCCTGGACGCCTTCGAAGCGGCTGACGCGCAGCTGCGCGCCTCGGTCCCGCCGCCCGGCAGCCGCGAGACCGAAGCGGCGCGGCCGGCCGCCTCGGTGCGGGCGCGGACCGGCGACTTCTTCGCCGGCAGCGGCCCGTCCCGCCTCAGCGAGCGGGCCGCCGCCGAGTACCACTACGTCGCGCGTGACCTGCGCAACATCGGCGTGCTGATGGTGGTGATGGCGGTGCTCCTGGCGGCGGCCGCCATCGGCGTCAACCTGCTGGGTATCGGTCAGGCCTGAGCCTGCTCCTCGGCCAGCAGCGCCTCCAGCCGATCCCAGGTCTCGACCGCGCCCTCGCTCATGCCGGTCGCCAGCGCCGCGTCGATGGCCTCGCTGGACGGGAAGTGGCTGACCGCACGCATCTGAGTGCGGCCGTCCATCTCCTCGAGGGTCATCGTCTCGGGGCCACCCTGCGGGCCGAGGCCCTCCACGTCGAACATGAAGGTCCACTTGATCTTGCTGGGCGGTTCGACCTCGAGGATCTCGCCGTAAAACGTGTAGTCGTTGCCATCGCGGTCGCGGGTGACGTACCGCCAGCGGCCGCCGGGCCGCAGGTCCCACTCCTCCACGGTGGTGCTGCTCCCGGCTCGTCCCCACCAGCGCTCGATCAGGTCGCGCTCGGTGAGGGCACGCCACACGAGGTCGCGCGGCGCGTCGAAGGTGCGCTCGTAGACGAGGTCGGTGCCCTCCTGATAGATGGCGGTGCTGTCGGTGCTACCGCGGTCGATTTTGGTGGTGGTCGCCGGCGTCTCCATGGTCCTGCTCCTCGTACTCCTGTAGCTCTTGAAGGTAGGCGTCCAGCCGCTCGAAGCTCTCGTCCCAGTGGCGGCGGTACTGCCCAATCCAGGCGGCGACGTCACGCAGCGGTCCGGCGCGCAGCCGCCGGGGACGCCACTGCGCCTGGCGGCCCTGCTCGACCAGGCCGGCGCGCTCCAGCACCCTGAGGTGCTTGCTGATGGCGGGCTGGGTCATGTCGAACGGAGCCGCCAGCTCTTTCACCGATGCCTCCCCCTGGGCCAGCCGCGCCAAGATGGCGCGGCGGGTAGGATCGGCCAGTGCGGCGAAGGTGGTGCTCAGCGTGTCGTCGTTGCGCTGCGTGTCCATCGCTAGATAGTTATATAACTTAGTGGTGCTCTAGCCCGTTGTCAAGCGCCGGGTCGTCGCGATCTACCCGAGCCGCTAACCCAATACGGCGTGTATTGGGTCCCGGCGTGATTCAGCTGGTGGTTCAGATCGAGCGGCTGACGCCTTCTCGTGCGATTTGATGCATCCAGTGGTATCAAACGCCGCAGGACGCCGGTCAGAAGCGCGATCTGATTACTCCAGTTGAATCACCAGACGTGGCACAGCGTCGCCCAACGCCTCCGCGACCCTATCCGCGTCGAGCCCTGCCCGATTGGCCGCGGCCACGCTCCTGCCGGCTCTCCAACCGCTGCCTCCGTAAGCGCTGGAGCCGCTCGCCGATCTGGATCTCCAGCCCCTGGTCGCTGGGCTCGTAGTAGACGCGCCCAACCAGTGCATCGGGCAGGTACCGCTGATCGACGTCGGCATCGGCGAAGTCGTGGGGGTACAGGTAGCCCTTGCCGTAGCCGTGCTCGCGCGCCAGCCGACGGTGGGCGGATGGGCGTAGGTGGAGCGGGACCGGCAGGCGGCCGTGCTCCTCGACGTCGGCCAGGGCGGCGAAGTAGGCCGCCCCGGCGCGGTTCGACTTCGGCGCCGACGCGACGTAGGCTGCCGCCTGGGCCAGCGCGTACTGCGCCTCAGGCAGGCCGATCATCTCGGTCGCCTGCATGGCTGCCACAGCCACCTGCAGCGCCCGTGGGTCGGCATTGCCCACGTCCTCGCTGGCGGCGATCACGATCCGGCGGGCGATGAAGGTTGGGTCCTCCCCCGCCGCGATCATGCTGGCGCACCAGTACAGCGCTGCATCCGGGTCGTTGCCGCGCATGCTCTTGATGAAGGCCGATGCAGCCTCGTAGTGCTGGTCGCCGACGCGGTCGTAGGCCAGCAGCCGCTGCTGGGCCGCCTCGGCCACGGCCTCCGGACCAATGGTCGCGCCATCCGGCGGGACCGAGGCCGCAGCCTCCAGGATGTTGAGCGCCTGGCGCGCGTCGCCGCCCGAGAGGTCGAGCAGGGCTGTCATGGCTGCCTCGTCCAGGCGCACCCGACCGGCCAGGCCGCGCTCGTGCTCGAGCGCGCGGTCCACGATCGTCCGCAGATCCGCCTCGGAGAGCGGCTCCAGCCGGTAGACGCGCAGCCGCGAGAGCAACGGCGAGTTGATCTCGTAGTAGGGGTTCTCGGTCGTCGCGCCGATCAGCGCAATCGTGCCGTCCTCGACGTGCGGCAGCAGCGCGTCCTGCTGGGCCCTATTGAACCGATGCAGCTCGTCGATGAAGACGACCGTCCGGCCGCCGGCCTGGCGCAGGGCTCGGGCGTCAGCCACCAGCTGGCGGATGTCGGCCACGCCGCTAGTGACGGCCGAGATCTGCCGCCACGTTCCCTCCGAGCGCTCGGCCAGCAGGCGCGCCAGGGTCGTCTTGCCCGATCCGGGCGGACCCCACAGCACCATGCTGGGCAGGTAGCCCGGCTTCACGACCCGGCTGAGCGCGCCCTCGGAACCGACCAGGTGTCCCTGGCCCACGAACTCGCCCAGCGACCGCGGTCGCATGCGCGCCGCCAGCGGCGCGTCGTCCTGCGGCTCGGCCGGGAAGAGCGGCTCAGTCGGGTCGCGAGGCTTGCGCGGCATCGAGGCGCTCCATCGGCCGATTATGATGCCCGCCATGCCGCAGAACCTTCGTATCCCGGGCCCCACGCCGATCCCCGACGACGTGCGCGAGGCGCAGGCCGCAGCCATGATCGACCACCGCGGCACCGAGTTCGCTGACATGCTGGGCGAGATCACCAGCGGCGTGGCGCAGCTGGTTGCGACGCGGGGCGAGGTCCTGCTGCTCACCGGCTCCGGGACTGGCGCCATGGAGGCGGCCGTGGTCAACACGCTGTCGCCGGGAGACCGCGTGCTGGCGGTCAGTATCGGCTCGTTCGGCGACCGCTTCGCGCGGATCGCGGAGGCCTACGGCGCAGACGTTGAGCGCATGGAGGTCGAGTGGGGCCAGGCCGCCGAGCCGCAAGCGCTGGGCGAGCGGCTGGCCACAGGCTCGCCCTTCCGCGCGGTGCTGCTGACCCACAACGAGACGTCCACCGGGGTGGCCAACCCGCTCGAAGAGCTGGTGGGCGCGGTGCACGATGCGCCCAGCGACCCGCTCGTGGTTGTGGACGGCATCAGCGGCCTGGGAGCGATGCCGTTCGAGACCGATGCCTGGGGCATCGACCTGGTCGTCAGCGCCAGCCAGAAGGCGTGGATGGCCTCGCCGGGCATCGCGCTGGCGGTCGTGGGCGAGCGCGCGCGGGCCGCGGAGCAGACCGCCCGGATGCCGCGCTACTACTGGGACTTCGCCGAGGCGCGCCGCTGGGCAGCGAAGGGCCAGACGCCGTGGACACCCGCCGTATCGGTCCTGTACGGGCTGGCGGTGGGCGTGCGGCGGCTGATGGCGGAGGGGCGCGAGCGCACGTGGGCGCGGCACGCGGCCGTGGCGGCCGGCGCGCAGGCCGGGCTGAAGGCGCTGGGGCTGGAGCTGGTGGCGCCGCCGGCGCATCGGTCCGCGACCGTCACCGCCGCCTGGCTGCCGGACGGGCTGGAATGGGGCCCGTTCAACGCCGACATGCGCGCCCGCGGGCTGGTTGTGGCCGGTGGCCAGGACCGCATGGCCGGCCGCATCCTGCGGTTCGGCCACATGGGCATGGTGGAGCCGGCGGACCTGGCCGCGGCGGTCCGCGTCATGGGCGAGACGATGGTGGACCGCGGCCTCGCAGTCGAGCCGAGCGAAGCAGCGAAGGCCACGCTGCGCGCCGCCGCGCAGGCCGGTGAGGTGGCGGCCGTCCGAGGCGCGGCGGGCGTGGAGGGCGTCGCGGCTCGGTGACGGATCGGCTGCTGCTGATCCGTCACGGGGTTACGACCTGGAACCGCGAGGGACGCTTCCAAGGCCACCTGGACGCTCCCCTGGGCGACGACGGCCGGCTCGAGGCCAGCCTCCTGGGTGAGCGGCTGGCCGGCGAGGACCTGGCGCAGGCCCGCCTCGTAACGTCGCCGCTGGGCCGGGCGGCCGAGACGGCACGAATCGTGGCGCGGGCGGCCGGCCTCCGAGGCCCCGAATCGGACAGCCGGCTGATGGAGATCGGCCAGGGAGAGTGGGAGGGCCGAACGCACGCCGAGCTGGTCGAGCAGGACGGCGAGCGCTACGCCGCCTGGCGCGCACGCGCCGGAGAGGACCAACCGCCGGGTGCCGAGACGATCGCCGCAGCCCTGGAGCGCGTGTCCGCAGCGCTCGACGAGCTCGGGGCCGACCTGGCCCCCACGATCTGCGTGGTGTCGCACGGCGGCCTCCTGCGCCTGGCCGCGCGCCACCTGCTCAGCCTGCAGGCCCGGCGCGCGTGGCTCATGGACGTCGACAACGCTTCGCTGTCGGAGCTGCAGCGCGTTGGCTCGGGCGACGGCTGGCGGCTGGTGCGCTGGAACGACACCGCGCACCTGCTCGGGCGCACCAGCCAGCACCTGGACGAGACGGAGGGCGAGCCGCTCGCCCTCTGAGCGGTGCGCCGGCCGTTGCGCGCTAGCGGCCTCGTCCGAAGCTCGGCACCAGCGATGCCACGCGCCGGCGGATGGCGAGCCACAGCATGGGCAGCTCCAGCCGCTTCCAGGCCGCCTCGATGCGGGCCAACGCCTCGCCGGAGATCGAGTGGCCCGAGTAGCTCTGCCACACCTTGCCGCGCGCGATGGTCTGGATCTCCGGCCGATGGCGCGGGATCTGCTCCTCCAGCCAGGCGGCGTACTCGTAGATGGTCTCGGTCGGGCGCGGCCCCACCCCCGCCCGGTCGGCGGCCAGCGCCAGGCGGAACCATTGCTTCTCCGCGGGCGCCAGGAAGCGCATCCTTCGGCGGGTCAGGCGCAGGCGCCAGGCGGCGACCGCCATGGCCACCAGGGCGATGAGCACGATAAGCACCAGGTTGCCCCCGCGAGCCTCGCCTGCCGGGCCGGCGTCTGTCGGGCCAAAGCCGTCCGGCGCCGGCTGGAACGAGGGCAGCACGCTGATATTGCCGCGGTCGTCAGCGCTGAGCCGCGGCGGGCCCGACGGCAGTATTGGGCCGCCACTTGCGCCGGGCTCGGGGCCGGGCGCTTCCCGGCCGTTGAGGCGAAGCACCGGATCGATCGTCTTGGTGGCCTCGAACCGCTCCCACCCGTAGCCGGGGAAGTAGATCTCCGCCCAGGCGTGTGCGTTGCCCTCGCGGACGAGGTAGGCGTTCGACTCGCCCTCGTTGCCGGCGGCCGTCACCAGCTCGCCCGGGGCGAAGCCGACGGCGACGCGGGAGGGAAGCCCCAGCGTGCGGGCCATGACTGCCATGGCGGTGGCGTAGTACTCGCAGTAGCCGGTGCGGCCGCCCTCGGGATCGAACAGGAAGAAGTCGACGATATCGGCTTCCGCGTCACGCGGAGTGGGAGCCTCGGTCTGGTACTGGAACGTGTCATCGGTGCGCAGGAAGTTCGCCAGGGCCTCGGCCATCTCGAAGGGCGTTTCGGCGCGGGCGTCTCGCACGATCTGCAGCGCCAGCTCGCGAGTGCGGGTGCTGACGCCGTCGGTGCCCAGGTACATGGCGGTGATGGAGTCGGGGTAGGCCTGGCCGGCCGTGTTGAGCTGCGCCTTCGTGGCCGTGCTGATGAGCGCCGTCACGGCGTAGCCCGTGCCGGCGGGCACCGTGGAGGCGGCCTCGAAGCCGCCCATGATTGGTTGTCCGTTCGTCTCCAGCACGACCGCGGGTACCGTGACCTGCACCGGGTAGCCCGGCGTGAACAACGCCCCGCCCATGGACTTGGCGTAGGAGATGGTGACCGTCTGAGTGTCGTAGGCGTCCGGGTTGGCCGGCTGCTCGGGCGTTTGTCCCGGGAAGAGCAGCTCGCCCGCCGTGACGCGGCGCTCCTGCACGGTGCTGCGCGCGAACCCGTGGCCGGTGTATCGGTCGTAGGTGGCCGTGCGCAGGTAGTAAGCACGCTGGGAGGCGATGGTGAGCACCGGCTCCTCGCTGCTGACGAAGCTGCCGTCGATGCGGTACGCGTTGCCGAAGGTGGCGCCGCTGAAGCGGGCGTCCGGGTTTGAGAGGCCACCGAGCACGCCGTCCAATCGGTCCCGCGCGTCGCGCCAGACACCATCGAGGTTGTTCCAGACCGCGGTCAACGGCGCCGCCACCGCCACCGTGGTCAGCACCCAGGCAAGCGCGATGCTGCCGGCGATGAACAGGATCCCCGAGCGCATGATGGCCGCCGGGACCTCGACGTTCTCGTTGACCCGCCGCCGCTGCCAGGTCTCCTCGCGTCCGATGAGCGCGGCCCGCAGCCACAGCAGCAGCGCGGCCAGCATGAACAGCACCAGGTACACGAACAGGTCGACCAGCGTGGACGACATGTTGGCGATCAGCGGGACTCCTACGACCAGGATGGCGTCCAGCACCCGGTGATGCCGGTAGATGGTGTAGGCAGCCATGAAGGCGGTGACCCACATCGTCAGCCCGAAGCCAATGGCGTACGGCACCAGCTGTGGCCCGTAGCCTCGCTCGACCAGGATGCGGACCCAGTCCAGTGCCTCGCTACCCGCCAGGGCCAGCCGCTCGGCCTCCGAGGCGTCTGGGTAGTACTCGCCGCCGATGGCCCACAGCAGCAGGCCGGCGCCCAGAATGGCGCTGATGGGCAGCACGGCCACCACCGACAGGCGCGACAACCCCAGCAGGGCGCCAAGGACGGCGCCGTAGATGGCGATGGGGACGATGAACTCGGTCTGGTCGATCCACCGGGTGTGCTGGACCGACCAGCCCAGGCTCAGCAGCATGACCAGCAGCAGGGCCAGCGCCAGCCAGCCCTCGCGGGGCTGCACGTAGCGGCGAAGCCACTCAGGCACGGACCCGCTCCCGCCTGCCGAGCGCCTCGGCCAGGTCGACCCCTGGACCCACCGGATAGACGGTGATGTCGTACTCGGCCAGGGCGTGGCGCAGGGCGCTCATCTCGGCGCGGCCCCGCTGCGCCTCCTCATCGGAAAGCCCCGCGGCGAAGGCGAAGCGATCGAGGAGCACGACCACGGTCGCCACGCCGCGGCGGCGTAGCGAGGCGAGCGCGCGGGCCCACTCGCGGTCGGTGGAGCCGGTGATCAGGCACAGCGTCATGCCGCGCCGCAGCTGGGGCAGCGTGTTGAGCAGCACCTCGGCCAGCGGACGCGTGCCATCGGCCTGCACGTTGGCGAGCAGGTGCAGGATCTTCTGCTCCACGCGCGTTCCGCGGTCGGGGGTGAGCGCGTGCTGGCGTCGCGACGAGACGGTCAGGCCAACGGCGCGGTTCTCGTTGAGCGTCTGCACCGCGATCGACGCCGCCGCGCTCACCGCGGCCTCCACCGACGAGCCGTCGCCGGAACCGGCATGGGCCGAGCGGTCCAGGTCGAGCACCATCCACAGGTCGGCGGTCTGCTCGAGGTCGAACTCCTTCACCTGGAGCTCGCCGTGACGCACGCTCGAAAGCCAGTGGATGCGGTTGATGGCGTCGCCGTGCACGTAGGGGCGAATGCTGCGCACCAGCGGGCTGGTCGCCTCGTAGCGCCGGCGCGAGGGCTGGGTGCCGTCGACCGGCGAGGGCGGCATGCGCCAGTGCGGCAGCGGGTGGACCTTGGGGAAGACCACGATCCACGTCGGCTGGCCCACCACCATCTCGGTGGTGAACAGGCCGAACGGGTCACCGGTACGCACCCGCAGCGCGCCCAGCCGGTACGAGCCGCGCCGCAGCAGCGTGACCTTGGCCAGCCACTGGCGGCTCGATCCGGCCTTCACGCCGATGGCCCGACCGGGCAGCGGCGCCGGCAGGGTCGACTCGTTCCAGAGCTCGACCCACGGCTTGCTCCAGCGGGTGTCGTTGTCGACCCGGTAGATGGCCTCGAGCACGTCGCCCACTTCGGCGCGCGGATTCACGACGTAGTAGCCCGCCCGCAGGCCCTGCAGCCCGCGGCGCGCGAAGAGCCACGCGGCCAGCAGCAGGGCACCGAGCAGGTAGACGAGGAAGAACAGGAAGTTGATCCCGGTGCTGAACGCCGCAACCACCAGCACCGTGCCCAGGAAGACGAACCGCAGCTGACGCGCGAGCCCACCCATCCGCAGCCTCCCAACCGCGCCTAGCGCGGCCCCGCGGTCACGTTGGTCGGCTCGCCAATGGGCACCTGGGTGAGCACCTCGCGCACGATGGCATCGGGGTCGATCTCGCGCAGTGAGGCCTGGCTCTTGACGATGAGCCGATGCGCGAGCACCGCGACCGCCAGCTGCTTGACGTCGTCGGGGATGACGTAGTCGCGCCCTTCGAGCGCTGCCAGCGCCTGGCTGGCGCGATACAGGTTGATTGAGCCGCGAGGCGAAGCGCCCAGGTAGACGTCCGGGTGCTCCCTCGTCGCGGTGGCCAGGCGGACGATGTACTCGGCCACCGCCTGGTCGACGTACACCTCCTTGACCGCGGACTGCATCAGGCGCAGCTCGTCGAGCCCTACCACCTGGCCGATGTCGGTGATGGGGTGCTGGCGCTTCTGCTCGTCGAGGATGACGATCTCCTCCATGGCCTTGGGGTAGCCCAGCCTTAGGCGGAGCATGAAGCGGTCAAGCTGCGCCTCGGGCAGGGCGAAGGTGCCCTCGTACTCGATCGGGTTCTGCGTGGCGATCACCAGGAAGGGCGAGGGCATCGGGTAGGTGACGCCGTCGATGGTGGCCTGGCGCTCCTCCATGCACTCGAGCAGGGCGCTCTGGGTCTTGGGCGTGGCACGGTTGATCTCGTCGGCGAGGACAACCTGGGCCATGATCGGTCCCGGGCGGAACTCGAACTCCTGCGTCTTCTGGTTGAAGATCGACAGCCCGGTGACGTCCGACGGCAGCAGGTCGGGCGTGAACTGGATCCGGCGGAACGAGCAGCCGATGCTCTTGCTGAGGGCCTTCGCCAGCATCGTCTTGCCGACGCCCGGCACATCCTCGATCAGGATGTGACCCTCGCACAGGAGGGCGACCAGGGCGGTGCGGACCTCGGCGTGCTTGCCGACGATGACGCGCTCGACGTTGGCGACGACGCGTTCCGCCGGCTCCTGGACGTTCTTCACCTGATGTGCACCCCTACTCGGTGTGGGCTCAAGGCCGGCGGGCGGCGGCTCGGCTCCCCTCTCCGCTCACAATACTCCAGCCGGTTACGGAAGGGTTCACGCCCGATCGGGTCACTCGCGCTGGAGCGTCAGCCACTCCGCCATGACCGCACCACCGATGGGAGCCGCGCGTCCAGAGCCGCTGCCCCCACCCTCCACGATGACAGCCACCGCGATGCTGGGCGTGGCCCCGTCCGCGGCGTCCGCGAAGCCGATGAACCACGAGTGCGGCTCGATGCCCGGCCCGCGCTCGGCGGTGCCGGTCTTGCCCGCAGTCCGTACCTCGCCGACCCCGAAGTTGGCCACGTTCGCCTCGCCGGCGTAGAGCTGGCCCAGCTCGCCGTGGACCGCGTCGACCATGGCGCTGCGGACCTGCTGCGCCGCGGTGGCGTCGATCACGCGCTCACCGCCACCCCCGTATTCCTCCAGAACTCTCTCCGAGGGTCCGCCGCGCGGGTCTTCGGCGTGCAGCCGGACGTCGCGCACCACGTACGGCTGGGGCAAAACGCCGTCGTTGGCGATTGTCGCCGCGACGAGTGCCATCTGGACCGGCGTCACCGCCACGCGGCCCTGTCCGAAGGAGGCCTGCGCCAGCTCGGCGAGGTCCTGGAACGGCGCGCAGTCGCCGTCCACCTCGGCGCTGACGTACGACGGCGCCACCGGCAGGCCGCGCTGCTCGGTCCCCACCCACAGCGGCTGGCAGAAGCCGAAGCGACGCGCGTACTCGAGGTAGCGCTCGGGACCGATCTCCAGGCCCACGTGCGCGAAGAAGATGTTGCTCGACACCTGGATCGCCGGCGACAGCGGCCACAGGGCGGGTTGTACGGCGCCCAGGTCGTGCTCGAGCACGCGGAAGCCCTGCACCACGAACCCGTCGCGCTCCTGGCGCGGCTGGTCGGCAAACGTGGTCTGTGGCGTGATGGCGCCCGAGTCCAGCGCGGCGGCCGCGGTCAGCACCTTCATGATCGAACCCGGCGTGTATCGGCCCTGGCGGTCGCGGGCCACCAGCGGGTTGTCCGGCGCATTGGTGATGCGGCGCATCGGTTCCGCGGCCGCCTCCGGGACGCCGGAAATCGGGGTGGCATCGAACGTGGGCGTCGAGACCATGGCCAGCACCGCGCCGGTGGCCGGGTCGAGCGCGACGACGGCGCCGACGTCGGACCGTAGTTGCGCGGCGACGAAATCCTGCAGCCGACGATCGATGGTCAGGGTCAGGTCACGGGGCGGCGTCTGGCGGGCGAGGATGTCGTTGACCAGCTCGTTCAGCGGGTTGGGGTCCGCCCGGCCAGTCAGGATGTCGTCCCAGGCGCGTTCGACGCCGGTGGTGCCGAAGCGCAGGCTGGCATAGCCGATGACGTGGGTGAACGCCGGATCCACGTAAGTCCTGCGGCTGATGCCGTCCACCACCCGGCTCGAGGCCAGCAGCTCGCCCCGGGCGTCGAAGATCGATCCGCGCAGCGCGCTGCGCCGAGCCGCGATGACCTGCGGGTTGTCCTGGCGCGCGGTGAGCGCCGGCGCCTCGAGGACCTGCCACCAGGCCAACCCGGCCGAGACGATGGCGAACGACAGGAGCAGGTACAGCGCCAAGCGCCGGACGTTGGTGGCGATCAATCGACGCGGCCCTCTCCGGGTCCGGCGATCGCCGAGCGGTGCGAGATGGACAGCAGCAGGCCGACGACCACGCAGCTGGCCAGCAGGCTGGAGCCGCCGTAGCTCACGAACGGAAAGGTGATGCCGGTGAGCGGGATGAGCTTCACGTTGCCCGCCACGATGATCAGCGTCTGGAGGCCGATGCTGGTGGTGAGGCCCACGGCCAGCATGGCGCTGAAGTCGTCGCGCGCCAGCATGGCAATGCGCAGGCCACGGAAGACCAGGGCCAGCGTCAGGGCCAGCAGCGCGAAGGCACCGATCAGCCCCAGCTCCTCGGCCACGGCCGCGAAGATGAAGTCGGTCTCCAGGGCGGGGATGGGCAGGCGGCCGGAGACGGTCGGCAGTCCCTGACCGAGGCCCTCGCCGAACAGCCCACCGCGGGCGAAGGCGTGCAGCGCCTGGACCGTCTGGTAGCCGGCGCCGGTCGGATCGGCGAACGGGTCGAGCCAGTTGTCGACGCGCGTACGCACGTGGCCGAACAGGTTGTAGGCCACGTAGGACCCGGCCACGAACAGCAGGATGCCCAGCAGCACGTAACTCCGCCGGCCGGTGGCCACGAACAGCATGGTCAGGAAGATGCCAAGGAACAAGAGCGCGGTGCCCAGGTCGCGCATGACCACCACGACCAGCATCACGATCACGAAGATGGCGACCATCGGCAGCAGGTAGGGCAGGGGCGGGATGCTGACCGGACCGATGCGCAGGTTGGCGCCAGTCAGCAATGCCCGGTTCTCGGCCAGGTAGCCCGCGATGAAGACGACCAGGACGACCTTGATCGCCTCGGTCGGCTGGAAGCGCACCGGCCCCAGCGCGATCCACAGCCGCGCCCCGTTCTCCTCCACGCCGAAGAGGAAGGTCAGCACCAGCAGGGCCGCCCCGCCGATGGCCCAGCTGTACTTGTAGTGGCGCAGGAACCCGTCGTCGCGAAGCCCCATCGCCACCGCCACCATGGCCACCAGCCCGATCCCGAACCACAGGAGCTGCGTCTCGGCCATGCCGAGCTCCAGCCCGAAGGCGCGCGTGCCGCGCAGCTCCTGGGGCAGGCGGTTGAGCATGACCAGGCCGATGCCGCCAATGGTCGCCACCAGCGGCAGCAGCAGTGGATCGCCGCGATGGCCGGCCAGGACGAGGACGAAGTGGGCAGCGAGCATCATGACCACGTAGACGGCGGCCGGCCCCAGCGGCCCCAGGTCCAGGCGGCCGGCCTGCGCGATGTGCGACACGGCGAAGCCCAGCGGCACGAGTAACGCCAGCGGCAGCAGCATGCGCAGCTCCGGCCAGCGCCACGCCACGCGCGGCGAGGTACGGCTGACCCTAGCGCTCAAGGCGCATCCTGACCCGCCCGATGGTCAGCTCGTCCCCGTACGACAGCGCGACCGGGCGGTCGATGCGGTGTCCGTTGACATACGTCCCGTTGGTGCTGCCCTGATCCTCGACGAACCATCCGCGCCCCCGGAAGGTCAGCATGGCGTGGCTGGCGCTGACGAAGTCGTCCTCGATGTAGATGGTGTTGTTGACGTTGCGACCGATGGAGTTGATCGGCCCCAGCGAGATGGTCCTGCCCACGGGAGGCACATCCTCCGGCGACTCCAGCACGGCCAGACGCCCGAGCCCCGCCTGGCTGGCCAGCTGCGCCTGCTCGGCGGTGCGCAGGTCTCGGAGCAGCGAGCGCGCGAAGCCGAGCAGGATCAGGTAGAGGATGGCCAGGAAACCGAGCTGAAGCACCAGCAGCAGGATCCGCAGGACCTCGCCCGTCACCCGCGCACCTGGAAC
The DNA here is from genome assembly GCA_036258735.1 of Candidatus Limnocylindria bacterium. Classification (GTDB taxonomy): domain Bacteria; phylum Chloroflexota; class Limnocylindria; order QHBO01; family QHBO01; genus JAPSGM01. Next base: position 12,728 of record DATADC010000146.1, read on the forward strand.
TCGATGTTGGTCGAGCCGATGCGGATCCGATCGCCGGGCCCGAGCGCGATCTCGCTGACCGGCTGGCCGTTGACGAAGGACCCGTTGCGGCTGCCGAGGTCCGCGAAGCTGTAGGCGCCGTGCTGGAGCTTGAGCTGGCAGTGGTGCCGGCTGACCAGCGGGTCGTCCACGATTACGTCGTTGTCGCTGGCGCGCCCGATGCTGATCAGCGCGCCGCCCAGGTCGAACTGCACCGGACGCGCTCCATCGGTCTGTACCAGGAGGTAGGCGCGCGTGGCGGATGATGGCGCGGCGGCCTCGGGGCCGGGACGCGCGAAAACCATGGTGTCCGAGGCGGCTGGGAGTGGCTCGTCCGGCCGCACGCGGTCCCCGGACTCGTCGACCACGTTGGCCGCCACGCGGATGTCGCCGCGCGGGACGCCTGGGTCGGGCCGGATTCGCACCCGGGGTCGCGCGACCAGGGTGTATCGCTCGTGTCTTGCACGCGCCACAACGCCGTGCGCCAGGTCGTCCTCCAGCGAGCCGCGATAGGACTCGAAGCCGGCGTAGTCCCTGGGATTCAGGTGCAGCTCGTAGTGGTTGGGCACGATGACGCCATCGGTCCTGAAGGACTTGTTGGTGTCCATCGCCCGCTCGATGCGCTTCGCCAGCGACACGGGTTGCAGCGAGGCCCCCAGCCGTCCGGCAGGGGCCTCGAACAGCCGCTCGAAGAAGGCCTCCAGCGTGGCCAGGATGCCCACCGGCCGATGCTAGCACGGGCGTTCCCGCGTGCTCGATGCGGCGCGATTCGGGGTACGAACGCCGCCGATAGGGGTACCAACGCCGGTGTGGGACACCTTGAAGGGCGTGCTTATACTGGCCCTCCCTGACGGCTGCCCGCATTTGGGAACCCTGGTACGCATATGCCCGAAGCCCTGACCGAGTCATTCTGCGAGCGGTGCGGCACTCGGTACGAGTTTGCCGCTCCCACGCGGCTCAACCCGCTTCGGAAGACCCGCGGCCTGGTGTCGGGCCTGCGCAACTACATCATGAGCCAGGACGCGCTGTCCGATGCCGTCGGCGACGCGATGCGCTCCGAGGAGGAGGCGCTCGCCGCGAAGCAGCTCGAGGCATTCCACGAGTCGTTCAACTTTTGTATCCAGTGTCGCCAGTACACCTGCCTCAACTGCTGGAACGACGCCGCTGGCCGCTGCCGCACGTGTGTCCCCGTCGCGGGGACCGATGACCTGATCGAGCGCTTCGAAGCGTCGTTCAGCGCGCAGCATGCCGGCGGCGCGGTGGCCGAGCCGTCGGTCGAGCTCGACGCTACCGACGTGCATCGACGGCTGGGGGTCGAGGCGTGGCCCAGCGAGGACCTCACCGCCGGCGCCACGAACGGGCGCCCCTCCGTCGAGTGGCCGGCCGCTGAGCTGCCTGAGCCGGCGGGCGAGGCGGCGACCGAGGCGCTTCCCGTCGAAGCGGCGACCGAACCGGAGGTCGAGCCCGAGATCGAGCCGGACCTTGTCGCCGCCGAGAGCGAGCCAGTGGTCGCCGATGCCGAACCCGAACCGGAGCCCGTGGCCGCCGAACTCGACCCCGAGCCCGAAGCAGCGGCAGCCGAGGCCGAGTTGGAGCCGGAGCCGCAGTGGCCGGAGCTACCGACCGTTGAAGCCGAGGCCGAGGTCGAAGCCGAGGCCGCTGCAACCCGCCCGATCAGCTGGGAGGACGACGCGTTCTTCGAGCTCGAACCCGAGGCCGAGCCGGAGTTTGTGGCGGCAGAGGTTGAGCCCGAGGCCGAGCCGGTGGCCGCGGAGGCCGAGCCTGAGCCCGTCGTGGCCGCGGCCGAGCCGGAGCCTGTGGCGGCGGAAGCCGAGCCCGAGCCCGAGCCGGAGCCTGTTGCGGCAGAGATGGAGGCGGAAGCGGAACCAGAGCCTGAACCGGCGGCCGCGGAGGTCGAAGTCGAGCCCCAGCCCGAACCACAGACCGCCGAACCCGAGCCCATCGCGGCGGCCGCCGAAGCGCCGGAGCCGGAGGAGCTGCGGCCGGCGGCCGAGCGCCCGGCGCCTCGGCCCATCCTGCCGATCAGCGAGACCATCCTGCGCATCCCGACGCGGGAGCCGCCGACCCCGGCCGAGCAGGAGCGCGTCGCCGAGGCGGCGGACCCGGCGTTGGCCGCGCGCCGGGCGAAGCTGGATCAGCTTGGGCTCGGCGATCCCGGCCAGGGGCCCGTCAGCAGTCGTCCGAACGTGCTGCCATACCGCTCGAGCGCTGCATCGGTCCATCCGGCCGAGATGGCGGCCAGGGCCGCGGGTGGTGACGCGTTGAGCGGCTCGTTCTGGGAGGCATCGGCGCGCGAAGTGGCGGGAGTCATGACGAACATCGGCGTCCAGTCATGCGCGCACTGCGGCCTCTCGCTATCGGCTTCGGCCAGGTTCTGCCGCCGCTGCGGCACCCAGCAGGCGCGATCCGCCTGACGGCATCCGGCCACGGCGGCCGGATTCAGTCGGTGGTGGGGGCCGGCTTCGGCGGAGCGGACCCGGCCGAGGGCGAATCCTTGCCGGTGGCGCCGCCCGACCCCGGGCCGGCGGAGGCGTCGCCCCCCGACGCCGTTCCGGTTGACTCGCTGGAGCCAGCGGGCTTGTCTGTCTTGGCGCCCGAGCCATCGGCCTTGGCGCCTTTCGACACGCTGGCCGATGAGCTCGAACGCGAGTCGGTCTTGTAGAACCCGCTGCCCTTGAAGATGATGCCGGCGGGATACAGGATGCGCCGCAGCTCGCCACCGCAGACCTCGCAGGTGGCGGGGCCCTCGTCGGCCATGGCATGGATCACTTCGATCCGATGGCCGCAGCTGCGGCACTGGTAGTCGTACGTCGGCACGGGTCGGCTCTTCGTGATTACGGGGCTGCACGCCCCGGGAGCAGCCCATCCGGAACGTGGGCTCGGCGCGCGCCGCGAATCATCGCAGGCGGCTGCGGGAGACGCAACGAACTCCGGCGAGCCGCCGCGTCAGGCGTTGGAGGCGTTGGAGGCGCGCGACACGAGCGACGACCACCACGGCCGACGTGCCGGCCGGCCGGAGGCCTGGACATGGCCGTCGGTGACGAGGCGGGCCACGTTGTGCAGGTCGGTGGTGATTTTCTCCTTGGGGAAGCGGGAGATGATCGGCGACCCCTCGTTGGACGCGATGACCGCCTTGGGCCCGTTGGAGACGATCGTGGCGCTCACCGGCAGCTTCAGCGCCTGCTCGATGTCCTGAACGCGGACGCCGTGATTAGCGCGGTTGACGATGACCTTGACCGAGTCGCGCAGTCCCACCTCGCGGGCGAGGTCCAGGAACTGCGCGCTGTTGCGGAGGGGCCCGACCTCGGGAGTCACGACCAGGAAGATCTCGTTCGACACGCTGAGCATTGCCATGGTGCGGTCGTCGTAGCCGGGGTGGTTGTCGACCACCACGTACGAGTGGTGAGTGCGGCCCCAACGCATGGCGGCCAGCAGCAGGTCGACGCTGACGCGCTCCGACTCGCCCGGATCGGTCCCCCACGTGAGGACCCGAACACCGGACTCGGGATGCTCCGTGGTCGCGTGCTCGAAGGCCGAATCGGTCCACTCCTCCGGCAGCGAGTCCGCCAGGTCGGCCAGGCCGAGGCGGTACGGGGCCGCGAGCACGGACGTGACGTTCCCCACCCCGACGTCGGCGTCGAACAGAAGCACGCTGCTGCGGGTCTGCTGGCGCAGCGCCACGGCCAGGTTGACGGCCACCGTCGTCTTGCCGACGCCGCCCTTCGGGGCGAAGACGCTGATGACGTGCGCCTCGCCGATGGTGGCGCCTTCTGAAGTCGCGCCCTCGGTCCACCCGCCGGCGTCGGTGGGCATGTGCTGGCCGCCGCGGATCATGAGTGCCTGGAGGCGGTAGACCAGCGCCTCGGTCGGGACCGGCTTGACGGCGTACTCGTCGAAGCCGGCGGCGGACGCGGTCGCGAAATCGGGGATGTTCTCGCCGAAGACCAGGAGCGTCGGAACCGGCTCGTCTCCGGCGCGCAGCTCGTCGTACAGCGCCGAGGCGCGCTCCTCCGGTAGGTCGCAGTCGATGACGGCGAGGTCTGGGCGGGCCCCAGCCGGCGTCAGGACGGTGAGGACGTCGAAGCCGGCGCGATCCAAGGCGGTGCTGTGGTCCGCGGTGTCCTCGCCCATGGCCAGGAGCACAGTGGGTCGCTGCATGCGAATCCTTCAGGTGCGGCGATGGTTACAGACCGCACCACTATCCGCCGCACCCACCCGCACGACAATGGGACCCCGCTGGCGATACGCCCCGCCAAAGGTACTGTCCGGGCCCGATCCTCAGCGCTGCATGCGCATGCCGCACTTCGGGCAGTAGAACGCCCCGGCGCTGCCCGCCTCGAAGCCACAGTGGGCACACACCGCGCCGCCGCGCGTGCCTGCCACGGCAGCCCGGGAAGTGTCCGCGGCTCCCAGGCTGTAGCCCGACGCGATCACCTGCTGGTACAGCGAGCTCAGGATCCTCTGCCCGATGCGCTCGGTATCACCGCGCTGGCCCTTGCCTCCCCAGCCGATGACGGCGCGCGCGATGAGCTCCCCCGACAGCTCGTCCCAGTGGCTGGCCAGCCCGCCGACGATGGTGTTGTACTCGGGGTATCCCGCCGTGTCCGTCTCGCCGTGCAGCAGCCCGCAGTAGAAGGTGTCGACGGTCATGTCGAGGGCGTCGGTCAGCTCCAGGACGTACAGCGCGTGACGGCCGATGGGACTCACGTCGCGCCGGGCGAGCACCCACTGCTGCATCTCGTTGAAGCGCTCCACGTTCGGAGCGGCGTCGGTGTACTCCAGCGGCAGCGGCTCGATGACCTCGACCGGCGTCTCGGCCAGCGGCTCCACGATGCCCGGCAGCACCCCGCGCAGCGCGGGATCGGGCTGCATGCGCAACCCGTCGCTGGAGCGCGCCAGGAAGGCGAGCTTGAGGGAGTACTGCTGCGCCGATACGTCCTCGTGGACGGCGCTCGGCGGAGGAGGAGGCGGCGGCTCCTGCCGCTTGCCACGCCTCAGGAACGACATGGGCTTCCCTGGTCTGCGGATCGGCGCGGCCGATTCTAGCAGCGGCACCCCGCCCGGCCGGTCAGTCGCCGAGCTGCCGCAGCTGAGCCTCGAGGTCGGCCAGTCGGGCACGCTCACGTTGCACGACCTGGGCCGGCGCCCCATTGACGAACGCCTGGTTGGCGAGCAGGTCGCGGAGGCGCTTGATGCCGCGCTCCAGGTGCTCCGCCTGCGCACGTCGCCGATGCGCCGCGCGGTCCTCGCTCGCGTCGGCCGTCATGAACCAGGCCGCTCCGAGGGGCGAGGTTGTGGCGGCGGCGCCATGGGGCGGCGCTACGCCGTCGCCGGGACGGAGCACCCGCAGCGGGCGGGCGTGGGCCAGCGCCTCGACGTACGCGCGGCCGCGCTCCAGCATGGCGGCGGCGCTCGCGTCGGACGGAGCGGCCGCCACTTCCCGCCACTCGCCGGGGGCCATGCCGGTCTCGGTGCGCAGGTTGCGCAGCGCGCGGATCAGCGCGATCAGGCCGGCCATGTCTTCCTCCGCTTCCCGGTCGGCCGGGCCACCGGCGTGCCATCGGGCGGCGATGAGCAGCGGCTGGCCCGCCGTGGCTCGCGGCTCGGCCTCGTGCAGGAGGCTCCACGCCGCTTCGGTCACGAACGGCATCAGGGGGTGCACGATGCGCAGCGTGCCGGCCAGCCCGTGCGCGGAGGCGAGCCAGGTACGTGACCGCTCGCCCGGCGTGGCGTCCTCTCGACGCAGCTCGACCTTGGCCATCTCGATGAACCAGTCGCAGAAGTCGCCCCACGCGAACTCGTACGCGGCCGCCGCATAGCCGCCCATGTCGAGCTCGTCCAGCTGGCGGGTCGCCCGCGCCTGCGCGTCCGCCAGGCGGGACGCGATCCACCGCTCGGCGAGGCTCGGCTCGCCCTCCGGCTCTGACAGCGGAGCCGGCCGCGCCCCGAGCACGAAGCGCGACGCATTCCACAGCTTGTTGGTGAAGTTGCGGGCGCCGTCAAGCTTGGCCGCGGTCAGCCGCTGGTCGTTCCCGGGGGAGGTCCCAGACACCAGCGCGAAGCGAAGTGCATCTGCCCCGATCTGGTCCACCACCTCCAGCGGGTCGACCACGTTGCCCTTGGTCTTACTCATCTTCACCCCGCCCTCGCCGCGCACGATGCCGTGCAGGTACACGGTGTGGAACGGCTCGACGTCGGTGCAGAAGAGGCCGAGCATCATCATGCGCGCGACCCAGAAGAAGATGATGTCGTAGCCGGTCTCCATCACCGAGGTCGGGTAGAAGCGGCGGTAGTCCGGCGTGTCGTCCGGCCAGCCCAGGGTGGAGAACGGCCACAGGCCGCTGCTGAACCAGGTGTCGAAGATGTCGGTCTCCTGGGTCAGCTCCGCAGCCGGACGCCCGCAGGCCGCGCAGGCGTCGGGCCCGTCCTCCGCATCCGACACCGTGACGTGGCCGTCAGGGCAGTACCAGGCCGGGATGCGATGGCCCCACCACAGCTGGCGGCCGACTGCCCAGTCGTGGATGTTCTCCATCCACTGGGCGTAGACCTTCTCGAAGCGTTGCGGAATGATCCGGGTGCGGCCCTCGCGGACCGACGCGAGCGCGCGATCGGCCAGCGGCCGGGTGCGCACGAACCACTGGATCGACAAACGCGGCTCGACCACCGTCCCGCAGCGATCGCAACGACCGACCACCATCTGGTGTGGCCGCTCGCCCTCCAGGTCGCCCGCGGCGGCGAGCCGCGCCAGCACCTCCCGTCGGGCGTCGTAGCGGTCGCGGCCCGCCAGGTCGCCACCCACCTCGTTGACGCGCGCGTCCTCGTCCAGGACATTGACCAGCGGTAGGCCGTGACGCTTGCCCAGCTCGTAGTCGTCGAAGTCATGCGCCGGCGTGATCTTCACCGCGCCCGTGCCGAACTCCAGCTCCACCGCCTCGTCGGCCACGATGGGCACGCGGCGGTTGACGATGGGGATCATGGCCACGCGACCCACCAGGTCGCGGTAGCGATCGTCGTCGGGGTGGACCGCCACCGCGGTGTCACCCAGGATCGTCTCGGGGCGCGTGGTGGCGACGCTGATCCAGGCGTCTGGATCGGCCGCGCCGTCCTCGCCCAGCAGGTGATAGCGAACCGTCCACAGCGTGCCGGTCTCTTCTCGGTGAACGTTCTCCAGGTCGCTGATGGTGGTGCGGCAGCGAGGGCACCAGTTGACGAGCGCCTCGCCGCGGTAGGCGAGCCCGGCGTCCCACAGCCGCTTGAACGTTACGCGAACCGCGCGGGCGCTGAAGGGGTCCATCGTGAAGCGCTCGCGGCTCCAGTCGGCGCTTGCTCCCAGGCGGTGCATCTGCCGGCCGATGACGCCGCGCGTCTCGTCCATGAACCGCCACATGCGCTCCAGGTAGCGCTCGCGGCCCAGGGACTGTCGGGTCTCGCCCTCCTCGCCGATGATCCGGTCCAGCACGAACTGCGCGGCGATGCTGGCGTGGTCGACGCCAGGCAGCCACAGCGTGTCGTCGCCGCGCATGCGGTGGTAGCGGACCATGGTGTCCTCCAGGGTCACGAATACCGCGTGGCCGTTGTGCAGGGCGCCGGTGACGTTGGGGGGCGGCATGATGACCACGAAGCGCTCCGCGCCGTCGGGCGGCTCCTCCGACGGGGTGAACGCCCCGCTGGCCAGCCAGCGCTCGTAGATGGCGGGCTCGACAACGGCGGCGTCGTAGCGGGGCGGAAGCTCCCTGGTCGTCGTCGGCGTCGTCATCGGTCCCTCTCCACGGCATGCAAATGCCCGCTCGTCGAAGGACGAACGGGCTCGTCGTGGTACCACCTTCGTTCGGCGTGTCGGCCCTTTTCGGGAGGCCGATACGCCCTCGATCCCGCGATATCGGGCGGACCCGGTCGGCTCGCGTGCGACCTTCTCCCTCTCGCTTCCCGGAGCGGCTCTCAGCCTGCGGCCGGCTCCTCTCTGAGGGCCAATGGAGGGGTACTCCTCACGGTCGGCGCCGCGCCGCCGAGTCTAGCACGGGGCCGCGCCCCCTAGCGCGGGCGCTCGATGGTGACGCGGACCGATCCCTCGGCCGTCTGCTCGATCGCGGCGGCCGGGCCTTCGATGCTCTGGATAGCACCCACGATGTTGAAGTCAGCGGCATGGCTCGCGCGGTACACGAAGTCGCCGGTCGGGCCCAGCGAGAGCGTCACGCCCCGGACGCCATCCACCCGCTCGAGCGCCTGCTTGAAGGACGTGATGGCTCCGAAGCTGCCCAGCCCCTTGACGATGATCGGCGTCGAGACCTCCACCGCGGTCGCCGCCGAGGCGGTGCCCCCCGGCGCCTGGCCGGCTGGCGCGGACGGTTGCGGCGTGGAGGCCGGCGCGGCGTACGACGCGGCGTCCGGCGCCGCGTCGGGCGCATCCTCCTCCGGCGTGGTGGTGGCCAGCGACTCGTCCAGCTGGGCGAGGCGCTCGCTCAGCGCCGAGTCCGTCGGCGGTGAGCCGGGCGCAGCGCCGTTGGTCGGCTGCGTCGCGGTCGCCTCTCCGGTCGCGGCGGCCTCGTCGGCGGCAGTGCTCGACGCACCGGGCCGGGTAAGGTCCGGCGGCGCCGGCATTCGCTTCGCGGCCGCGACGAACGCGGCGGGGTCGTTGATCTGCGAGAGCTGAGTGAAGAACGCGGCCAGCTCCTTCTCGTGCTGCTCGAGGCGCGCTCGCGTGGCCTCCACCTCGGCGTTGGCGGCGGCCTGGTGGTCGGCCAGCTCCTGCTCGAGCTGGTCGCGGCGCTCCTGCCGGCGCTGCTCGGCCTCGCGGCGCACGCGCTCCAGCTCAGCACGCTCCCACTCGGCGACGCCGTTGATGTCCATGTCCGCGCGCCGTCGGAGGTCGTGCGCCCGCTCGGCGGCGCCGGCGTTCAGCTCGGCGATCCGCTCGTCGACGGCCTTGCGCAGCGTCTCGAGGCTCACGTCGCGGGACGACTCGGCCACGCCGCGCATGGCACCCACCAGGTCTCGAAGCAACGGATTTGCGTCCGGCTCTGCGCCCGCGTCGGATCCGGCGGCGCCCGTCGGCTGATCCGGGGCTGGCGTCGCTGGCACGGCTTCGGTGGCGGGCTCGGCGACCGCAGCGGTCGTAGCAGCGGGCTCGACCTCGGTGGACGGCTGCTCAGCGCTGATCGGATCGGCGGGCCGGTCGGTGGTCGCCTGGGCGGCGACGGCCTCGGTCTCGACCGATGCCTCCGACCCGGGCCGATCTGGGCGGTCTGCCTCGCCCCAGCGAAGGCGGAAGCCCGGTCGTCGAGGGTTCTGCGTCATCTTTATTCAATCCCCTGCTGGACCCGCGCCGGCAGTGCCGAAGCGCCGATTGCATCGTAGCCGCTCATCGGCCATCAAAAGCAGCGACCGCAAGTACCGCCGCGAGTGCTCCGGTCGTACCACGCAGGACGGTTGGTACCATCCGGCGCGATGCCCCTCGACATCGACGTGCTGGTCGACGTGGCCGTCATCGTCGCGATCGCGCTCGTGGCGATCTGGGCGGTGCGCTGGACGATCCGGCTCGCCGTGCGCGGCATCCTGGAGCGACCGCTCTTGCCGGGCGGCGGACCCATGGACGCGCTCGAGTTCGAGCGCCGCGTGCGCACGCTGCAGCTCCTGGCTGCCCGCATCGCGACCGGCGTCATCGTGCTGGTCGCGGGTCTGATGGCCATGAGCCGGCTGGGGATCGACATCACCCCGGCCCTGGCCGGCGTCAGCGTGATCGGCATCGCCATCGGCTTCGGCGCCCAGACGCTGATCCGCGACTGGCTGGCCGGCATCTTCATCGTGCTCGAGAACCAGTACAGCGCCGGCGACGTGGTGCGCGTCGCAGGCGTGGAAGGCATGGTGGAGGACTTCAGCCTGCGCCGCACGACGTTGCGCGACCTGGACGGCACGGTGCACACCGTACCGAACGGCCACATCGTCGTGGCGTCCAACCTGACCCGGGGCTGGGCGGCGGTGAACGTCGACCTCACCATCCCGTCGGGGATCGACATCGAGCGCGGGACCGGGGTCATCGACGGCGTCGGCCGCAAGCTGGCCGAAGACCCCGCCTGGCGCGAGCGCATCCTCGAGCCGCCGCGCGTCCAGCGCGTTCTGGACGTCACGGAGGCCGGCGCGGCGGTGAAGGTCCTCGGCCGCGTGCGGCCGGCAGAGCAGTGGGCCGTGGCCGGGGAGCTGCGAAAGCGCGCCTACGCCGCGCTCGCCGACGCCACGGGGACGCCGGCCGCGGTCTAGGCGGACTCCTCCTCGCGCTCCACCCCCCGGCCGCGGTCCTTGGCGGCGCGGCGGCGGGGCTCCGAGTCATCGGTCTCGGTGACCAGCATCGGCGGCTGCCCGTGCTCGATGGTCTCGGCCGTGATGACCACCTTCTTTACATCGGTGCGCTCGGGGATGTCGTACATGACCTCCAGCAGCGCCTCCTCGACGATGGTGCGGAGGGCCCGCGCTCCCGTCTTGCGGTCGATGGCCAGGCGAGCGGTGGCGTCGAGGGCGTCATCGGTGAAGACGAGCTCGACCTTGTCGAGGCTCAGGAACTTGGCGAATTGACGCGTGACGGCGTTCTTGGGCTCGGTTAGGACACGTACCAGGTCGTCCTTGGCCAGGGCCGCCAGGCTGACGACCACCGGCAGCCGCCCGACGAACTCGGGGATCAGCCCGTACTTGAGCAGGTCTTCCGGCATGAGGCGGTCCATCAGCCGCCGGCGCTGCTCGCGGCTGCGCTGAGCCTCTGATCCGAAGCCGATCCCCCGCCGGCCGACCCGCTCCTCGACGATCTTCTCCAGCCCCTCGAACGCTCCGCCGCAGATGAACAGGACGTTGGTGGTGTCGATCTGGATGAAGTCCTGGTGCGGGTGCTTGCGGCCGCCCTGGGGCGGCACGTTCGCCACGGTGCCCTCCAGGATCTTGAGGAGCGCCTGCTGCACGCCCTCGCCCGATACGTCACGGGTGATGGATGGGTTGTCCGTCTTGCGCGCGATCTTGTCGATCTCGTCGATGTAGATGATCCCGCGCTGGGCCCGCTGTACGTCGAAGTCAGCGGCCTGGATGAGGCGCAGCAGGATGTTCTCGACGTCCTCGCCGACGTAGCCGGCCTCGGTCAGGCTGGTTGCGTCGGCGATGCAGAACGGCACGTCCAGCACCTTGGCCAGCGTCTGGGCCAGCAGGGTCTTGCCGCTTCCCGTGGGGCCGACCAGGAGGACGTTCGACTTGCCGAGCTCGACGTCGTCGACGGCCTCGCCGGCGTTGACCCTCTTGTAGTGGTTGTAGACCGCCACGGAGAGCACCTTCTTGGCCTGCTCCTGGCTGATGACGTACTGGTCCAGCTGGTCCTTGATCTGGCGCGGGCTGGGCAGTGGCGGCGCTGGCGCCTTGGCGGCGCGCGGCGCCTCGAGCATCTCCTCCTCGATGATCTCCTGGCAGAGGTTGATGCACTCGTCGCAGATGTACACACCCTGGCCGGCGATCAGCTTGCGCACCTGCTCCTGGCTCTTGCCGCAGAACGAGCAGCGGTACGGGACCTTGGTCTTGCTGGTCATCGCTTCGAGGATAGCACGGGCCTCCCAGACCTCCCGCCATGGACCGATGGTCCGGCATAGACCCCCTGCGTCGGGCGAATACGCGTATCGCCCTATTCATCTCAGCGCGGCATTAGTCGACTTAATCAGCCAACCAGGCCCCTTGTGGTGGCCCGGTGCATCCTCAGCACGGCAGCGGGCGGTGGTCGGGTACGGTTGGACCGGTAATGCCGCTGTCATCTGCATCGGGCGATACGCAGCCGTCGCAGCGCGCCTGCGCGCCGCTCCACACTCCTATCGGTCGGTTGTGGATTACGGTTTCGCCCGCCGGGCTGGTCGCTGTCTCGCGTGGCGATCTGCCGCCGCAAGGAGCCACGCTCTACGAGTCCGCCTGCGAGCACGTCATGCGCGAGCTGCGCGCCTACTTCGACGGCCGGCTGCGCACCTTCTCGGTCGCGCTTGACCTGACCGATGTCACGGCCTTCGACGGCGCGGTCTACCGCGCCGCACGCACGATCCCGTACGGCGAAACCGCCTCTTACGGGGATCTGGCGCTGATGGCGGGCCATCCGCGCGCAGCCCGGGCTGTAGGTGGGGCCATGGCGCGCTGCCCGTACTCCCCGGTCGTCCCCTGCCATCGCGTGATCCATGCCGACGGTTCCATCGGCGGCTGGGGCTCGCAGCCGTGGACCAAGCGCTGGCTGCTGGACCTGGAGCGCGGCGCGGCCCCAGCTCCCCGCCCTGGACCGGCCGGATTCACGTGAGGTGCCCAGCAGCTCAGCGAATCCGCCTCGAGGCGTCGATACTCACGCCAGCTGTGAATCCGGCCGCCTGTAGAGGCCTTTTGGCCGCCAGCTGCGCGCCTCATGTGAATGGGGACGGTTCGTAAAGTCGGCCACCGCGGCGGCTACTTCTTCTTGGAGTCGCCTGACCCGTCGGCGTCGGCCTTGGCCGCTTCCTCGGCGGTGGGCACCGTGCCGCCCGCCTCCTGCGCCAGGCTGATCAGCGACTCGGTGGCGCCGGCGAACACCTCGTCCACCAGGCCGTAGTCCTTGGCCTCTTCTGCGCTCATGAAGTAGTCGCGTTCCGAGTCGCGCTTGACCTTCTCGTAGGACTGGCCGGTGTGCTTGGCCAGGATGTGCAGCAGCCGGTCGGTCAGGTGCAGCATCTCCTTGACCTGGATCTCCACGTCCGGCGTGTTGCCGCGGAAGCCGCCCGAGCCCTGGTGGACCATGATCCGGCTGTTGGGCAGCGCGTAGCGCTTGCCGGTGGCCCCTGCCGCCAGCAGGACGGCGCCCATGGAGGCCGCCTGCCCGATGCAGATGGTGGAGACCGGGGCCTTTAGGTACTGCATGGTGTCGTAGATGGCGAGCCCCGACGTGACCACGCCGCCCGGCGAGTTGATGTAGAGGCTGATGTCCTTGTCGGGGTCCTCGCTCTCCAGGAAGAGCAGCTGGGCGATGACCAGGTTGGCGATGTGATCCTCGATCGCGTCGCCGAGGAAGATGATTCGCTCCTTGAGGAGCCGCGAGTAGATGTCAAAGGCCCGCTCGCCGCGGGCGCTCGACTCGATGACCATGGGGACCAGCATGCAATTACTCCTGGGATGACTTGGCCGATGGCGCCGCCGCCTCGGCGGCGGGCGCATCGGTCCCGAGCGCGCGATCGATGAGCGTGTCGACCAGTTTACGGTTGCGGATGGTCATGCGCAGGTAGCTCCGACCGCGGCGGGAGCCGAGCGACTCGGCCAGGCGTGGGTCGTTGCCGTATCGGGCGAGCTGCTCGTCGATCTCGGCCTGGATCTCCTCCTCGCTGGCGTCGATCCCCTCCTTCTCCGCGATGGCCGAGAGCGTCAGCAGCACCTTGACGCGGCGCGCGGCCGGCTCGCGCAGCTCGGCGGCCAGCTCTTCGGGCGACTGCTTGGCGAGGGCCAGGTACTGCTCCATGCCGATGCGCTGCTGGGCGAGCCGGTTGCCCAGCTCGTCGCGCATGATCTCGATCTCGTTGGCGATCATGACCTCGGGCAGCTCAACCGTGGCATTCGAGGTGGCGAAGTCGATGATCCGGTCGGCGAAGGCGTGGCGCGCCTCGGCCTCGGCCCGCTTCTGAAGGGCGTCGCGGATCTCGTTGCGCAGCTCCTCGACCCCGGCCACGTCGCCGGTGGACTTGGCGAAGTCGTCGTCGACATCGGGCAGGACCCGCTCGCGCAGGTCAAGCAGCTCGACCTCGAAGTGAGCCTGCTTGCCGCGCAGGTCCTCGACGCGATAGTCGTCGGGGAAGGTGATGTCGAAGCCCCTGGTCTCGCCGATGTGCATGCCGACCAGGTTGTCCTCCCAGCCGGGCACCATGCGGTCGTCGCCGATAACCAGCGGCAGCCGGTCCGCGCTGCCGCCCTCGAACGGCTCGCCGTCGATGGTGCCGACGAACTTGACGGCCGCCACGTCGCCCTTCCGCGCGCCGCGGCCCTCGACCGGGTTCAGCACCGCCTGCTCGTTGCGCAGCTCCTCGATGACGGCGTCCACCTGCTCGTCGGTGACCTCGGGGACCTCGAGCGTGAAGGGGTAGTCGGTGTAGGCGCCCAGCGTCACCTCGGGGCGGACCGCCACGGTCGCCGTGAAGCGGACGGTCTGGCCCTCGACCACAGCGCCGGGGTCGATGTCCACCTCGGGCTGGTCGATCGGCAGGATGGTTGTCTGGTCGAGCGCGGCGTCGTAGCTCTCGCCCACCAGGTGGTCGATCGCTTCCGCGATCACCGAGGAGCGTCCCACGAAGCGGTCGATGACGTGGCGCGGCGCCTTCCCAGGCCGGAAGCCGGGCACCTTGGTGCGCTCGGCCACGTGCCGGTACGCCGTGGCGAAGTGCCGGCTAACCTCGTCAGGCGGCACCTCGATCTCGAGCTGCACCCGTGAGCCGGGCTGGGGGTTGGTGGAAACGGTGACCATTAGACTCCCGTACGGTGGTGGGCGAGGCGAGATTCGAACTCGCACGTCTTGCGACACCGGCTCCTAAGGCCGGCGCGTCTGCCGTTCCGCCACTCGCCCGGTCGAAGATCCTACAGCGCCGCCGGCCCGTTCACTGTCCGCCGGTCGAGAGATCGCCTCGTCAGCGGTCGCGCTCCGAGAAGCCGGAGTACTCCAGGGCGGCCACCTTGGGGTCAGGCGGCGGGACGTTCAGCTTGGCGGTCGGACCGCCGGCCCGATCGCCGGTGATGAAGGCTTCCACCGCCTTGCGCGCGAGCGCCGCGGAGAGAAGTGTCAGCGCCGCCTCGGCCGCCTTCCAGCCGGCTCGTTCCGGTCCCGGCGGGCCCTCGACCATGGCCTTGGCCAGCTCCTTGCGCGCCTTCTTGTCGGTGAGCGGAGCGTTGCGCCAGCGCTGGAGCTCCTCGGTGAGTGCGGCGCGCGCCTTGTCGGCCTTGGGGCCGACCTCGCCGACCAGGGTGTCGACCCAGGTCTGCATCGACTTCGGAAGGGCGTCGTAGGCCTGCTCGGCCGTCGTCGGACGAAGGCGGCGGCGCACGAGGCGGGCCACCCGTATCGGTCCACCGGCAACCAGGAAGGCGGCTCCGGCTCCCAGCCCGATGAAGAGCGCGGGGTTCTCGCGGAAGCGCGACTTGAAGTCGAGCGCGTACCGAATTCGCGCCTCGAGCTCACGCGCCGTGGCTTCCATGTCCGCCCGATGGGCGGTCACCTCTACCCGCGTTTCAGCAAGCGTTTCGCCCATGCCACGTCCTCCTTCATGGCCGCGATCGTCTCCTCGGGCGGCCCGATGCGAATGTGTCTCACGCCCCGCAGCACGAAGATCAGCGCCAGCGCGGCCTGGACCGTCAACACGAACAGCGCCCACAGCCAGGCGGCCGAGAATCCGAGATAGGCCGGCACGGCGAAGACGACCGCCGCGACCACAAGCCCGATGATGACGCCGGCGTTCACCACCCCGGCGACCGCGAAGCCGACGGCCACCGCCACGAACGCCACGACGATGATGATGACGACCACGATGGGGGGGAGCGCCTCGAACAGGGCGGTGATGCCGAGCACGATGGCCAGGTCCAAGGTGATCAAGGCCAGCAGGCCCAGCCCGGCACCTATCCCGATCATGACCGCCGCGCCGGTAGTCTCGGCGATCATCTCCCCGATCTCCTGCCGGCCGCGCGTGATCTCCAGGCGGGCGAGCTGCACAAACCCCCCCACCAGGCGGCGACCGAGCCCGAACAGGCTCTCGCGGCGCGGCTCGTCGGCTTGCGTCATCTCGTCTCCCGAGCGGGGTCGCGTCGCGGGCAGGCGACGGGCGTTCGATTCTAGCAAGGGCCGCGCCGCATGCCGCCGATCGGGCAGGTAGCGGGTGCCTTCGCTATCCTGCGCGCCAGTGACCAAGCGACGGACCACCGGCATCCAACGCAGGGGCCGGGCCAGCGAGGCGGCCATGAGCCGCCGCATCTCGCCAACCACCACGAGCTCGGCTCTCGACCCTCGGCTGCTCCTCATCGGCGGCGTACTCGTCGTTGGCGTGGTCGTGCTGGTGGTCGTCTTCCTGTTCGCGGGCACCTCGCGTGCTCCAGTCGGCCAGCGCGTCCCGAACGAGGGCGCGACCCACATCGCCGAGGGCGAGCCCCCCACGTACCAGTCGCGCCCCGCGACGTCAGGGCCTCACTGGAACGTGGGTGGTGGCGTCGCCCCGCTCAACTGGGGCGTCTACACGTCCCCCGTGGCCGAGCCGGCTGCGGTCCACAACCTCGAGCACGGCGGCATCGTGATCTGGTACCAACCAACCCAGGCCACCGAGGAGGACGTGGCGGCCCTGACCCAGTACGTCGAGTCGCAGATCCAATCGGCGCGGTTCAAGTTCCTCCTCTCGCCGTGGGCCGGCGAGGACTTCGGTGCGCCTATGGCCGTCACCGCGTGGGACTGGAAGCTGTACCTCGAGGCTGCCGACATAGAGCAGATCCGGGCCTTCGCCGACGACCATTACGGTGACGCACCAGAGCCGCAGGGCGGCCCCGGCCAGCCGGCGGTGTGAGATAGGCACGCGCTTGACTTGGCCGGACGGTGGTGGGTGAGAGGCCAGGTTATACGGGCCCTAGTTGCTGCCCGATGCGATGGCGATCAAGTCGGCAACGGTCTCGTTGATCGGTCGGCTGGCATCGAGCTCATGCGTGCATTCCTGTCTCAGCAGCGAGGAAGAGCGAGCGCGCATCATCCGCGTCCAGCAGGCGGCCCATCCGCTCCTCTGCCCACAGATACTCCCCGCGGTGTAAGTCGTCGAAGGCTGGACGTACCTCCGATACTCGCGCCAGCCCGGCTCGTCGCTATCGACGACTCGATACCCGCGTCGGGCGAGTTCGGCCAGAGCCGACGACTTGCCGGTTCCAGCCAGCCCGGTCACCAGGATCCTGGACATCGGAGCCGAAGGGTTATGGGTCGCGCAGATGCTCTGGCCTGAGCGATCGCGCTGGCTCTCTTACCGCTCGTGCGGCGCTGCGTTGTCGTCAATTACGTTGGCGACTAGGACGTTCGCCACATAAGCCGTGGTGTGTGGTTGGTGCTCTATGTAGCACCAGAATCGGCGCCACTGGACTCCTCACGGCTTGGCCGGTTCGGGTTTGTGCCTCTGCCCACGCCTCACCGCTGGTCGGGGGGGGGGGGGCG
>DATADC010000147.1:0-8015 GCA_036258735.1 Candidatus Limnocylindria bacterium
GGGTGAACACCAGCGGGACGCCGGCTCGCTGCGCGGTGCGGCGAGCCATCAGGCCGGAGACGAACGGCGATTGCGCGTGCAACACGTCCGGCCCGAACTGGCGCGCGCGACGCAGCGCCTCGGAAGGAAGGGGGAGCGGCATGCGGTAGCCGGGCGGCGCCGGCAGCGGCGGCTGGTACGACGGCAGCCAGGCGTACTCCGGCTCCGGCCCCGGCGCGCCTGCGGTCCCCGGGCTCTCGCCGCGGGCAGGGCGCGGAGCCGCCAGCAGGACGCGGTGCCCAAGCGAGCCAAGGCCGCGCGCCAGGGCCTCGGTCGACACGGTGACGCCCGAAAGGTATGGCAGGTAGGTCTCGGCGAAGATGGCGACCCGGAAGCTACGCTGGCTCAACCATCGGCTCCCGGCATCGGCAGCGGTGAGGCCGGTTCTTCGGCTTGAAGCGGCTCGCGCTCGGGGTCGCGAACCCCGGGCCAGAACAGCAGCGCGCCCATCATCACGGCGCCGATGAGGCCGCCCGCCACCATGGTCGTGGCGGGGCCAACCGCCTCGGACACCGGACCGGTGAGGGCGAACGAGACGGGCACCAACCCCGTCGAGACCAGCCAGTCCAGGCTCGACACCCGCCCCAGAAGGTGACGCGGCACCAGCTGCTGAAGCAAGGTGACCCAGATGATGGTCCCGAGCTCGAAGAGGGCGGCCGCCACGAAGCCCACCACGAGCGCGTGCCACAGGCTCGTCATGAGGCCGTAGCCCGCCAGGAGCGCCACGCCGACCGCCCACGACGCGTACATGGCGGTGACGCGGAGGCGTGGCAGCCCCAGCTGCCCGATGCCGATCGCCGCCAGCACGGAGCCGACGCCGCCGACCGCCAGGATGAGCCCCAGTGCGTCGGCCTCCAGGCCGAGGCGGTTCTTGACCAGGAACGGCAGCAGGACCTGAACCGGGCCGATGAACAGCAGCAGGCTGAACATCGCCGACACCAGCGTGGCCCACAGCCACGGCGTGCGGCGCACGAAGTCGAGCCCCTCGCCCATCTCGCCAAGGGTCTGCCGCAGCCCGGCCGCGGAGGCGCCGGGGCCGGGCCGCGCGCTGATCGCCGCCAGCGCGACCATCGAGACCAGGAACGAGCCGCTGTCGACCAGGAACGCGACGCCGGGGCCGAGCGCCGCCACCACGAACCCACCCATGGCCGGTCCGACCAGCCGGATGGCCATCGGCCGCAGCAGGCCCTGGAGCGCATTGGCCTGGGGCAGCAGCGCATCGGGCAGCAGGTCAGGGACGACCGCGGTCGAAGCCGGATTGAAGAACGCGTCGCCCAGCCCGACGAACGCGATCAGGACCATGATGTGCCACAGCTCCAGCTGCCCGCCGAGCGACAGCAAGCCCAGCAGGGCGATGGCGGCGGCGCGCACCACGTCGGCGCCGATCATCAGCCAGCGCCGGTCGTATCGGTCCGAAAGCACGCCGCCCACCAGCAGGAAGAGGACGAGCGGCAGGGTCCACGCCGCGCCGACGACGCTGAGGGCGGTGGGCAGGTTGCTGATCTCGTAGACCTGCCACGCCAGCGCCACGGTGAAGAAGCCGTCCCCGAGCAGCGACACGGTGGCGGCGGCCACGAGCAGCGCGAAGTCGCGGTGGTGAAGCGGCTGAAGCAGGCGAACCGACGCCAGGCGCGCGCGCAGCGGCGTCATCGGGCGGGCCAGGAGTCAGCCTAGGAGGCAAGTGGTGGTGGGCGATACTGGATTCGAACCAGTGACCTCACGGATGTGAACCGTGCGCTCTAACCAGCTGAGCCAATCGCCCACTCGGGGACGGCCAGTATAGCCGCGGCCGCGGCGACCGTCCCGATCAGGCACCGACCGCCTTCTCGGAGGGCGCTTGCTCGGCGTCCGTCGCCGGCTCGTCCTCCGCCCTGGCGAAGCTGGCCAGCAGCCGATCCCGCTCGGCCTCGGTGCTGACGGCCAGCACGACCTCCACGCTCCAGTCGTGGAGATGGACGATGGGCAGCCGCTCCGCGACCATCCGGAGGGTCCCCGGCGTGGCCAGCGCCCAGCGGTGACGCTTGAACGAGGTCGGCCGCGGCTGCCCGGGAATCCGCATCTCGAAGTAGGGGTCCGCCTCGCGGACGCGCGGCAACCTGAGCAGCGTGGCCGGCGGCGCGGACAGGCGCGTGCCTTGCTCCTCCTCGGCGTCCACGACGCGCACCGTCACCTCCTCGCCCACCGCCAGCGGCCGGGCATCGTCCGGCGGGCGACTCGCGCGACCTCGCCGCAGGGTGATCATCGGGTAGCCCAGGCGACGGCCGAGCAGCAGCAGGCCGGCGGCCAGGACCGCTCCCCACGACAGGAGCCACGTCTTGCGCTCGGCGGGGACGACCGGGTTGTCGACGCGAACCACGTAGCCATCGATCACCTCGCTGGCGTCCGCCGGGAAGCGCGGGCCGCCGATGCGAGCGGCGAGGTCCTCTGCGCCGGAGCTGGTCGACAGCCGCCCGGTGATCTGGTTCAGGTGGTCCACCGGGTCGCTCGAGAGCAGCATGATGGCGTCGCCGCTCGGCTCCACCAGCAGCGAGCGCACTTCGCGGCCCGCCTCCACGTCCTCCGGGGAGCTGAGCGTGACGATGCGCCCGTTCATGCGCACCCAGCTCGATAGGCTGGAGACGCCGTCGCGCAGGTCGTCCACGCTCTGGAGGAGCGGCTGCTGCTCGGCGGCCTCGACCACCGGTGGCACGACCGCCACGGCCAGCAGCCCGGCGACCAGGAGCGGGACTCCACCGAACCCGAACAACAGGCGCCGGATGCCGGCATCCAGGCGGCGCACGGCGTAGGGCAGGACGGCGATCGTCACGGGCGGCCGAGCCATCAGCTCAGCGCAGGAAGGCGCGGGTCAGGATCCCGAGCAGGAGGATGGCGATCATCGGCGACCAATCGATCCCGCCCGTTGGGGGCAGCACACGGCGGATGGGCGCCAGGACCGGCTCGGTCACCTGGTACAGGAACGCGGTCAGCCCCCCACCGCCCATGGGATTCGTCCAGCTGACCAGCACCCGGCCCAGGATCAGGAAGGTGTACGCCAGGGCCAGCATGCCGATGAAGGTGAACAGGAAGCTGGACATCGCGTCGGTGAGGATAGCAGCCGGTCAGGCGTGCGGCCGGGGGCCGAACAGGGCTGTACCAACGCGCACCAGCGTGGCCCCCTCGGCCACGGCCGCCTCGGCGTCGGCGGTCATCCCCATCGACAGCTCCGGCAGCTCACGGCCGATCCCCTGCTCCAGCCGATCCCTCAGCTCGCGTAGCCGGGCGAAGGTGGCGTGCTGCTCCGCCGGGTCGCCGCCCGCGGGGGCCATGGTCATCAGCCCCGCCAGGCGACAGCGCCGTAGCCCGGTCAGCGCCGTCAGGAGCTCGCGGCGAGCCGATGCCTCCTGCTGGAACCACGCCGCCTCGAAGCCGCCCTTGGTTGGCTCGCCGCTAAGGTTGACCTGGAGCAGGACGGTTGGGTGCTTTCCGTCGTCGTGCGCGATCCGCTCGAGACGCTCGAGCAGCTCCAGCGAGTCGATCGAGTGGATGGCGGCGAACAGCGCCAGCGCACGCCGCGCCTTGTTCGATTGCAGGCGGCCGACCAGATGCCACGCCGCTTCGGGGAGCGCCTCGACCTTGGGCTTCGCCTCCTGGACGCGGTTCTCTCCGAAGAGCGTTATCCCGGCCTCGCGGGCCGCGAGCACGACCGGGACGCCGAAGCCCTTGGTGACGGCCACCAGGCGGAAGCCGTCCGGGTCGCGGCCGGCGGCGTCCGCCGCCGCCCGCAGGCGCACCATCAGCTTGTCGCGCCGCTCGCGGATCAGAGCCGGGGTGAGCTGAGGTTCCTTGATGGACTCCACGGCTCCAGCCTACTCGCCGGCGCGCGCTCGTCGATCGCTAGCGCCATGCCCAGTGGCTGGACATATCGACCATGAAATGGCCGCCGGACCGGTTTAGAGACGGCGATTCGTGGCCGGGCTGCTTCGTAACTGGTTGCACCAAGCGCAAAACGGCATCAGCCGCGCGCCGGCGAGCTTGCGAGCGCCCCGGCCGCTGGGCCGGGGCGCATCGGTCTGCGAGGCCGAGGCGGTCAGTCGCCCTTGCGGCGCAGGAAGGAGGGGATGTCCAGGTCGGTCTCTGCGTAGGCGGGTCGCTCGGAGGATCGGACCCCGAGCGGCTCCCGCTCGGGCACGCGACGCTCCTCGCGCTCGGCCGGCGTGGCGAACGGCGACGGCTCGGGGATCTGGTCGTCCAGCGACTGACGCTGGGCCCGCTCGCGCTCAATCTCCGCCAGGATCTCCCGGCTGCGCTCGTCGAGGCCCGTCTCGATCCCTACCGCCACCTCGTTCGTCACCCCGCCCACGGCCCGTGGCTGCTGGCGCGGCTTCTTGGTGGCGTCGAAGCCCGTGGCGATGACGGTGACCTTGACCTCGTCGCGCATGCGGTCGTCGATGACCGTGCCGAAGATGATGTTGGCCTCCGGGTCGGCGGCCTCCTTGATGACCTCGGCCGCCTCGTTTACCTCGAACAGCCCGAGGTCCGAGCCGCCGGTCACGTTGAAGAGGATGCCACGCGCGCCGGTGATATTGACCTCCAGCAGCGGGCTCATGACCGCGGCCCGCGCCGCCTCCACCGCGCGGTTCTCGCCGGTTCCGATGCCGATGCCCATCATCGAGGAGCCGGCGTCGCGCATGATGGTCTTGACGTCGGCGAAGTCCAGGTTGATGAGGCCGGGAACGGTGATCAGATCGCTGATGCCCTGTACGCCCTGGCGCAGCACGTCGTCCACCACCCGGAAGGCGTCGAGGATGGACGTCTTCTTGTCAACGACCTCGCGCAGCCGGTCGTTGGGAATGGTGATCAGCGTGTCGCACTTGTCCTTGAGCAGCTCCGAGTACTGCTCGGCCACGAGCTTCCGGCGCACGCCCTCGAAGCTGAACGGCTTGGTGATGACGCCCACCGTCAGGGCGCCAAGGTCCTTCGCGATCTCGGCGATGACCGGTGCCGCGCCCGACCCGGTGCCGCCTCCCATGCCGGCGGTGATGAAGATCATGTCGGCGTCCTTGAGCGCCTCGTAGATCTTCTCTGAGTCCTCTTCGGCCGCGCGCTGGCCCACCTGCGGGTCCGCACCGGCGCCCAGCCCGCGGGTCAGCTTGTCGCCGATGCGGATCTTGTGCGGCGCGTCGCTCTGGAGCAGCGCCTGGGCGTCCGTGTTCACGCTTATGAACTCCACGCCCATCATCTCGGCGCGGATCATCCGGTTGACGGCGTTGCTGCCCCCGCCTCCGACACCGATGACCTTGATGAGTGCAAAGTGCTCTGCGTCCGACCGAAGCGGCATCGGAAGGGTCTCCCTGCGCGGTATGGGTGTTGGCTCTCAACCCGTCTCGCCTCGGGTTTGACCGATTCTAGCGAGGGCACATCGGCCCCGTGGCCGATTTTTTCCACATAGCCCGACGAAGTTATCCACAGGGCCGAGGATCCACGTGGACCGATGCCGGCGCGGTCCACACGCCGATGCTTGTCTGGTGAAAAGCAGCCTCGTCTATCGGCGCGTGCGCGCCTCGAGGGGGAAGATCAGGGAGACTGCCGGGTCGACATCAGCCGGGGAAGAGGCTTCGGAACCAGTCGGCCACGCGGCCGCCGACGCCCGCCAGAGGCGACGCCGACGTGTAGCCGATCGGCTCCTCGCCGGCGTGATGCGCACCCCACAGCAGCAGCCCGATCGGCGTGCTGAAGGCCGGGTTTGAGAGCTGGTCCATCAGCCCGCCCACGCCCTGCGGCGCCCCGATGCGCACCGGCATCTGGAACGACTCGCGCGCCAGCTCGGCGGCACCCGCGATCCGCGCCCCGCCCCCGGTGAGCACCACCCCCGCCGGCAGCATGCCGCCGTGGCCGGAGCGCTTGATCTCCTCGCCGATCAGCGAGTAGATCTCGCTCATCCGCGCCTCGATGATCTCGCACAGCTTGCGGCGCTGGATGGTCTGCCCGCCGCCGTCACCCAGCACCGCCACGTTGAGCAGCTCCTCTGGCTGGACCTCGCGCAGGTCGGCGCTGCCGTGCTTGATCTTGATCTCCTCGGCCAGGTTCAGGCTGGTGCGGAGGCCGATGGCCACGTCGTTTGTGACATTGATGGCGCCCACCGGCAGCACGGCGGAGTGGTAGACGGCGCCATCGGTGAAGATGGCGACGTCGGTGGTGCCGCCGCCGATGTCGGCCACCAGCACGCCCAGCTCCTTCTCGGTATCGGTCAGGGTCGCCTCGGCGGCGGCCAGCGAGTTGATGACCATCTCGTCGATGTGGACGTTGGCGTTGGCGATGCACTTGGTCAGGTTCTGGACCGACGTCGCCGCCCCGAAGACGATGTGGGTCTCGACCTCCAGGCGTACGGCACTCATGCCGAGCGGGTCCTTGATACCCTCCTGGCCGTCGACGATGTATCCGCGCGGGATGACGTGCAGCATCTCGCGGTTCGAAGGGGTCTGGATGGCCTTGGCCGCCTCGGTGGCGCGGCCCACGTCCTCGCGGCCGACCTCTCGCTTGTGGCCCGACACGGCGACCACGCCGCGGCTGTTCTGACTGGAGATGTGGCTGCCGCCCACGCCCACGAAGGCGGAGCTGATCTTGTAGCCCGACAGCCGCTCCGCCTTCTCCAGGCTGCCGGCGATGGAGTTCACGGTCTGGTCGATGTTGGCGACCATGCCCTTCTTCATACCGACCGAGGGCGCGATCCCGTAGCCGATGATGCTCACATCGCCGGTTCGGCCCACCTCGCCGATGAGGGTGGTCACCTTCGTCGTGCCGGCATCGATGCCGACCAGTACCGTCTCCCTGTCCAAGCTACCTCCGCTGGTCCCGCCGGGCCGTCGCCACCGGCCGGCCCGCGCCCGAGCCTACAGGAAGTGGCGTCGAATCAGCGCCACGTTTTGGAAGATGCGCAGGCCGAAGGCGAACAGCGCCACCAGGTAGAGGTCGATGCCCAGCCGGTCGCCCACGAAGGTCAGCGCGACCGCGACGAGAGCGTTGGTCACGAAGCCGGACAGGAAGACGCGGTTGTCGTAGTGGGCGTCCAGCTCGGCGCGCACGGCGCCCAGCACCGAGTCCAGGCCGGCCAGGATGCCGACCGCGCTGTATCGGGCCAGGTCCGGGCTGACACTGACGTTGAGGACAAGGCCGAGCGCGATGCCGAGGGCAAGGCCGATCAGGGGAAGCCACATGAGGGACGGTCCCGATGCTCGCCGCACGCTCCGCCGCCGGACGCGTCGCGGCCACTATGGAGCCCAATATACCTTCCCCGGATTGCGGGCATCCACCCACGAGACCGATGCCTCCCGGCGCTGCGAAAAGAGGGTGCGCACCGCCGCCACCTGGGCCTCCAGGCGGGCGTCGGCCGCCTGGGCCGTGTCACCGGGAATGGCCTGGTAGAACCCCAGCGCGGCGCGCCAACGGGGCTCGTCCGAGACGAGCACGAATCCGTACTCCGGGTCGATGCGCAGCGACAGGTCGCCCGCGCGCGAGCCCAGCAGCGCCGGGTCGAGGCCGTGCAGGCGCCGCGCCGCATGCATCTCTGCCGGGGCCACTGCCTCGCCGACGCGAAGCCCGTGGTTCTCGGTGCGCTGGTCGTAGACGGCCATCAGGCGCGCCAGCTCCCCGGGGACCGGGGCGTTGCGGGCCATCGACCCGATGACGGTGCCGTCGGCCGCGAGCACCAACCGCGCCCCGGTCGTCAGCCACGTGGCTGCGGGCTGCTTCTCCAGGATCTCGACCCCCAGGGCGTCGGGGAGCTGCGGCCGGACCCGTGCCTCGGCGACGGTCGGCAGCTCGGCCAGGCGTGACGAGACCTCCTCGCTGGCGAGCGACAGCAGCGGCCGGCCCACGTACTCGGCCAGCAGCGCCTCCACGGCAGCCGGAGCGGTGAACCGCTCGCCCGCGTGCGTCACGCGCGCGACCCGCAGCCAGGGGCCGTTTACCAGAGTCACCAGGCCGGCCACGCCGGCGGC
>DATADC010000148.1:0-2856 GCA_036258735.1 Candidatus Limnocylindria bacterium
GGCTGGAGCCGTCGCGGCCGGCGCGCTGGGCGTCGGGCCCCTGCGCATCCTGTTCGGCCAGGGCCTGCCGGCGGTCACCGTGCCGGACTCGCCGCTCGGCGCGCGCCTGGCGCTCGGCCGGCGGATCGACGCCACCGACGCGCAGGCGGCGGGGGTCCCGATCCTGGTGCCGCAGGCGCTCGCGCAGCCGGACGAGGTCTACCTCTCGGAGCTCGGCATCGTCAGCCTGGTGTACGAGGCGGACGGCCACCTGCGGCCGCTCGGGCAGAGCGGGATCGGCCTGCTGGTCATGGCCATCCCCGGGGACCTGGACCCAGAACTGGTCAGCAAGATCGTGGTCGAGAGCCGCGCCGCGGTCGAGCCGGTCACGGTGCGCGGTCGCGCCGGGTACTGGGTCAGCGGCGCCCCACACGTCCTCCGCTACGTGATCCCCGGGGAGGGCCAGGGCATGGTGACGAGCCGCCTGGTCGGCGACGCACTGGTCTGGCAGGAGGCGGGCGCCGTGTTTCGGATCGAATCCGCGTTGGGGCGCGACGCCACCATTCGACTCGCCGATTCGCTGGCGCCGCTTCGCTGAGCCCCAGTGGGGGACGGCATGGTCTTCCGGCGAACCGGTGCGAACCGTCCGGGCGGCGGTGGTGTACAGCGGGCAACAGCAAACACGCAGCGCGAGGTACTTCGATGACGCGACGCTTCCTTCTTGCCATGGTGTCGGGTGCCGTCCTGGCCCTGCTGATCGCGCTGCCGGTCGCCGCCGGCGGCTGGGCGACGGTCAGCGTGGAGGACGGCGGGCCGACGGAGGGTGGCGGCACGACGGTCGGCATCACCCTGCTCCAGCACGGCGTCACGCCGGTCGACTTCGGCGAGGTGGCGATCCTGGCCGTGAACGAGCAGACGGGCGAGCGGATCACCGCCACAGGCCACCCCGTGAACGATGACGACGGACGACCGACGGCCTGGTTCGAGCTGCCGGCCGGCGCATGGACCATCACCGCGCGGCACACCGAGCTGGACCTAGGCGGGGGCGAGGACATGAGCGTCACGTTCGCCGCTCCCCGGGCCGCCGGTCAGCCGGTCCCGCCGACGGAGACGGCCGCCACGCCGGGAATGTCGCCGGCCCTGCTCCTGGCGGCCTGCGCTCTGCTGTTCGTGGCGGTGGGCGTCGGCGTGCTGGGAGTGGTGCTGTCTCGCCGCCACCAGCCGTCAGCGGCGCCCGCGACGTCCGCATCGGCGAACGCAATTCGGACCACCTGACGCGCACGGCCTGCTGACGCCGGTCGCGTCGGTGGAGCCATGCACCGGCAGCCACACGCTGGTAGGGTCGGCCCGTGAACCGATCCACCAGCAAGTGGCTGGCCGGTGGTGCAGCCGCGGTCGTGCTCGTGGGCGCGATCGTTTTCTTGTTGCTCAACCGCGGCACTGCGGGGCCGATCACGCTCCTGCCGTCCTCGTCACCCAACGCCAGCCCGACCCCGAGCCCGACTCTCAACCAGGACCTGCTGAACCGGCGGATGACCGTGCTGTTCATCGGCCTCGACACCAGCGAAGGGCGGCGCGACCGCGGCGTCAACGTCCGCAACACGGACTCGCTGATGCTGGCCAGCGTGTCGGCAGACCAGTCCGAGCTCGCCCTGGTCAACCTGCCGCGCGACACCGTCGACGTGCCACTCCCCGACGGCACCATCTGGACGCGGAAGGTCAACGCCATCTTCGCCCTGGAGGGCGTGGAGACGTTGGTCGGTGCGCTGGAGGAGCTGTTGGCGGTGCCGATCGACGGCTACGTCCAGATCGACATGGACGACTTTGCCACCCTGGTCGAGGCCGCCGGTGGCATCCGCGTGGCGCCCGAGGAGCCACTGGTCGATCGCACGAAGGACCTAAACCTATCCGCAGGCCCTCAGCACGTCGACGGCGAGACGGCGCTGGACTATGTCCGCACCCGGGTCGACAACGACTACGAGCGCATGGCCCGCCAGCAGGAAGCACTGCTCGACCTCGGGCCTCGCCTGCTCTCACCCAGGGCAGACATCGACTGGTCGGCTCTCCTCGAGAGCCTCAACTCCTTCGGGACCGACCTTCCGCTGAACGACCTTCCGACGCTCATCGAGCTCGCGCGGCGCGCCCAGGACGCTGACGTCACGCGCCTTGTCCTCGGCCCGGAGTTCATCACCTTCGAGGGCGACGCCGGTGACGGCCGCGGCTACATCCTGGTGCCGGACGTCGAGGCCATGCGCCGAGCGGTCGATCGCGCCATCGGCGACGGGTGAGGTGACGACGTGGAGCGGGTGACCGGCATCGGCGGCGTCTTCATCCGCGCCCGCGACCCCGCCGCGCTGGCCGCCTGGTACGCCGAGCGGCTGGGCATCACGGTGTACGTCGAAGGTTGCGAGTCGGACCCGGCGTGGTGGCCCGATGCTGGCCCCACCGTGTTCGCGCCGTTTCCCGCCGATACCGACTACTTCGGCCGCGGCGACCAGCAGGTAATGCTGAACTACCGTGTCACGGACCTGGACCGGATGCTCGACCAGCTGCGTTCCGCCGGCGTCGACGTCCTCGACGAGGTGCAGGAGATGGCCGGCATCGGGCGGTTCGCCTGGGCGACCGATCCGGAGGGCAATCGGTTCGAGCTGTGGCAGCCAGCACCCGAAGCGGCGGTGGCGCCCGGTGAACCCCGCTGATAGACTCTGCCGGCCTCCCAGGGCGACGCTTGCCGCGCGATGCGGCGACGTTCGGGCCGAAGTAGCTCAGGGGTAGAGCAACGGTTTCGTAAACCGTCGGTCGTGGGTTCGAATCCCACCTTCGGCTCCACTCTTTCCAGCGGGAAGCGCATCCCGTCGCCCGCTCCCAGCGCCCCAC
>DATADC010000149.1:0-22603 GCA_036258735.1 Candidatus Limnocylindria bacterium
GGTCGGGCTGCTCGACCTGCCGGCCTTCGGGCCGGTCCGTGCGGTGGGAATCGAGGACGGGAAGCTGCGCGCCGAACAGGCCACGTTGCAAGGTTCGGTCATCACGGTCTCCGAGCCGGTCGACGGCGCACCGCAGCCGGCCGTCGTCCTGGTGCTCGCGAACACCTTCACGCCGATCGAGGGCGGCTCTGGCAACGCCGAGGTCGCCGCAGCGCCGACGGCCGAAGCCGGCCCGCTGGGCAACTTGCGCGTGGTCGAGTCGCACCCGGCCGAGGCCGCGGTCGTCAATCTGGAGGAGGCGACCGTGATCGTGGCCGGCGGGCGCGGCGTGGGCAACAAGGAGGGCTTCGAGGCGCTGCAGCAGCTCGCCGACGCGCTTGGCGGGGCGGTTGGCGCCAGTCGCGCCGCCGCGGATGCCGGCTGGGTGCCCTACCAGCTCCAGATCGGGCAGACCGGGAAGGTGGTCAAGCCGGCGCTGTACATCGGCGTGGGCATCAGTGGCGCCATCCAACACCGAGTGGGCATGCAGACCGCCGAGAACGTGGTGGCCATCAACAAGGACCCCGACGCGCCCATCGGCGAGTTCGCGGACCTGTTCGTGGTTGGCGACCTGTACCAGATCGTTCCTCGCCTGACCGAAGAGATCAAGCGCCGGAAGGGCCGGTAAGGACCGATGCCACCGCTCCCGTTGGCTGCGTTCCTGGTTCTCGTCGCGGTGCCCGCCTTCCTGCGGCGCGGCGGGGGGCGGCGCCCGCATGGCTACGGCAGGGAGCTGAAGCGCTACCGCGAGGAGCTCGCCGCCAAGACGGCTCGCATCGACGGGCTGCTTGGAAGCGCGGCGGAGACGATCGAGGCGTTGCGCCATCGGGCCACCGAGCCGGAGGAGGCCGCCGCCCTGCTGCAGGTCCTGGAGGACGAGCTGGACGGCACGGCGGCCGAGCTGGAGGAGATGCTGGCCCCGGAGGAGCTCCACGGCCTGCACATGGAGTACGAGGCCAACCTGGAACGCGCGTTGCGAGGCATCGTGACCGCGCAGCGCGGCATCTCGATCACGCGGCTGCCGCACCGGCCGCCGGAGGACGAGGAGCCATTCAATTACTGGAAGCGCGCCAGCCAGAACATCGTCCACGCTCAGCTGCGGATGCGTGACGTGGTGGAGGTGCTGCTGGCCTGGGAGCCGGGCAAGCCCGCCGAGGTGACCGTCACCACACGCCTGCACCGCGCCTAGCTCCCGCGGCCGCTCCGCTTTCGCTGCGCGCATGCATCGGCCAACACGCGCGTGAACGGCTTTCCGGCTTGCGGCGCACCTTCGGGCGATACAACGACCACGTGACCGTGTGGCGTTACGGATAGTGTCGCGACGATCGCTGCAGACCGCCTACAGCCGTCCACCGTTCGACGTGCATGAGCCCCCCCGATGCGTCCCATGACACGACCGTCGCGGCCTCGACCTCCAAGCTCACCAGCATGCACTCGGCGTCCGGGGTTTTGCTCCACCAGGCATCTCTATCTTCCCCGCGGAGCTCCGAGCGCTCCAGCGGGGCGGCGCGTCCGGTGAGGCGCACCTCACCATCGCCGCCCTCAGGGTCGGTGACCGGGTTATGCAGCGCGCAGCGCGGGTCACGTACGAGGTCGCGAGCCTTGGCGGACCATGCCATGAGCCCGAGCGCGAGGTGACCCGCGACGAAGTACGGCTCGACCACGCTGATGCGCGGCGAGCCGTTGGCGCGCAGCGTGGCGAGCATGGCCACGCGATGGCGCGTCAGCAGGGCGCGGATTCGCCCGGCGAGCGCCGGCGCCGTGCCCTCCAGTTCCCACCAGCGCATCCGGCCTAGGCTAGCGCCACTGCGGTAAGCCGAAGGGCTGCGGCATGCCCCGGTCGCGCGCCTCCCAGTCGCACTGCGACTGACGAGGAGAGTAAGCCACTCCGCCGGACTACGCCGCGGCCGCGACGGAGGAAGCGCCATATGTTGTGGTATGCTCGGCCGCGGTACCACTGCTTGTGTACTCCGCACGAGGCTAGCCGCTTTGCGCTGTCCACGATGTAACCAGGGCGGGACGCGGGTCATCGACTCGCGCGACCTCGAGGCTGGGAGCACCATCCGCCGCCGGCGTGAGTGCGAGGCGTGCACCCATCGGTTCACGACCTACGAGCGGCCGGAGGGCGCGCGGCTGACGGTCATCAAGCGCGACGGCACGCGACAGGACTTCGACCGCACCAAACTACTGGGCGGCCTGATGCGGGCGCTCGAGAAGCGCCCGGTGACCATCGCGCGGGTGGAGCAGGCGGTGGACGACATCGAGAGCCTGCTTCGCGCGCATGGCGAGGGGGAGGTCACCTCGAAGGAGATCGGGCGGCTCGCGACCGAG
Source organism: Candidatus Limnocylindria bacterium (assembly GCA_036258735.1). Taxonomy (GTDB): domain Bacteria; phylum Chloroflexota; class Limnocylindria; order QHBO01; family QHBO01; genus JAPSGM01. Next base: position 2,371 of record DATADC010000149.1, read on the forward strand.
GCGCTACGCGATATCGACCAGCTGGCATACATCCGTTTCGCATCGGTCTATCACAGCTACGAGGACATCTCGACGCTCAAGCGCGAGGTGGACCGGCTGATGCGGCAGCGCACCGGCGTGGAGGAGTAGCGTCCGCGCATGGTCCTCTCCGATCGCGATATCCGGGCCGAGGTCGAGGCCGGGCGGATCGTGATCGATCCCTATCTGCCCGATGCGGTCCAGCCCTCCTCGGTGGACCTGCACCTGGACCGCCGCTTCCGAGTGTTCCGCAACAACCGCTACCCGTACATCGACGTGCGGGTCGAGCAACCCGACCTGACCGAGCTGGTCGAGGTCGACGGGGACGACCCGTTCATCCTCCACCCTGGGGAGTTCGTCCTGGGCTCGACCTTCGAGCGCATCGCGCTGCCGAACGACGTGGTGGCCCGCCTCGAGGGACGCAGCTCCCTCGGTCGCCTGGGGCTGCTGATTCATTCCACGGCCGGCTACGTCGATCCGGGCTGGGATGGCAACCTCACGCTGGAGCTGTCCAACGTGGCCAACCTGCCGATCACCCTGTATGACGGCATGAAGATCGGCCAGATCAGCTTCCAGCGCCTCTCGTCGCCGGTGGACGTGGCGTACGGCGACGAGCGCATCGGTAGCCGCTATCGCGGGCAACGGGACCCGACCGCCAGCCTGTACCATCGGGACTTCGATCGGACCCGCGTCCGCCGTTGAGCCCGTGACCCCGCCTTGACCCAGCCCGTGCTGCCGAGGAGGCCCGGTGCCTGAGCCGCTGTACGCCATCACCCCAGAGGCCGATGCCCGCGCGTTCGCCGGTGGCGTCCGCGTCCGCATCGTGCGCGCCGGCTGGTTCAGGCCCGATGCCGGCAGCTTCTTCGGCGTGGTGCCACGTCCACTGTGGTCGCGCTTCCCGGGGACCGATACGGATGAGCGGGGGCGCCTGCTGTGTCGCCTGAACCTGCTGCTGATCGAGGCCGGCGGCAAGCGGATCCTGGTCGAAACCGGGACCGGCGTGCGGATGACAGAGAAGGACCGTGACATCAAGGGCGTCGAGGGGGGCGATCCGGTGGAGGCACTGCGCGCCGTGGGGGAGAACCCGCACTCGATCGACTACGTGGTGGTCAGCCATCTCCACTACGACCACGCCGGCGGCATGGTCGGCGCCGACGGCCGGCCGGGCTTTCGGAGGGCGCGCTACGTGGTTCAGCGCGACGAGGCGGAGGCAGCCCACGGCGACGAGCTGCGCCTGGTGGGCCTGATGGAGAGCGAGCAGCTGGACCTCGTCCGCGCCGCTGGTCAGCTGGCCGAGGTGTCCGGCGAGGTGGAGCTGGTGGCCGGCGTCAGCGTGGTGCCCACGGGCGGACACACGCGCGGCTCGCAGGCAGTGCTCATCGGCGCGCCGGAGGGTGGCTCGCGGGCGGACGACCCGCACGATCGGGCCATCTTCTTCGGCGACCTGATTCCCACCCGCTGGCAGCTGCCCGTGCGCTGGACGAGCGCCTACGACGACTACCCGATCGACGCGGTGGAGATGCGCAACCAGCTCGTGCCGCGCGCCGCGGCCGAGGGCTGGTGGTGCTACTTCACCCACGACCCAGGGGACGACCTGCCGCTGCGGATCGAGGCCACGGAGAGGGGCGGCTTCCGGGCCAGGCAGTCCTGAGCCGATCGGCCTATCATTGAGCGGCCACGCGAGCGCGCCAGCGCTCCATCGCCGTGACAACTCATCAGCTTCGACGAGGTATCACCTTGCGTTCCTTCATCCTGCGACGCGTCCCCGTCGCGCTCTCCCTGGTAGCCGCCCTGGCGCTCGGTGCCTGCCAGGCAGGCGCAAGCCCCTCCCTGCTCGCATCCGGTGCCCAGCCGCCGCCCGAGTGCGCGCGGGTCGAGAACGGCGTCATCAACCTGTCCGCCGAGAACCTGGAATTCAGCGCCCCGTGCATGGTCGCCAACGCCGGCGAGGCCTTCACCATCCACTTCGAGAACCTCGAAGCCGTCCCGCACGACGTGGCTGTCTTCCAGGACAGCTCCAAGGCGAACGAGATCATGCGAGGCGAGGCCATCACGGGTCCGGAGGCGACCGCCGACTATGAGGTCGAGGCGTTGACGGTGGGCCAGTACTACTTCGAATGCACGATCCATCCACAGGACATGAACGGCACGCTGTACGTGGTCGAGGCCTAGCCTAGCGAGCGCACCAGCGCACGCAGGTCCTCGGCCGTCATCGGCGCCTCCAGGCGGTCGACGCCGTCCACGGCGACCACCGGCACGCGGAAGCCATAGCGGAGCACCAGGTCGTCGCGAGTGTCCACGTCGACGCGCTGGTATCGGTCCGGCCCGATCAGCCCGTCCAGGATCGTGCGTGCTTCGTCGCAGAGGTGACAGCCGTCGCGCTCGTACAGCGTGACCCGGCCCTTCATGGACCGATAGTAGGGGGCGGGTTACGATTCCTGATGGCGCCGCCCCCGTAGCTCAGTGGATAGAGCGCCGCCGTCCTAAGGCGGGCGTCGGGGGTTCGAATCCCTCCGGGGGCGCCATTGCCATACCGTCCAGCAGTTCGCCGCCAAGAATGGCCTTGCCTCCAGCCGCGGCGGATTCCCTCAGCAGGCCCGCCGCTTGCGACTGCGCGGCCGCGTGGCATGGCAGCTGATCGAGCGGCCGCTGGTGGCGGCGGCATACGCGCTGAACTTGGTAGTGCGAGCGCGGCGTGGCCTTCACGGCCGCCGACGGCATGGTGGGGCGGCGGAAGACATCATCCGCTCGTGCATCGACGATTGCTGGGACGGAACTCACTACCGGGCCAGTCCAGGTTACTTCCGCCAGTTCTGGACTCGGGACCTAAGCTTCAGCGCCCCCGCCCTGGCTCGCCTCGAACCGGCCTGTCGCGACCGCGTCATCCGGTCCTTCGGATGGGCCCTCCACGTTTGGCAGCGTCGCGGCAGCCATGTCACCACCACCATTCACTATTTCGACCAGCCCGTCGATGTCTTCGACTATGGCGTCGACTGCCTACCGCTGATGTTGGCCGCCATGCGGCGCATAGGTGCAGACGCTCTCCTGGAGGAGCACCGACCGTGGCTGGAGGGCGAGGTGAGGCATTACACGGATCAGGTGGTGGACGCCCGCACCGGCATGGTCCGGGGTGACCGCAAGTACAGCGCCCACCGCGACACGATCGTGAACCGCTGCAACGCGTTCGGAAACAGCATGGTGGCCTTGCTGGCCCTGACCCTCGGGGACCTCGGTTGGGAGGTGCCCCGACCGATGCGCCGGCTCGCGGGCGCTCCCGACAGCATCCTGCTTGATCGCTTCTGGGATGCACGCGGCTTCTTCGTCGACTCGATCGGCGATGACACGCCATCCGGCGAAGGCAATATCTGGCCGTTCTGGACTGGCGTGGTTACGGATGACGCCCTCTTACGCAAGGCACTCCACGAGCTCGAGGAACGAGGGTACGCGAACCCCTACCCGCTCAAGTACGAGGTCGCCCGTCGGCCGCAGCTCGAGCCGCTTTTCGTGCGAACGTTCATGCCCGACTATCAGGGTGCCACCGTGTGGACCTCACTTGGTTCGATGTACCTGCAGCTCCTCCACGCATGCGACCCCACGCAGGCACGCGCCGAGATACAGCGATACAGGGCCTGGATCGAGCGCGATGGGACCTTCTGGGAGGTCATTGACGATGAGACCGGAGAGCGATACAGCTCCACGCTGTTGACCCGCAGCGACGAGAGCATGCTGTGGTCGGCGATTTTCCTCGATCTGCTCGAAAATCCCGATCTGGCGCCGGCCATAATGCGGGCCGCTGACTGAGCGCCTGCTGACCCTGACCGTCATTAATGAGCCGGCGGTTCAGCCGTTGGCGCCGCGGCCAATCGCCTCCACAACGGCATGAAAGGTGCAATCGGGGCCCGGACATGCTGACCCTGATCCGACGCATCTTGATCGGCTGGCTGCTCATGAAGCTGGTCCGCCGATTCGCGACGTCAAGCGCAGCCTCGCGGCAGCGCGCTCGCTAGCTCAGTTCGCCACCGCAGTCGACTCAACCACCGAGGCGCGCCGGTGGTTACCTCGCGCGAACCGGCCCTTTCCGAGTGCCGGCGCAGCCGATGAGTTTGCGCAGCGGGCGCGGTCTCATCGGCAACGATCATTTCATGACCGGATTTCGAGGAGGACGAGATGGCGCGACCCAAGGTTTATCCCTGCCTGTGGTTCGATGGCAAGGCGGAAGAGGCAGCGAGCTTCTACACCTCGCTGCTGCCGAATAGCAGCGTCGATAAGGTGTGGCGCTCGCCGGCGGACACGCCCAGCGGGCCGGCCGGCATGGTGCTGGTGGTCGACTTCACCGTCGGCGGACAGCAGTTCCAGGCGCTCAACGGCGGGCCGGACTTCCAATTCAACGAGGCCGTTTCGTTCGTCATCGAATGCGACGACCAGGCCGAGGTCGATCGGCTGTGGGACACGCTGATCGCCGATGGCGGCGAGCCCGGCCCGTGCGGCTGGCTCAAGGACCGGTTCGGCGTTTCGTGGCAGATCGTGCCCAAGGCGCTCAACGAGATGCTGGACGACGACGACGAGGATGCCGCTCGCCGGACCATGGAAGCCATGCTCCAGATGGGCAAGCTCGAGGTCGAGCCGCTGCGCGTAGCGTTCGAGGGTCGGGAGGTGACGGCCTCGGCGCGCTAAAGCGTCCCTGCCCGGGCGTCAGGTGGCGCCCGGGCCGAGCAGCCGGCGGGTGAGGTACCCGCTGGTCAGGCCGTGGAGGATCACGGACGCGACGATCGCCAGCGAGATGGCGCCGAACAGCGGTCGGGCCTCCAGGCCACGCACCGAGGTCAGCGCGAAGCCGAGGTAGTACACCGAGCCGATGCCGCGGATCCCGAACCAGCCGATGAACAGGCGCTCACGCCATTCGGCTCGGCTGCCAAGCAGCGCCACCAGCGCCGCCACCGGCCGCACCACGAGCAGCAGGCCCGCCACGACCACGACCAGCGGAAGCGCCATCTCGCCGAGGATGCCGAGCGGCAGCACGGTGCCCAGGAGCAGCATGACCGCCATCTCGGCCAACTTCTCGATCGTAAGCGTGAACTCGTGGAGGCGCTGGTTGTAGGCGTGGTCGTGCTCGTACCGGCGGAACGCGACGCCGGCCGCGAAGACGGCCAGGAAGCCGTAGCCCTCGACCACCTCCACCAGCCCGTACACCAGGAAGACCGAGGCGAGCGCCACGTAGCCGTCGAACGGCTTTGACAGCCACCCCCGATTACCGATCCGATACACGACGACCGCGATCAGCAGGCCTGCTGCGGCGCCGCCCGCCACGCCCACCAGCACGGCGTAGACGAGGTCGGCCAGCAGCCATTCGCCCAGCCAGGCGCCGGCATCGGCGAATCCGCGCCCGGCGCCGAACACGGCCAGCATGACGAACGGGAAGGCCAGGCCGTCGTTGAGCCCCGCCTCGGAGGTGATCGCGAAGCGCCCCTCGTCCTCGGGCTCCTCGTCGCCGGGGCCCTGCACCTGGACGTCGTCGGCCAGCACCGGGTCGGTGGGGGCCAGGCTGGCGCCGAGCAGCACGGCGGCGGGCAGGCCGAGGCCGAGCGCCCACGCCCCGAGCAGCGCCACGCCGGCGATGGTCAGCGGCATGGCGATCACCAGCAGCAGGACCGTGGAACGCCATTCGTCCCAGCGCAGCGGCCTGTCCAGCTTCACGCCGGCGCCGAACAGGGACACGATGACGGCGATCTCGGCCACGCGGGTCAGCAGCACGGGATTGCGGGCGGGGTCGAACCAACCGATGCCGGCCGCGCCGAGGGCGGCTCCAACCGCCAGCCCAATGGCGAGGTAGATCAAGGCCGCCGAGAACGGGCGACCCTTCTGGACCGACAGGACGACCGCGCCGATGAGCAGGGCCAGCCCGGCGACGGCGATGAGAATCTCGTAATACTCGAGCTCGAAGCCGAAGCCGGGCACACGGGCGATCACGTCCGGTGCATCGTAGCGGCGGGCTATCAGCCGAAGCAGCCGTGGCTAGAATCGGGCACTCGGAGGGTCGCGCAGATGCTCAACAGGCTGGGGGCGGCACTGGTCGCCGAAGCGGTCGGCACTTTCCTCTTCTTCTTCGTGGGGGCCGGTGCGGTGGTCCTTACCGCGTACCAGCCGGATGGCGTTCAGGGCCTGGTCGGGGTGGCGTTGGCCCATGGTCTGGCGCTCGCGGTCCTGGTCTCGGCCTTCGGAGCCATCTCGGGGGCGCACTTCAACCCCGCCGTCACCGTGGCGGTGCGCCTGGCCGGTCGCATCGAGTGGTCGAGCGCGGTGCTCTACGTGGTCGCGCAGCTTGTCGGCGCCGTGGCGGCCGGCTTCGCCCTTCGCGCCGTCTTCCCCGAGCCGGCCTGGAGCGCAACGAGCATCGGCACGCCGGCCCTGGGCGAGGGCATCGGCATCGGCGCCGGCATCGCTGTCGAGGCGATCCTGACGGTCGTCCTGGTGCTGGCAGTGTTCGGCACAGCCATCGACGCGCGTGCGCCGCGCCTGGGCGGCATGGCGATCGGGCTGGCGGTCGCGGCGGACATCCTGATGGGCGGCCCGCTGACGGGTGCGGCCATGAATCCTGCGCGCTGGTTCGGGCCCGCCGTGGCATCGGGCAGCTTCGAGAACTGGTACGTGTGGTGGGTTGGCCCCCTGCTTGGCGCGATCGTGGCGGCGGTGCTGTACCGCTATGTCTTCGAGGGCGAGGCGGAGCCGGAGGTCACGCCGGCCACCCCGGAGGGCTGAGGGCCGGCGACCGGCCCGATGAACTACGCGTATCAGATGAAGAAGGTGAACAGGTTCGCCAGCACGCTGAAGGCGTTGGTCAGGATCAGGACGCCGATCAGCACGATGAACAGTCCGGACGCCACCTGAACGGCGCCATGATGGCGCCGCAGCCAGTCGAAGAGCGGCCGGACCTGGGGAAGAGCCACGGCGGCCGCGAGGAAGGGAACCGCCAGGCCGGCGGAGTAGGCCGCCAGCAGCAGCGCAGCCAGCCCCGCCTGCTGGGTGGATGCGCCCATCGTCAGGATGGCCCCCAGCACGGGACCGATGCAGGGGCTCCAGCCGATCGCGACCAGCGCCCCCAGCGCCAGCGCGCGCGCATTGCGCGACGCGGGGAGCATGTCGGTGGGCAGGGCGACGCGCCAGCGGTCGAGCACCGGCCCGAGGATGCCGGTCGTCAGTACGCCGATGGCGATCACTGCCACGCCGGCCACGATGCGGGCCGCGGGTGAGCGGAAGAGGGCCTCGCCCACCAGCCCCAGCGACGTTCCGAGCGTGATGAAGAGGAGGCTGAAGCCCGAGACGAACAGGAGCGCCGGCACCAGGGCCGGTGAGGCGAGGCTGGCAGCTTGCCCCGGCTCCCGGCCGCCCGCCGCTGCCGGCGTCGGGATGGCCACGGCCTCCCCCAGGAAGGCGAGGTAGACGGGGACCAGCGCCAGCACGCACGGCGAGACGAAGCTGAGCAGGCCCGCGACGAACGCCAGGACGAAGGTGACCTCCACGCGGTGAGCCTAGCCGGAGATCAGGTCAGCGGCTGGTTGCCAGGGTCCACGGTGAGCGGCTGCGCGATGATCCACAGCGAGAGCACCGTGTAGCCGACCATCAGCAGCACGAGCGGGAGGCCCGCCAGCATGGAGCGCGAGGAGCCGCGCAGCGCCAGCCGGTGCGCCAGGACGACGGCGACCACGTGGCCGAGCACGATGGCGCCAACCGACAGGTACCAGATCGCCGCGGTCGGAATCCAGTCCAGCGGCGGGGCGACGGCCAGCAGCGGGTCGGCCAGCAGGCCGGGGAGCCAGATCGCGCCCTGGACCACGTACGTCAGGTAGTGTGCAAGCAGGTAGCCGCCGGCGATGGGCAACAGCGTTGTCGCGTAGGCCCCGACCCTAGACCCGAGGGCGGGTGCGTGGCGGCCGGCATCGTGGAGCGCCTGCGTCAGCCGGACTGCGATCGCGAAGGCCGCGAAGAAGACGAGCCACACGGCCAGCAGCCCGCCGGTCTGGACGGCCAGGACGGCGTTGAGCGCGCCCAGCAGGTCGAAGGCAACCACGAAGACGGGCTGCATCACGGCGCCCCAGAAGCTGGTCACCTGCAGGCCGTCGTACGTGACGGCGGCGAGCGCCAGGACGATGAAGGCGGCGTCCGACCAGCCGGCTTCGCGCACCTCGGTCAGCCCCGTGAACCACGGACGCAGCTCGGCGCGCAGCTCGCCTGGCTCCGCGGCCGCGATGCACTCGGGACAGTCGACGCAGCGCCGCGGGTCGCACCCCTCGCCGCAGCCGGAGCAGACGTCCCGGTCGGCGACGCGGCGGCCGACCGGGCCGACGCGACCGAACCAACCGAGCAGGACCTCGAAGAGCTCGGCGTTTCGCAGCCAGGCGACGCGACCGAAGGCTGCCATGCCGGCCAGCGTCAGCAGGGTGTAGCCGACCAGCAGGTTGGCGATGGTGGGCGGCGCCGAGCCGTCCGGCAGGATCAGCTCGCACCACACCGCCACGAGCAGCAGGACCACGGCCGGCCACCGGCCGAGCTCGCGCGGGTACGCGAGGGGCGGCTCGAGGCCACGTGCGCCGGCCAGCCGAGAGCCGCCCTCCAGGAGCCCGAACAGGCTGCGGAACGGGCTAAGGCTCGGCCACGGGTTGCCCATCAGCACCGCGGCGATGGGCAGGCCGACCCAGACGCCGATCCAGAACAGGACCGCCGGCAGCGGCGAGATCGGGTCCACCAGGTAGCCGCTGAGGATGGCGCCCAACCACCAGGCCAGCCCGACCACCTGGAGCAGGACCGATGCGGCATGCGCCGCCGGTTGTGGCAGCGGCCGCACCGGGTACGCCGGGGCCGGGCCTGCAGGTCGCACGACGACCACCGACACGACGAAGCTGGCGGCCACCGCCAGGCCCGCACCGGCCAGGTAGAGCGGCAAGGGAACGGGGAGCGTGAACACCTGCCCGATGGCGTGGGCGACAATCGGGGACGGCGCCGCCAGGCTGAGCGCCAGCACGGACCCGGCGGCAACCAGCGCTCGCGCGACCAGCGCCCCCGCGACGATCGGCCGGGCGTCAGCCCTCATGGACGACGAGCGTGCCTACCGTTGCCTCCGCCGGCCCATCGGTCGTGTGGATCGCGATCGGGAACTGACCGACGCGCGTGGCGCGGAAGGCCAAGGTCACGTCCTCGCCGGCCCGCACCTGACGGGCGGGGAGCTCGGCGTCGTAGCCGTGCAGGTGGAAGACGGCATCGCGCCGGACGTCGAGCTGGATGGTGACCGCCTGGTCGCGGCAGGCCTGGATGGTGGCGGGCTCGAGCCGCTCGTCGACCAGGGTTGCCTGCCGCGTCACGGCATCGGCGTCGCAGTCATCCGGCACGTTGCTGGCCGGCACGCAGGCCGCAGCGACCAGGGCGAGGCCAAGGACGATGAGAGCGCCGAGGGACGCGGCCGACCGGCGAGCTCGGATCGGCTGGCGCAGCATCGCGCGAATGCTAGCGGACGGTCAGCCTCCGAACGGCGAGCGCACCCGCCACCGCGAGGAGGAGCACGCCCGCGAACGTGGCCAACGGCCGAGCAGGGGACTGGGGAGCGGCCATGGCGGTGTCGGGGTTCTCGTGCCCGTCGCCGTTCCCGTCGGTCGGAATCTCCTCGTCGGTCGCGTACCCGAATGCGAACGAACCGCTCGTCTCGTCGCCGTCCGACGCGATCACGGTCCACTCCACGGTGTACACGCCGGGTTCCGAGATCGAGACGTCGCCGCGCAGGACGTTGCGCTCCGCCACCTGGAGATCCACCTCGCCGCTACCGACCTCCGCGCCGTCGTGGTCGTGCACCGTGAAGCCGCTGCCCTCGGGCTCGAGCTCGTCGTCGAAGGTGATGGTCACCTCCGTGGGCGCCTCCTCGAGGTTCTCGCCGGCCTCGGGCGAGCTGGACACGAGGTGGGCGTGGGCCGCCGCGGCCATGGGCACCGCCGCCAGGAGCAGGCCCAGGATGGTGGCCAGTAGCGGCCCGCGGCGGAACCGTCGAAGCTCCATATCACCTCCAGGCCTCAATACGGGCGCGGTAACGCTCAGCGCGGCCACCGGGAGCGGAGGTAGTTGACGATGTCCCAGCGATCGCGCTCCGAGATGGTAGCGGCAAAGGCGGGCATCCGCGTTCCGGCCGTGCCAACTGCGATGCGGTAGGCCAGGGCGCCATCGGTCATGTCCGGCACTCGCTCGGCCAGTGGCGCAAGGGGCGGGAGGATGCCGGACGCGGCGGGACCGTCGCCGGCGCCATCGGCCCCGTGGCAGGCGACGCAGTTGGCGGCATACAGCCCCTCCCCTCGGTCGATCGACTCGGCATCGGGCTCGACCGGGTTCGACTGGGCGGCCTCGTCCGCGGGCGGCGCGTTGGCCGCGCTGACCAGCTCCCGCGAGCCCACCCCCAGGCCGATGACGATCGCCAGGACCACCGCCGTCGCACGCGCGAACGCAACCCCGTGAGCGGGCCCCGATCGCCGGCCGAGCGCGAACGCCACGGCGGCCAGCACCAGCAGGCCCGCAGGCAGGCCCCACCCGGCCACGCCGCCGGGAAGGACGGCCCACAGCAGCGCCAGCGGAACCGGAACGCCCGTTCCGGTGTCAGGCGGCGGAACCTGCTGCGGCGGCAAAGGCTCGACCACGTCGAGCGGGAAGCTGACCGATTCGTCCAGCTCGCCGGCGCGACGCACGATGACCTCCAGCTCCCACTGGCCGATGACCGGGGTGTATGCCCCGGCGGTCCCCCACAGGCCGGCGTCGTTCGAGGGCTCCAGCTGGACGCGCTCCTCGGCCAGCTCAGCGCCGCGCGGGGGGACGAAGCGCAGGAACACGCGCTGCACGTCGGAGCGGTACGCGCCCGTCTGCGGGTCGGTGACGGCGACCTGGTAGCGCTGCGGCCCGGGCGAGGGAAGATTGACCGCGGCGTGCACGGCTGACTCCCCGGTGGTGCCGTACAGGTGGGCGGCCCCGATGGCGGAGCGGGTCAGCACCGGCGGCCTGGACCCGGCGGGCTGCCCGGTCACCAGGCCCGCCGCCGCGAGCACCGCCACGGCGCCGATGAGCAGCTCGGCGCCGAGCAACGCCGGCACGGCCACGTCTCGGCGGATGAGGAAGTGGTTCGCCGCGCCGATTCCCAGCGCCACGGCGACCAGCAGCGCCTTGGCCAGCAGCAGGTTGCCGTAGTCGCTGGCGACCAGGTCGCGGGCCGCGATGCCGAGCACCAGCGGGGAGTTGGCGATGCCCGTCAGCACCACGACCGGCGCCGCGGCCAATGCCACGCGCGAGTGGCGCCGCAGCGCCGACGCGGTGAGGTCCCGAGCGTTCCACGCGAACAGCCCGAGGCCGATCAGCGTGCCCACCCAGGCGGCCACGCCGAGCAGGTGCAACAGGTCGAACACGGCGTACAGCGGGCCGCCCGTGGCCGCGGCATGGCCGGCGAAGCTCATGCCGGCGAGGCCTGCGCACGCCGCCAGCAGCGTGGCAGTCAGCCAGGCCCGTTCGTGGCGCCAGAAGCCCAGGCCCGCCACGCCAAGCAGGGCGGCCGCCACCATGCCGAGCAGCGCCAGGCGCATGGCTATCGCGAACTGGGTGGTCCCGAACGGGCCAGCGGGGTCGAGCGGGAATGCATCGGCCGGCGCGGTTCCCGCTCCCAGGATCGGCCGCGCGGCGAGGATCAGGTAGGCCGTCAGCCCGCCGGCTGCCAGGAGGCCCGCGACCACGATGGCGACCCACGGCGCTCGCAGCCGGCGACCCGCGTCCGCCAACGCCGGCCTGGCCGCGAGCAACCAGAAGATGATCACGCCGGCCAGCGCCAGGGCGGACGCCAGCCCGACCCAGCGCGCCACGGTCGCTTCCAGGCTGGAGCTCGGCGTGTCGCTTTCGCTGGAGACGCCCGGCGCCGGCTGAGTCCCGGTCGGGTCCACCAGGAAGGCCAGGATGCCGCTCGTGACGTGGCCGTCCACCGCGGAGGTGACCTGGTAGGCGACGGTGTACACGCCGGGCTCCAGCTCGGGAAGGTCCACGCTCACCGTGGTGCCGGCACCATCGGTCCGAACCTCGCCCAGGCCCGCCACCTCGGCCTGGCGGGCGTCGAGCAGCCGCACCGATGCGCTGGAGGGGTCGACCGCCTCGGTGAAGGTGAGCCTCACCCGCTCCGGAGCGGCGGGCAGGGTCGAGTTGGCGGCCGGGTCCGAACTGACGAGCTCGGCGTGCGCAGCCACGTCGGCGGGTTCCACCGCGCCGAGCGCCACCGACCCTGCCAGCAGGATCGGCAGCAGGGCGAAACGAGCACGCGAGGCGATGCGGATCGGGCTAGTCCTCGGGGTCAGGCCGGTCAAGCGAGTATACGAAGCCGGACACGTGCCCCGGTTCGCCCCTATCGGGCTGCGCGCGCCACGTCGCTGTCGTCGGAAACCTCGATGTCGTGCCGCCTGGCGGCCTTCATGATCTTGCCCGCGGCCTGGCGCTTCTTGGCGCCGCTCTCGAAGTCGGTCTGGCCGAAGCGGCTGATGGCGTTGCGGACGTGCGACTCGTCATGGATCGGGAGGTGCTCGCCACCGTCGGAGTCGACGTAGGCGAACTGGTCCTTGCGCAGCTTGCCGCGCTGCTTGGCGCTCAGATCAGGCATCGGTCTTCCTCTGCATCGGCTTACGCAGGACCGAAATGGCCGCAGGACGCATGCCGTGCCTAGTCCTCGCCGAAGAAGGGATCATCCCCGTACAGCTCAAGCCAGCGGCGCCGCATCTGGCGGATGGTGGCGACCACCGCGTGCTCGGGGGTGCCGGGCGGCAGCAGACGGGCGATGGCGGCGCGCACCGGCTCGGCGCCCTCGATGCCGAGCAGTGCCAGGTAGTCGTGGACGCGACGCGCCGGCGTCTTGCCCTCCGCGCGCATGCGCACCAGGACGTCCGCTTCGTGCTCCAGCGCGCCGGTGTAGTCGGCCTCGGAGCGCTCCAGCTCGGCCATGAGGGCCGGAACGTGGTCCAGCCGCGGGTCCGAATAGGCCCAGCGTACGAAGGAGTCGAGCCGGCCGCCGCCGCGCTCGTGGTGGCGGGCATGGAAGCCGCGCAGGTACTGCTGGCGTTCGGCCTCGGAGCGGGTCAGCGCGATTTGCGCGACCTGGCGCATCTCTGGGGTCCAGCGCCGCAGCGATTCGACGAACTGGCGGAGCGTCAGGCTCCCGGCCGGCTGTGGACGGAAGCGATGCTCGTGGGGCTGCTGCACGGGCCCGTATACTACGCGCCGCATGCCCCGCCTGACCCAAGCGGGCCGGTGGCCCCTCCTCGTGCTGGTCGGGCTGGCGGCGCTCGCACTCGCCCTCGGACCGCTGCTCCTGAACCGTGAGACCACCGCCGCGGGGCCGACCCTGCGCTACCTGGGCGGTGAGCTTAAGACGCTCGACCCTGCGTTCATCGCGGACGCCGCGGACGTGCAGCTGCTGCTTCAGCTGTACGCGGGCCTGACCCGCCTCGACGAAGAGGGCGAGGCCTACCCCTCGCTGGCGGAGTCGTGGACGGTGAGCGCGGACGGCGTCACGTACCGATTTCGACTGCGCGAAGGCCTCCAGTTCTCGGACGGGTCGTCGCTGACCGCGGCCGACGTGCGCAGGTCCTGGCTGCGGATCCTGGACCCGGCCACGGGGACCACCGCGCCCGACGTGCTGAGCCTGATCCAGGGAGCGGCGGAGCGGCTGGCCGGGGGACCGGAGGACGCGGTGGCGGTCCGCGCGCCGGACGACCGCACGCTGGAGGTTCGCCTGCGCCACCCGGCGGCCTACTTCACGGACATCACGGCCACGCCCACCGCCTTCGTGGTCCCACCGCGTGCCGATGCCAGCCCGGACTGGCAGAGCGTGGACGACTTCGTGGGATCGGGCCCGTACGTGGTGGACGGCCTGGAGGGCGACACGCTGACGCTGGTGGCCAACCAGCGCTACGTGGCCGGCCCGCCGCCGATCGGGACCGTGCAGTGGCTCACCGACCTGGAGGACGACGTGCCGAGCGCCTTCGCTGCCGACCGGCTCGACCTGGGCGGTGTGGCGTCCTTCGACGCCAGCTGGATCGCCTACGACCCCGAGCTCGGATCGGCGCTTCACTCCGCGGCAGCGCTCAACGTCCAGTACTTCGGCTTCGACACCACCCGGCCGCCGTTCGACGATCCGCGCGTGCGCCGCGCCTTCGCGTTGACCCTTGATCGGCGGCGGCTGGTGGAGCTGGCTGAGGGCAGCGCCTCGCTGCCTGCTTCGAGCGTGGTGCCGCCGGCGCTGTGGCCGGAGGGACTGAACGATGACCACCAGCACGAGCCGGCTCGCGCCCGCCGGCTGCTGGACCGAGCCGGCTACGCCGACCCCGGCGAGCTCGGCGTCATCACCGTCAACGGCACGGGGCTGGGCGTGGGCCCGGCCGTGGCGACCTGGCGCGAGGAGCTGGGCGTGGCCATCAGCGTGGAGGGCATGGAGTTCCGTGACTACCTCGGCGCGCTCGAGTCGAACCCGCCGCAGGTCTTCACCATCAACTGGATCGCGGACTACCCGTCGCCGCACGCCCTCTACAGCCTGCTCCTGCTGCCCGATGCCGCCAGCAACTACGGCGGCTGGACCGATGAGGCGTTCGTGCAGCTCCTCGAATCGGCCTCGGGAGCCGAGGACGAGGCCGAGCAGGCGGCGGCCTATCGCGAGGTGGACGCGCGCGTGGACGCGCAGGCGCCAGTCATCCCGTGGTCGTACGGCACCTCGTGGTGGCTGGTGCGGCCCGGGCTGCGCGGCTTGGGGAACTTGACCACCGGCATCCTGGACTTCGGGCGGGTGTCGTGGGACGCCTGACCGCTGCCTCGCTGGCCGTGGCGCTCCTGGGCGGCCTGCTGCTTGCCGGCCTGCCCGCGCGCGCGCTCGGCTTCACCGGGTTCGGCGCCACCCTCGCCGATGCAATCTACGGCGCCAACATGACCTTCCGGGTCGACCTCCAGGGCGGCGCACCCGAGGAGCTGGAGCTGCTACTGCGTTTCGCGGGCGACGACGCGACGTTCGTGGCCCCGGTGGAGGCCGAGGGCGACAGCGCGCAGTACGTGTGGGACACGGCCGACCGCCATGTGACGCCGAACACCACCATCCGCTACTCGTGGCGCGCCACGTCCGGCGGTCGGGTCACCGTCAGTCGCCAGGGCACGCTGCTGTACGACGACGATCGGCCGGGGCTGGACTGGCAGTCGCGGCAGCTCGGCGATGCCAGGGTGCACTGGTACGGGGGCGCCGAGGCCGTGGCGACGGGCCTTGGCGGGCTCGCTGCGGACGGCGCCGCGCGGGCCGAGAGCCTGCTGGGGCACGAGATGGTCGGCCCGGTGGACATCTTCGTCTACGAGGGGCGCGACGAGTTCTTCGGGGCGCTTGGGCCTGCCGCGCGGGAGTGGACGGGCGCGGCCACGTACCCGCAGCTGCGCACGATCTTCATGTGGCTCGAGGCGGGGAACCAGGATTATCTGGAGACGACCCTGGTCCACGAGGTCACCCACGTGGTCTTCAACGACGCGACCGACAATCCATTCCACGAGCCGGCCAAGTGGTTCAACGAGGGGCTGGCGTCGTGGTCGGAGACGCAGTCGGCCGCACAGGAGCGTGCCGAGGTCGAGTTCGAGGCCGGGGCCGGCGGGCTCTTCGCCTTCGAGGCCATCGCGGAGCAGTTCCCGATCGGGGAGCGGGGTTCTCGACTCGCGTACGCGCAGGGTGCCACCATGGTCGACATGATCGTGGCCAACCACGGCACCGAGGCCATCGCCCGCATCGCCGATGCGTACCGCGCTGGCGCCTCGGATGACGAGGCGCTCCGTGCCGGCACCGCACGACCGGCCGACGACCTCTACGCGGAGTTCTTTGCCGACTTCGACGCCGATCTGCCGCAACCGGTCGAGCCGGCTCCCATCCCGCCCTCGGACGTGCGTAAGCCGGGCGGCCGCGGCGGCAGCGTCGAGGAGCAGCCGGCCGCCTCACCGGCGGCCACGCCGTCGGTCGCCCTTGAGCCGCAGGCAGCCCCAGCCCAGCCGGGAATCCCGTGGCTGGCGGTGGGCGGCGTGGCCGCCGCGGTCCTGCTAGTGGGCATCGGTGGCTGGGTCTACTCGAGGCGGGCGCGCCCGGAGGCGAGCCGATGACGACCGGCGTGCGTCGGCGGCGCTCGCCGCGGGTGATCTGGGGCATCAGCATCGGTGCCGGACTGGCCGTGGTCGGCTTCGTCGGGGCCGCGCAGTGGAACAGCTCGGTGGCCCGTCAGAACTTCACCACCTCGGCCCAGCAGGTCCTGGCCGCCCAGGTGCTGGGCCTGGAAGAAGAGCAGGAGGAGCTGCGGACCCAGATCGCCGAGGCTGAGGACGAGATCCAGCGCATCCAGGAGGAATCCACCTCCGACTCGGCCGCCCTGGCCGCCATCAACGCCCGGCTGGAGGAGGCTCGACTGGCCGCCGGCCTCACGCCCGTGTCGGGTCCCGGCGTGATCGTGGAGATCGCCGACTCGAATCGCGTGGTGCCCGCGGGAGAGAACCCCAGCAACTTCATCGTCCTCGTCGACGACCTGCGCGACATCGTCGCCGCGCTGTGGGCCTCGGGCGCCGAGGCCATCGAGATCGACGACGAGCGGCTGGTCGCCACGTCGTCGATCTACGGCGTGGGAGCCTCGGTCCTGGTCAACACGTCGTTCCTGTCGCCCCCCTTCCGGATCGAGGCCATCGGCCCGGACGGGCTTCTCGAGCGCTTTCAGGCGGACCCCGCCTTCACGACGCGGGTGGCCCAGCGGATCGAGTTCTTCGGCCTGGAGTTTGCCGCGGCAGCGGCGCCCGACCTGGACCTGCCCGCCTACGTGGGGCCGGCCCGCTTCCGCTGGGGCGTGCCGGCCGAGGGCGTGGGGCCATGAGCAGCCGCCCGGCACAGGTGAGCCTGTTCGTGGTGGCGCTGCTGATCGGCGTCCTGCTCGTCGGGCAGCTGCGCTCGCAGGCCCGTCCGACGGAGGTCAGCAGCCTGCCGGCCCAGGAGCTCTCGGAGCTGATCGAGACGCTCGGCGACAGCAACCGGGAGCTGCGCACCAGCCTGGCCGAGGCGCGCGAGACGCTTCGCGAGTACCGGGAGGCCGGGACCGCGGGGCAGAGCGCGCTGTCGGTTTCGCGCGAGGACCTGCGCCGCATCGCTGCGTTCGCCGGCATGGCGCCGGTCGAGGGGCAGGGGCTGGTCGTCGAGGTGACCGGTTCGCTGGATCCCATCGCCGTCAACGACCTGGTCAACGAGCTGCGCAACGCCGGCGCGGAGGCGATCGCCATCGACGACGTGCGCATCACGCATCGGTCCGTCGCCGTGCAGGGGCCGCGGGCGATCATGCTCGACGGCATCGAGATCGGGGAGAGCTTCACCATCTCGGCCATCGGCTCGCCAGACGGGCTGCTCACCGCGCTTGAGCGGCCGGGTGGGATCATCGCTCAGCTGGAGCAATTCATCCAGGCCACCATCGTCGCCCGCGAGTCGGACTCCATCACCGTGCCGGCGACGGGCGTTGATTTGGCGCCCAGCGTCGCCCAGGGAGTCGCGGGATGAACGAGCTTATCGACCTGGCGCTCGACACCGCCGAGCATGGTGGCGCCGGCTACGCCGACGTCCGTGTCTCCGAGCGGGAGACGGAGAGCCTGACCGTCAAGAACGGCGCCCTGGCGGCGGCCGACACGAACCGCTCGGCGGGCTTCGGGGTGCGCGTGCTGGTGGACGGTGCTTGGGGCTTCGCCGCCTCCTCCTTGCTGGAGCGAGGCGAGGTGGAGCGCATCACCGGCGAGGCGCTTGCGGTGGCGCGGGCGAGCGGCCTGGCGCGCCGCGATCCGGTCGCTCTCGATGACTCCCCGCCGGTGGTGGACCGCTACCGGACGCCGGTCGAGGAGGATCCGTTCGCTGTCTCGCTGGACGACAAGCTCGCCATCCTGTTGGAGGCCGACGCGCGCATGGGGGGCGTGGCGGGCGTCACCGTCCGCGAGGCGACCATCGAGGCGGCCCGCGAGCGCAAGACCTTCGCCTCCAGCGCCGGGGCCCGAGTGGAGCAGGAGCTGTCCGAGGTCGGGGCCGGCATCGAGGCCACGGCCGTGAATGCCCACGAGTCGCAGGTGCGCAGCTATCCCAACTCGTCCGGCGGCCAGCACGTCACCGGCGGGTTCGAGGCGGTGCGTGCCATGCGGCTTCCCGATCACGCGCAGCGCACCGCCGAGGAGGCCGTGCAGTTGCTGGACGCGGCCGAGTGCCCGTCGGGCGAGATGACCATCGTTATCGACTCCTCGCAGCTGGCCCTCCAGGTCCACGAATCCTGCGGGCACCCGATCGAGCTGGACCGAGTGCTCGGCATGGAGGCCAGCTTCGCCGGCACCTCGTTCCTGACCCTCGACAAGCTCGGCAAGCTCCAGTACGGCAGCCCGATCGTCAACATCGACGCCGATGCGACCGCGCCCGGCGGACTGGGTACGTTCGGCTTCGACGACGAGGGCGTCCCGGCCCAGAACGTGCCGATCGTCAGCGACGGCCTGTTCGTGGGCTACCTGACCTCGCGCGAAACGGCCCCCATCATCGGTCGGCGCAGCATGGGCAGCGCCAGGGCCTCGGGCTGGAACGTCATTCCGCTCATCCGGATGACGAACGTGAACCTGCGACCCGGCGACGCCGGCACGCTGGACGACCTCATCGCCGATACGTCCGACGGGTTGTTTCTCTCCACCAACCGGTCGTGGAGCATCGACGACCGGCGGCTGAACTTCCAGTTCGGCACCCAGGCCGGCTGGCGCATTCGCAACGGCCGCCTGGCGGAGATGATCCGCAACCCAACCTACACCGGCATCACGCCCGCGTTCTGGGGCGGCTGCGACGCCATCTGCGATGCGTCGGAGTGGGTGCTGTGGGGCGTCCCCAACTGCGGCAAGGGCGAGCCGATGCAGACGCACCGCGTCGGCCACGGCGCCGCACCGGCCCGCTTCCGCAACGTGCGAGTGGGGGTCGGCCGATGGTGATGGCATCCGACGAGGTGCTGGAGGAGGCGCTGCGCCGGTTGCCGGGCGACGGCGAGGCGCTGCACATGAGCCGCCACGCGGCCCTGACGCGCTTTGCGGGCTCGCGCATCCACCAGAACGTGTCCGAGCACGACGGCACCCTTCGTGTGCGTGCCGTGGACGGAGGCCGCTCGGGGGTGGCCAGTACCAACCGCCTGGATACCGAAGGCATCCGTCATGTCGTGGCCCGCGCGGCCGACATCTGCCGTCGCTCGGCGCCCAATCCCGATGCCGCGCCGCTGGTCGGGTCCCAGGCGGGCGGCGTCGACTCGGAGGTGGGCCTGGCGCGGGCGACCCAGGAGGCCGATCCGGAGCGGCGGGCGGACGGAGCGCGGGCGGTCATCGCGGCCGCCGAATCGGCGCGCCTGGACGCCAGCGGCGCCTTCTCGACCGAGGCGGTCACCATGGCGGTCGCCAATACCAACGGCCTTCGGTCGCGCCACGCCTTCACCCAGTCCAAGCTGGTCACGGTGATGAGCGGGGAGGACGGCGCGTCGGGTTACGCGCAGGCAACGTCGCCCGACATTGCCGACATCGAAGCCGGCGCGGTCGGGGCCGAGGCAGCCGACAAGGCGCAGCGCTCCGCCGGCGCCGCCGACCTGGAGCCCGGCGCGTACGACGTCATCCTGGAGGAGTACGCCGTGCAGACGGTGCTCGAATACCTCTCATACGCTGGCTTCTCGGCGCTGGCCGTGGAGGAGGGGCGCTCCTTCATGGACCTCGGGCGGCAGGTGATGGGGGACAACGTGCGCATCTGGGACGACGGCAACGATGCCACCGGGCTGCCCAGCGCCATCGACTTCGAGGGCGTGGCCAAGCGCCGCGTGGACCTGGTGACCGACGGCGTGGCCACCTCCGTCGTCCACGACTCGGCCACGGCGCACCGCGCCGGCGTCGCCTCAACCGGCCACGGCCTGCCGGCCCCCAACACCTTCGGGCCGCTGGCCTGGAACCTGTTCATGGCTCCGGGCTCCTCGTCCAAGGACGCCATGCTGGCCTCGATCGATCGCGGGGTATGGGTGACCCGCTTCCACTACGTCAACATCGTCCACCCACGGCGCGCGGTGCTGACCGGCATGACCAAGGACGGCACGTTCCTGATCGAGGGCGGCCGCATCGTGCGGCCGGTGCGTAACCTGCG
>DATADC010000150.1:0-2114 GCA_036258735.1 Candidatus Limnocylindria bacterium
ATCGGGGCCGTTGGCGCGGTAGTCGAGCAGGTCGCCACGTGCTTCATCGGCGTTGAACTGCTCGTCGTAATCCACGCGGCAGCAGTCCGGCTGCATGGCCGCGAGTGTACGCCACGGTCACCGTGCCCCCTCAAGCGTCAAGGCGGGATGCGGGCTAATCTGGCACCCATGCCCTCGAGTTCACTCCGCCGCTCGGCGGCGGTCCGATCGGCGTGCGCCGCCGCCGTGCTGGCGGCGCTGATCGGGATCCTGGCGCCGGCAACCGCGCTCGCCGAGGAGCCACCGCAGCTGACGGCGCGGCTCACCGACCTTGCTGGCGTCATGACTCCCGACGACGTGGCGCAGGCCGAGGCGGCGATCGCCGACCTCGACGAGGAGGCGAACGTTCAGCTCTTCGTGCTGTTCGTCAACACGCTGGACGGCATGACGGTCACCGACTATTCGGACGAGGTCGCCAGGCGCAGCTCGCTGGGCGGTAACGACGCGCTGATCGTGGTGGCCGTCCAGGACCGTCGGACGTCCATCTGGGTCGGCGACCTGCTGACCGACCTGACCGACGAGGAAGTGGACCGCATCGTGGCCGAGGACCTGGGCCCGAACCTCGCGGACGGTGCCTGGGGAGCGGCCATCGAAGATGCTGCCGAGGGCCTCGACCAGTCGCTCGGGAGTGCCGGCAGCGCCATTCCGTGGGGCCCCATCATCGGGATCGGCCTCGTGGCGCTCGGCGCGTGGGCGCTGGTGGGCTGGTGGCGGAGCCGTCGCAAGGCCGACCTCGAGGAGGAAGAGCGGGACCGGCGGCTGGGTGGCCTGGCGCGCGACGCCAACGCGAGGCTGATCGCCCTCGACGAGCTCATTCGGAACGACGCTCAGGAGCTGGGGTTCGCCGAGGCGCAGTTCGGGAAGGAAGCGGCGTCCGCCTTTGCCGCAGCCCTGGACAAGGCGCGCGCGGAGCTCAAGACCGCCTTTGCCGTTCGCCAGCGCCTGGACGACGGGGAGCCCGAATCGGTGGAGCAGCGCGAGGCGATGCTGCGAGAGATCATTCAGCGCACCTCGCGCGCGGAAGGGGTCCTGGAGGAGCAGACGGCCCGATTCCGCGAGCTGCGCGACCTCGAGCGGCGCGCGCCGGAGGTGCTGGCCGCGCAGCCGGAGGCGATCTCCGCCGCCGAGGCTCGGCTGGAGGATGTCGAGCGCCTCCTAGCCGACCTGCGCACCGACGCTCCGCGCTCGTCAGAAGCGGTGACGGGCCACGTCGCCGAGGCTCGAAAGCGCCTCAGGCTGGCAGCCACGTCCACCGAGGCCGGGCAGGCGGCCCTGCAGCGCAACGACCGCATCGCCGCTGGCCGCGCGGCGCTGGCCGCCCGTGACGCCGTGGCCCAGGCAAGCCAGCTGCTCGATTCCATCGCCCGGGAGCACGCCGTGCTGGAAGAGGCGCGCATCAACCTGTCGGCCGCCCTGGACCAGGCCCGCGCCGACGTGGCTGCCGCCGAGGAGGGACTGGGTTCCGCGGACGCGGCCCTTTCGGAGGAGCTCGAGACTGCTCGCGCCAGGCTGCGCGCCGCCGAGGAGACGTCCGGCGGCGATCAGCGGGACGTGGTCCACGCGTACCGCCTGGCGCGAGAGGCGGAAGCGGCGGCGGACCGCGTGGTCGCAGGCGCAAAGGAGGGTCGTGAGCGGCGAGCCCGCGCAGCCGCCGGAGCGGACGCGGCCATCCGGGCGGCCGAGGTCGCGGTCGACCGTGCCGAGGACTTCATCCGCTCCCGGCGGCACGCCATCGGACGGAGGCCGCGAACCCGGCTGTCGGAGGCCGAGGAGAGCCTCGCCCGTGCCGGCGCCCTACGAGAGGGCGACCCGGAGCGAGCGACGCAGGAGGCACAGCGCGCCGCGCAGCTGGCGGACGACGCCTATCGGCTTGCCGCCGGGGACTTCGCGCATGCCGAGGAAGCGGGATACGGCGGGATGGTCATCATCAACGGCCGCCCGTACTCGATGGGCCGCGGCTCGGAGTGGGGGTCTGACGTGGGCGGTGCCATCATCGGCTCGATCATCGGCTCCATCCTTGCAGGACGAGGCGGGGGAGGACCGTTCGGCGGCTTCGGTGGCGGCGGCTTCGGTGG
>DATADC010000151.1:0-7633 GCA_036258735.1 Candidatus Limnocylindria bacterium
GGCGAACGGCTGCAACGGCTCGGCGGCGCGCCGCAGCTGGTCGTCGATCAGCCACTGGACCCACTCGTGGAACGCGATGCGGTCGGCGTGCGCCGCGGCGAAGCGCGCCACCGCGGCACCGGCGGGGCGCCGCAGCTCCCCAGGCCAGCGGCTCCATCCCGCGCCGTGCCGCTCTGCGATTGCTGCGAACGTGGCCCACTCGCGTAGCACTGACCCGTGCGCCGCGCGGAACGCCGCGAGGCCGGGCGTAGGTGGCGACGTCTCCCAGATGGCCTCCAGGGCGTCCATCTTCAGACGGAAGACGGCGTCGCGGTCGATGCGCGACCCTCCGTTCAGCGCCCGCCCGGCCGCGGCCAGGCGCTCGAGCCGGTCGCCGAGCGCGCCGGCACCGGGAACGTCCTCCATGCGCAGGTAGAGCGGGCTGTGGAAACGGCGGCTGCTCGGGAAGTAGGGACTGGGCTGGATCCGGTGAGCCGGCGTCTCGGCGTTGAGCGGGTTGACGACCAGGAAGCCGGCGCCCAGGCCCGCAGACCAGCGGGCCAGGTCGCGGAGGTCGGCGAGGTCGCCGATGCCCCAGCTCGCGCGGGAGCGGGCTGCGTAGAGCTGGACGGCCCATCCCCAGCTGTGGCCGCGCGGCGGCGGGCAGCGACCCGGGCCGCAGACGAGCAGCGCCTCGGACCGGCCGGTGCGCAGCTGGTGATAGCCGAACGGCACGTCGCGCGGCAGCCGGTCGAGACGGCCGAGCTCCGTCCCGTCCTCGAGGACCAGCTCGGCGCGGTGGGTCAAGGCTTGCCCCGGCCCTGCCACGATGACCGCCGGCAGGCGGCCGCCTTCTGTTGGCTTGGGCCCGATGAGCTCCTCGAGCCGCTCGCGAACGTCGCGAGGCACACGCTGCTGGCGACCCCAGGCGTCGCGGTAGGTCGCCTGTACCCAACGGCTCGGGGGTGATGCGGGGGGCACTGCCGCCTCAGGCGCGCGGCAGGAGCAGCACGACCACCGTGCGCGGTGTGACGGGGTAGGTCGAGCCGCCGGCATGCAGCGGCCCACCAGCGTCGCGCGGCGGTTCGGCGCTGCACGTGTCGAGCACCAGCCGCCAGCCGCGGGCGCCGTCGTGCGGCAGCCGGAAGTCGACCGAGGCCTCAGCGGCGTTGAGCAGGACCAGCAGCGTGTCGTCCACGATCCGCTCCCCGCGCGGCCCGCGCTCGTCGATGGCGTCGCCGGCCAGCCGCAGCCCGATGGTCAAGGTGTCCGCCGCGTCCCATTGCCCGTCGGTCATCTCGTCCCCGGTGGCGCCGTACCAGGTCAGGTCCTTGGCACTCGAGCCGCGGATGCGGCGTCCCTGGAAGAATCGGCGCCGGCGCAGCACCGGGTGGCGGCGGAAGAAGGCGACCAGGCCGCGGGTGAATTCGAGCAGCTCACGCGAGCCATCGGTCTGGCTCCAGTCGAACCAGCTGACCTCGTTGTCCTGCGCGTAGGCGTTGTTGTTGCCGCGCTGGGTTCGACCCATCTCGTCGCCGCCGAGCAGCATCGGCACGCCCTGGCTCAGCACCAACGTCGCCAGCAAGCTGCGCTGCTGCCGGGCTCGGGCGGCCAGGATGGCGGAGTCGTCGGTCGGCCCCTCCACGCCGAAGTTCATGCTGTCGTTGTGGTTCTCGCCGTCGCGGTTGTCCTCACCGTTGGCCTCGTTGTGCTTGCGCTCGTAGCTCACCAGGTCGTTGAGCGTGAAGCCGTCGTGGGCCGTCACGAAGTTGATGGACGCCTGCGGCTGGCGACCGCTCATGGCATACAGGTCGGATGAGCCGGTGAGCCGATAGGCCAGCTCGCCCGCCTGGTCGCCCACGCCGCGCCAGAAGCGACGCACGGCGTCGCGGTACTTCCCGTTCCACTCGGCCCAGCCCACCGGGAAGTTGCCGACCTGGTAGCCGCCGGGGCCTACGTCCCAGGGCTCGGCGATGAGCTTGGCCTGGCTGATGACAGGGTCCTGGTGGACAATGTCGAAGAAGCTGCCCAGCTTGTCCACGTCGTGCAGCTCGCGCGCAAGGGCCGACGCGAGGTCGAAGCGGAAGCCGTCGACGTGCATCTCCATGATCCAGTAGCGCAGGCTGTCCATGATCAGCTGCAGCGCGCGCGGGTGCACCGCGTTGAGGGTGTTGCCGGTGCCGGTGTAGTCGACGTAGCGGCGCTGGTCGTCGGGGTCTAGGCGGTAGTAGGCCGCGTTGTCGATGCCGCGAAACGCGAGCGTGGGACCCAGGTGGTCGCCCTCGCCGGTGTGGTTGTAGACCACGTCCAGGATGACCTCGATGCCGGCCTCGTGCAGGCGCTTGACCATGGCCTTGAACTCGCTGACCGGATCGTCGGTGGCGGCGTAGGTGGGCTGGGGCGCGAAGAAGCCGATGGTGTTGTAGCCCCAGTAGTTGGTGAGCCCGATGTCCACCAGCCGCTTCTCGTTGACGTGGTGATGGACCGGAAGCAGCTCCACCGCGCTGACGCCCAGCGCCAGGAGGTGGTCGATGGCGGCGGACGACGCCATGCCGGCGTAGGTACCGCGCAGCTCGGGTGCCACGTCGGGATGCAGCCGGGTGAAGCCCTTGAGATGGACCTCGTAGATGAGCGTCTCCTCCCACGGGGTTCGCAGCCGTCGGTCGTCGTCCCAGCCGAAGGCGGGGTCGATTACGACCGACTTTGGCACATCGGGCGCCGAGTCACGCTCGTCGGGCTCGGCGTCGTCATCGGCGCCCATGCGGTAGCCGAACAGGCGCTCGCTGCCGTCCACGCCGCCGGCGATGCGCTTGGCGTACGGGTCGATCAGCAGCTTTTGCGGGTTGAACCGATGTCCGCGTCGCGGATCGTACGGCCCGTGCACGCGATAGCCGTAGGCCTGGCCGGGCCGGATGTCGGGCAGGTAGCAGTGCCAGACGAGGTCCGTCTGCTCATTGAGGCGGACCCGCTGCTCGCGGCCGTCGTCGTCGAACAGGCACAGCTCGACGGCCTGCGCGTTCTCGCTGAAGATCGCGAAGTTGGCCCCGGCGCCGTCCCAGGTAGCGCCCAGCGGGTAGGGCGAGCCGCGCCAGACGCCGCCGATCACGCGGCCAGCCGCTCGAGGGCGCCGAGCGGCAGCCAGGTCCAGTCCGGCCGGTTGTTGGCCTCGTAGACGTACTCGTAGCAGGCCTTGTGCACCTCGAACGCGGAAAGCAGGTCTCCGTCGAGCTGGCCGCCGTACGCGGCCACGAACGCGCGCCGGGCATCGGCCAGCCAGGCATCCGCATCGAAGCCGCCGGCGAGCTCACGCTCCGCGCTGCGCGCCGCGTAGTCGAGCGAGCGCAGCATGCCGGCCACGTCACGCAGCGGGGAGGCGGGCAGCCGACGCTCGGCCAGCGGCCGAAGCGGCTCGCCCTCGAAGTCGACCACCGCGAAGCCCGTCTTGGTGCGCAGCAGCTGTCCAAGGTGGTAATCGCCGTGGATGCGGCTGACCGGCGTACCCGCTGCCCGTCCGATGGCGGCCAGTCGACGTCGCAGGCCCGAGGCGACCCGCTCCAGGCGCCTGCGCTCCGCCCCGCCGGCCAGCTCCAGGGCGGCGTCCAGCTGGCGCTCCGCGGCCGTCTCCCAGGCGGCCGCCTCGTCCGCCGTGGACGGACGCGCCGGGAACGCGGGCGTGGCCGGCCGCGACGTCAGGGCCGCGTGCAGCTCGGCGGTTATGCCCCCGATCTGGGCGACCGCGGCGATGGCCTGTGGCGCACCGTCCGGCCGGTCGTCGAGGCGGGCCCGGATCCACGCCCACGCATCTCCCTGGGACGGAAGCAGCTCCTGCAGCATGGCCGCGCTTGCCGGCTCTCCGCCGTCCGGCCGCCAGGTGGCCGATCCGGCCAGGGCGGGGGACCAGCCGAACCCGGTCTCGGTGAGGAAGGCGGTCACCTCCACCTCGGGATTGATGCCGGGCTC
This sequence comes from Candidatus Limnocylindria bacterium, assembly GCA_036258735.1. Lineage (GTDB taxonomy): Bacteria > Chloroflexota > Limnocylindria > QHBO01 > QHBO01 > JAPSGM01. The sequence continues at coordinate 3,940 of DATADC010000151.1, forward strand.
CAGCAGGCGGTAGACCTTGAGCATCAGGTGATCCCCAAGGCGCACCGAGGTGTTCGACTGCTCCACCTCCAGGCGCCGCTCCTCGAGATCCGCTGTGCCACCCATGGAGTCTCTCGCGAGCAGCTCGGCGAGGTGCGAGGTGCGTGTGAACTCGAAGCGGCCGCTGCGCCCCGCGACCTGCGTCCCGCGCTCCATCGCCCGCACCAGCGCCCGCCAGGCGCCGTCGCCGTCGTGCGGCTCGCGCAACCCGCCTCCTGCGGCCACGGCGGGTACCAGGTAGGGGTCAGTCACCCCGTCTTCGGGCTGCGCGGCGAGGATCACCAGCCAGCATCGGCCGGCGTCCAGCTGTACGGCCTCCTGGACGTGCACCGCGGCCAGGCGCCTGGATTTGCTGCGATACCAGCGGCGGGCGGACAGCCAGGCGACGTCGAAGGTCGAGGTCCGGTCGGCGAGCGACGGCTCAGCTGCCGGCATCGGTTCCGTCGGTCAGCTCAAACCAGTACCAGCCGTGAGGGCCGAAGCTCAGCAGGTAGGGCAGGTCGCCGATGCGCGGGAACCGCACGCGGCCCACCAGCTCGACCGGCACGCGGCCAGCGAATCGCGACAGGTCCAGCTCGACGTACTGTGCGAAGCGCGACAGATTGACGACGCACAGCACCGTCACGCCCTCGTGCTGGCGCAGATAGGCCAGCACGTGGCGGTTGGCGGGGTGCAGGAACTCAAGCGTGCCGCGCCCGAAAACCGGGTACTCGCGCCGGACGCGGATGATGCGCCGCATCCAGTGCAGCAGCGAGCCGGGGATGCGCTCCTGGGCCTCGACGTTGACGGCCTGGTAGCCGTACACCGGGTCGACGATGACCGGCGAGTACAGCGCGGCGGCATCGGCCCTGGAGAAGCCCGCGTTGCGGTCGCCGGTCCACTGCATCGGCGTTCGAACGCCGTTGCGGTCGCCGAGGTACACGTTGTCGCCCATGCCGATCTCGTCGCCGTAGTAGATGACCGGCGTGCCGGGCATGGACAGCAGCAGCGAGTTGAGCAGCTCGATCCTTCGCCGGCTGTTGTCGACGAGCGGCGCCAGGCGGCGGCGGATGCCCAGGTTGATCCGCGCCCGGCGGTCGGAGGCGTACTCGGCCCACATGTAGTCGCGCTCCTCGTCGGTGACCATCTCGAGCGTCAGCTCGTCGTGGTTGCGCAGGAACAGCGCCCACTGCGCCTCGTCCGGGATCGGCGGCGTGTTCTCCATGATCTCGACGATCGGGACGCGGTCCTCCTTGCGCAGGGCGATCCAGATGCGCGGCATCAGCGGAAAGTGGAACGCCATGTGACACTCGTCGCCGGCGCCGAAGTAGGGACGCACGTCGGCGGGCCACTGATTGGCCTCGGCCAGCAACATCCGCCCGGAATGCCGCTCGTCGAGGGCCAGGCGCAGCCGCCGCAGGACGGCGTGAGTCTCCGGCAGGTTCTCGCAGCTGGTGCCCTCGCGCTCCACCAGGTACGGCACGGCGTCCAGCCGCAGCCCGTCGACGCCCATGTCCAGCCAGAAGCGCATGACGCGGATGACGGCCTTGACGACCTGCGGGTTGTCGTAGTTGAGGTCCGGCTGGTGGTTGAAGAACCGATGCCAGTAGTACTGCTGCGACCCCTGGTCCCACGCCCAGTTCGACGTCTCGGCATCGGTGAAGATGATCCGGGCGTCCGCGTAGCGACGGTCGTCGTCCGACCAGACGTACCAATCGCGCTTCGGGTTGGCGCGATCCGCCCGCGACTCGGCAAACCACGGATGCTGGTCACTAGTGTGGTTGACGACCAGCTCGGTGATCACCCGCAGGCCGCGCCGGTGAGCCTCGCGCACGAAGGTGCGGAAGTCGCGCCGCGTGCCGTAGTCGGAATGGACGTTGGTGTAATCGGCGATGTCGTAGCCGTCGTCGCGCAGCGGCGAGGGATAGAACGGCAGCAGCCAGATGGCGGTCACGCCCAGGCCGGCGATGTAGTCAAGCCGCCGGGTCAACCCCGCGAAGTCGCCCAGCCCGTCGCCGTCCGAGTCGGCGAAGGCCTTCACGTGGAGCTGGTAGACGATCGCGTCCTTGTACCAGAGCGGGTCGTCGTCCAGGGCACGGCGCTTGATGCCAGACGCGCGGCGCGGCATGGCCTGCACCGGCTCCGGGCGCTCCAGGTCGGGGACCACGGTCGAGGTCACGGCGGAGAGAGTAGCGGCCGACGCGCCGTCCGCGGCATCGCGCCTCGTCATGCGCGCGCCGGTCGGATGGTGAAGATGGCGAATGGCGTCCCGGCCGGGTCGAGCTCGACGGAGACGTCCGCACCCCGTTCCTGGCGCGTGCGGCCGGTCACCAGGTCCACCACCCGGTACGGCTCGTCCCAGCCGATGCCGATGGCGGGCAGGTCCGGGTGCAGCACCGCCCGCTCGGCGGCACGCGGGTCGCAGTTGACCGCCACGTACACCGGGTCGCGCCATCGGTATGGGAATCCGGTGAGCGGGTCCGCATGGCCATCGGGCAGGGCCTTGCGGTAGAAGAGCGTCCTGACCCCGGACACTGGCTCGAAGCGGAGGTTGTCGTACAGCTGGAGGGCCCGCCACTCACGGCGCAGCCGGTTCAGGGTGCGCAACAGGTCCTTGATGTTGCCAGGCGCGTCCCAGTCACGAGCCCGAATCTCGTACTTCTCGCTGTTGAGGTACTCCTCGCGATCGCCGAGGCGCGCGTTCTCGCACAGCTCCCACCCCGAGTAGATGCCGTAGCTGGACGAAAGCGTGGCGGCCAGCACGCTGCGGATGACGAAGGCCGGGCGTCCGTGGTCGGTGTGGTGCGGGTTGATGTCCGGCGTGTTGGTGAACAGGTTGCCGCGGAAGTACTCGCGCATCTCGCCCTGGGTCAGCTCGGTCAGGTACTCGCGCAGCTCGTCGCGCGTCTCACGCCAGGTGAAGTAGGTATAGCTCTGGGTGAAGCCGACCTTGGCCAGCTGCTGCATCATCTTCGGCCGCGTGAACGCCTCGGACAGGAAGACGACGTCCGGGTGGTCGCGCTGCACCTCGGCGATGAGCCATTCCCAGAAGGGGATCGGCTTGGTGTGCGGGTTGTCGACCCGAAACAGGCGCACGCCGCGCCGCACCCAGGCCAGGAAGACGTCCCTCCACGCGCGCCACAGCGCGGCCCGTGCCTCCGCGTCGTCGTTGCCGAACTCCAGCGGGTAGATGTCCTGGTACTGCTTGGGCGGGTTCTCGGCGAACTTGATCGTGCCGTCGGGGGAGTGGCGAAACCATTCGGGATGGGCCTTGACCCAGGGGTGGTCGGGCGAGGCCTGGATCGCGATGTCGAGGGCGACCTCCATGCCCGCCGCCTCCACGGCGGCGCGGAAGGCCGCGAACGCCTCGAGACCGCCCAGCTCGGTGTCCACCGCGTCATGGCCGCCGGCCTCGGACCCGATGGCGTACGGGCTCCCGACGTCGCGCGGCCCGGACTCCAGCGCGTTGTTCGGGCCCTTGCGGTTGGTGCGCCCGATGGGGTGGATCGGCGGCAGGTAGACCACGTCGAAGCCCAGGTCCGCGATGTCGGGAATGCGCCAGGTCGCCTCCGCCAGCGTCGTCGCGCGCGGGCGGCGCGGATCGCGGCCCTGCGAGCGCGGGAAGAGCTCGTACCAGGCGCCGAAACGAGCCCGCTCGCGGTCGACCATCGACGGC
>DATADC010000152.1:0-2044 GCA_036258735.1 Candidatus Limnocylindria bacterium
CGGCGCATCGGCTCCGGTCAGGAGGCGGAAGGTGGCCGCCGACGACGCCAGGAAAGAGGCCTGCCCGTTGGCGACCGTGCCGCCGCGTTCCTTGGCGTCGCGCATCAGCTGGGTCTCGACGCGATCCAGCACCAGGTCAAGGAGGTACAGCTCCTCGGGCAGGATCTCGGCCGGCACAGGGGTTCCAGGTCCCGTCCCGCTGCCGCTGGCGTCCACCAGCAGTCCCGCCTTGGCCAGCTCGGCCTCCATGATCGTCTCGTGCCAGGGCCGCGCTCGGAGCTCCATGTGGCGGGTGATGCGGGCGAAGTGGCTGACCACGGCCTCGGCCCGATGCAGGTGCCGGTTGAACACGGATACCCGCTGAAAGCCGGTCCCCACCAGGACCGCGACCGTCGCTCGCGCGCCACCGCCGGCGCCGAGGACCACCGCGGCCCGCGGCCACTTGGCCTGGACCTTTGGCAGCAGGGCGGCCAGGCCGGCGCGCAGCCCGTCGACGTCGGTGTTGTGCCCGCGCAGCCGGGCGCCGTCGCGGACGATGACGTTGACCGCGCCGGTGGCCTTGGCGTCCTCTGAGAGGACGTTCACCAGCGTCGCGGCCCGCTCCTTGTGGGGGGCCTCGACCAGGGCACCGACGAAGTCCCCAACGCGCAGCTCCTCGACCGCGTCGCCGAGCAGGTGCGGCCGCCGCTCCCATCGTTCAAGCAAGATCTCAACGCCCGCGGCCTCGATCGCAGCCCGCTGCACCGCCTCGAAGGCGCTGGGGGTCGAGGTCTGGCCGATGACGGGTAGGCGCTGCACCATGATCGGGCTCGTAGGAGGTCGTGTGTCAAGGCGTTCGGCGGGGGCACGAGCGGCTGGGTCGCGCCTTCGTCGCTCCAGTGGGGCCATGCTATCATCGGCGCCGGTCGCCGGAGAGGTCGCATAGTGGCCTAGTGCGGCGGTTTGCTAAACCGTTGAAGGGGGTTTCCTCTTCCGAGGGTTCGAATCCCTCCCTCTCCGCCAGCCCGCGTCGGGTGCCCGTAGCTCAGTGGATAGAGCGTCAGGTTGCGGACCTGAAGGTCGGAGGTTCGAGTCCTCTCGGGCACGCCAGTCCGTCATACACGATAGAGCCCGCCGGAGCGGGCTCTTTGGCTGTCTACCAGCCTCGTTCGCAGCGCGCTAAAGAATCGGGAGACTGCCATGAACCTCCGAGGACGGGAGGATGGCCCGCAGGTCCCAGGTCCGCGCGACGGCGAGCGGCAGGCGCACGGCGGTGCCTGGCTTTGTGCGCTGCTCGACGTAGCGCCGACCATCCGCATCGCCCAAGTAGCGGCTGGCGATGGCAAGTCGCGCTGCCGCCACGCCCTCCACGCTCAGTTGCGCGTCGGATTCGATGCGCAGCCCGCGGAATGGGGGCGAGGTCTCGAAGGCCATGAAAACGCAGCGCGGGTCACGGCGGAGGCTCTCGATCTTTGGATCACCGTCGGCAATCATGAGCTCTATCGAGTCCTCGCGGACGTGAAACCAGACGGGCGAGAGGTACGCCGTTCCGTTCGCCCGATACACCGTCAGGACCGCAGCGGAGGCGGCTTCAAGCAAGGCGCGCATGTCGTCGGTGGTCATTCGTCGTGAGACTACCGAAGAGCCTCGCGGCGGACCTCCTACGTCGGTGCCGTCGTACGGCTTTTGGGTGTGGCGCTGGCAGCCGAGTCCTAGCCGCCTACGATCCGTGGTAGTACGAGCCGGGATCAAGGCCGTCGTTTCTGTCACTCCACGCTCGGCGTACGAGCGCTGGTCGTAAGGAGGCAGGCTAAGCCGCCCTTTCGGCGGTTACTACGACTGGTGGTCGTACGCGGCAGGAACTGGCGCCAGCCGAGCTCATTGACGGTCCACTGACGTTCGGCTGATACCCTCGGTGCGATGCCATCGCCGACGCGCGTCCTCTTCGTCTGCACCCACAACAGCGCCCGCAGCCAGATGGCGGAGGCCCTCCTCCGCTTCCACGGCCCGGACACGTTCGAGGCCTTCAGCGCCGGGACGGAGGCCACCGCCGTCCGGCCGGGGG
>DATADC010000153.1:0-2549 GCA_036258735.1 Candidatus Limnocylindria bacterium
GAGATGATGAAGGCGATCTTGCCGGCGCGCTGCATCAGCCACATGCGCTCGTCGACCGCACGCGCCAGCAGCATGGCGCGATACATACCGAGCACGTCGTCGTCGGATAGGCCGAGCTCGGCGTGTCGCGGCGTTGCCTGGGTCTGTGCCATCGGTGGCCTTTCTCCTAGACGTGGACTGCCGCGCCGTCGACCGCCAGGGCAGCCTCGACGAGGACTTCGGGAAGCGTGGGGTGCGCGTGCACCGACATGGCGATCTCCTGCGCGGTGCCCTCGGCCAGCATGGCGAAGACCGGCTCGGGTAGCAGGTCGCCGGCGTGGGGGCCGATGACGTGCGCGCCAAGCACCCGCCCCGTCTCGGCGTCGGCCACGATCTTGGCGAAGCCGTCGATGTCGCCCACGATGGTCGCCTTGCCGAGCGCGCGGAAGGGGAACGAGCCGGCCTTCACCTGGCGCCCCGCTTCGCGCGCCTCGGCCTCAGTCATGCCGACGCTGCCGATCTGGGGCCGGCAAAAGGTGACGCGTGGCATCAGGTTCATCTGCACCGGCTCAGGATTGTGCCCGGCGATGGCCTCGACCGCCACCACGCTCTCGTGCGCCGCCACGTGGGCCAGCGCGAAGCCGGGCACGATGTCGCCGATGGCGTAGAGGTGTTCCACCCCGGTGCGCATGTATTCGTCGACCTTGACGTAGCCGCGGTCCAGGTGGACGCCGCCAATGTCCTCCAGGCCGATGCCGTCGGTCAGCGGCCGCCTGCCGACCGCCACCAGGACGACGTCCGCCTCGACCTCAGTGCGCTTGTCGCCGTCGCGCTGGGCGACGGCGAAACGGAGGCCCGAGTCGGTGCGCTGGACGGAATCGGTGTCGATGGTGGCGGAAGTGTGAATTGCGATGCCGCGCTTGCGAAAGACCCGGTTGAGCTCCTTGCTGACGTCCGCATCCTCCAGCGGCACCACCCGGTCGAGGAATTCGACCAGCGTCACCTCCGAGCCGAAGTCGCGGTACATGCTGGCCCACTCCACGCCGATGGCCCCGGCGCCCACGATCGTGACCCGGCCCGGAACGTCGTTGCGGACCAGCGCCTCGTCCGAGGTGATGATGCGCTCGCCGTCCGGCTCCAGGCCCGGCAGCGAGCGCGGCGCCGAGCCGGTGGCCAAGATCAGGTCGCGGCCACTGACCTCGACCTCGCCTGCCTCGCCGCCGGAGACCCGCACGCTAGTGGGCCCGGTGAGCGCGCCGTGGCCGTGAATGACGTCGACGCCGTTCTTCTTCATCAGGAACTCGACGCCCTTGACGTGCTTGTCGACCACCGCGTCGCGTCGCTGCCCCAGCGGCCCGTAGTCCAGCGACACCGCGTCGCCGCCCGCCAGCCCGAACTCCGCGCCCTGCTCGGTGACACGGTGCAGCAGGTCCGCCGTCTCGAGCAGCGCCTTGGACGGGATGCAGCCGCGGTTGAGGCACGTGCCGCCCAGCTTGTCCCGCTCGACGAGGCCGACCTTCATCCCGAGCTGCGCCGCGCGGATGGCCCCCACGTAGCTCATCCCGCCGCCGAGGATCAACAGGTCGTAGCGCTGCCCGTCGGTCATCGCACCGCCTGCGGCTCGCGCTCCAGCGACCGCCCCTCGTGAGCTGCCAGGGACGCGCGCCAGTGGTCCGGCACCGGCATCGGCCTGGCCCGCTGGTAGTCGTAGGTGACCAGGACCGATGTCGAGGTCGCCAGCTCGCGCCCATCAGCGGCGTGGAGGTGGTGCGACATGCCGATGCTGGTGCGCCCCACCCAGTCGACACGCGACCCGACCTCGACGCGATCCTCCAGCACGATGGGGGAGCGGTAGTCGACACGGATCATGGCCAGGATCAGCGGCATGCGGTCCTCGGGACCCACTGGCTGGAGGCCGAGCACGTCTCGCAGGAACGTGACTCGAGCCTGCTCGACGTAGGTCGAGACCACCGAGTTGTTGACGTGGCCGAAGGCGTCGATGTCCCGGAATCGGACCTGCAGGCGCGTGCGGTGGCGGAAGTCATCGCTCACGGAGCCCCGATTCTACACGCGGCCCCCGGTCGGGCCCCCACCTGTCAGTGCGCGCTCGCTGGATGATCACAACGGCGAAGATGGGGGCGAACGGCCGGCGCTGGGAGTCCGCGATGCTCGCGCGGCGAGCAGCCAGGACACCGAAGCGCCCCTTGGTGTCCGTTGCGCTCACCAGGCGAGCGCCGCGGCTACAGCGCCTCGTGGGCGCGGACAATCAGCGTGGCCAGAAGGGTGACGCGGGGCACCACGCTGGACAGGTCCAGCCACTCGTCGGCCGAGTGATCGTCGCCGCCGACGGGTCCCAGCCCGTCCAGCGACGGAAGCCCCGCCGCCGAGGTGGTGTTGGCGTCGCTGGCGCCGCCGGTGGCCGTGTCGCGCAGCTCGAAGCCCAGCTGGGCGGCGATGGCGATGGCCAGCTCCGCCAGACGCGCGGTGGCGGGCGTCTTCTCCATGGGTTGGTGGCCGGCCTTGCGCCGCACCTCGACCTTCACGCCGTCGACGGCGGGTGCCGCCAGCAC
>DATADC010000154.1:0-30925 GCA_036258735.1 Candidatus Limnocylindria bacterium
CCGTATCCCTTCGATGCGTCGCCCCGATGCTTGACCATGATCTCGCAGCCGCAGTTTGAGCACACGTAATCGGTGCCGTCGTAGCGGCCAGCGCCCGTGCCCTCGGTCATGTGCCACCTCCTGGTTCGGTTCGGGTGCTGATACGAGCCGCACCAACCGTGCCAATCCACCGCGTTGACAGCCCGCGCCGAGCGGCCGTACCCTGCGCGGCACATCTGAAGACGGCGACGATCGGGACGAGTACCCGGTCAGGCGGATCCACAGGGAGCCGGGAGGACTGAGACCCCGGCGGTCGCGCGACCGGCGAATGGACCCGGGAGCTCCGGGGGCGAACGCGGACGCTTCCTGCTTAGGAGGGTTCAGCCACTAGCCACCGGCGGAGAGGCACCGATACCGAAGCCGAGGCCATCGCCCCCGTGCGGAGCCGTGGCCGAACGAGCCCGGGTGAGAACACCGGGGAACAAAGGTGGCACCACGAGAAGACCCCCTCGTCCTTTGGGACGGAGGGGTCGCTTTGTTCTCGGAGGTTTCACCGATGTCCCAAGCGACCGAGGCCAACGCCACCCAGCGGCGGTACGTGCTCCCGGAGGAGGAGCTGCCGACGCACTACTACAACATCGCAGCGGACCTGCCGGCGCCGCTCCCACCGCCGCTCCACCCTGCGACCCGGGAGCCGATCGGGCCCGAGGCGCTGGCCCCGCTCTTCCCGATGGAGCTCATCAAGCAGGAGGTCGGACCCGAGCGCCAGATCCCCATCCCCGAGCCGGTGCGCGACGCCTACCGCGCCTACCGGCCATCGCCGCTGGTCCGGGCGCTCGGGCTCGAGCGCAGCCTCAACACGCCGGCGCGGATCTACTACAAGTACGAGGGCGGCTCGGCGGCCGGCTCGCACAAGCCGAACACGGCTCTGGCTCAGGCGTACTACAACCGTGAGGAGGGGACGCGCCGCCTCGTGACCGAGACCGGCGCGGGCCAGTGGGGGAGCGCCCTGGCCCACGCGGGCGCCCAGTTCGAGGTCGAGACCAAGGTCTTCATGGTGCGCGTCAGCTACGAGCAGAAGCCGTATCGGCGCAGCTTCATCCAGGCCATGGGCGCCAGCGTGGTGCCCTCGCCCAGCCGCGAGACGAACGCCGGCCGCGCCATCCTGTCGGCCGACCCGGAGTCGACCGGCAGCCTCGGCATCGCCATCAGCGAGGCGATCGAAGTGGCGGCCACCAACGACGATACGAAGTACTCGCTGGGCAGCGTCCTGAACCACGTGCTCCTGCACCAGACCGTTATCGGCCAGGAAGCCATCCGGCAGATGCAGATGGCCGGCGAGATGCCGGACGTGGTCATCGGCTGTGCCGGCGGAGGCTCCAACTTCGCGGGGATCGCCTTCCCGTTCCTCCAGGACCGATTGAACGGTCGCGCCGACACGCGGTTCCTGGCGGTGGAGCCCGCGTCCTGCCCGAGCCTGACGAGGGGCGAGTACCGATACGACTTCGGGGACACGGCCGGCACCACGCCGCTGCTGAAGATGCACACCCTCGGCAACGAGTTCCGTCCGGCGCCGATCCACGCCGGCGGGCTGCGCTACCACGGCATGGCGCCGATGGTGTCGCACCTGTACGAGCTGGGCTTCCTCGAGGCGCGGGCCTACGCGCAGAACGCATGCTTCGAAGCGGCCATCCGCTTCGCGCGGACGGAGGGAATCGTGCCTGCGCCGGAGTCTTCACACGCGATCAGGGCGGCGATCGACCTGGCCGAGGACGCCCGTCGTGAGGGCGAAGCGCGGGTCATCCTCTTCAACCTGTCGGGTCACGGGTTCTTCGATATGGCGGCCTACGACGCCTACCTGGCGGGCGACCTCGCCGACGTCGAGTTCGAGCCCACGGCGGCCGAGGCGGTGGACGAGCCGGAGGCGGTGGCGGTGTAGGGCAGGATCAGAAGTGGGGCGCGTCGAGGAGCCAGCGTCCGCCAACCTGGACCAGCTCCCATGAGCCGTCGAAGTGGCGTGATGAGCCGCCCTCGTACGTCTCGGTGAACGCGATGCCCACCACCGCTCGTCCGCCGCCCTCGCTCAGCAGGTCCAGCCGATGGATCTGGATGGCCGCCGTGTTCGCAAACCGCTGGTCGAGGTTCTCGCGCCGCGGGTACGTCGCCTTCATGCGGTCGCTCCACAGGGCGTAGGCCTCGTCGAAGGCGCCGTCGGTCACAAGGCCGTAGAAGCGGCCGACGGTCTCGGGGGCCGATAATGCCGCTGTCGCCACCTGAGCGGGGCTCGGCGTTACCGGCGCGGGAGGCGGCGTCGGAACCGGCGTGGCCGGCACCGGGGTCGGCACCGGGGTCGGCGCGGGCGTCGCGGGCCGCGCGGTCCGTTCCGGCGTTGGCCTAGGCGTCGGCGTCGGCACGGGGGTCGCCTCTTCCGCGGTGGCAGACGCCGTTGCCGTCGCCGACTCCGCGACGGCTGCGCCCGGCGTGCTCGGCCCCGGCTCCAGATCGGTCAGCCACCGCTGCCCGGCGTAACCGGCCACGCCCAGAAGGAGCAGCAGGCCAGCGAACAGGATCCAGGCCGGCCTGCGGCGTTCCGCGACCGGGCGTTCGCGAGTCGGCGGCGGGATGGGCGCCGGCGGCGGCGCGGGCCGCTCAGTATCCTCCTCCGCCGGCAGGACCGAGGTGGCCGGCTGTGGTGCGCCGGCCAGCCAGCGCTCCAGCGCCGTCCGCAGGCCGCGTGCCGTCTTGTAGCGCCGACCGAGGTCGGGAGCCATGGCGCGCAGGACGATGTCCGCCAGGGCGCTCGGCAGACCGGGCACCACTTTGCGCGGGTCGGGCGGGGCGCTGACAAGGCGGTTGAGGGCGATGGCGGCAGCCGAGTCGCCGACGAACGGCCGCCGCCCGGTGAGCATCTCGTACATGACCACGCCGAGCGCGTAGATGTCCGTCTGCGGACCGGCGGGCTCGCCGCGCGCCTGCTCGGGGCTGAAGTAATCGACCGATCCGAGGGTCTGGCCGGTGGTGGTGTGGCCGGCCTCGTCGGCCGCCTGCGCGATACCCAGGTCCGCCAGCTTGGCCTCGCCATCGGCGGTGATGAGGATGTTGCCCGGCTTGACGTCGCGGTGGACGATCCCGAACCGATGCGCCGCCTGGAGCGCGGCCGCCACGTCCACCGCGATCTCGGCGACGCGGCGCGGCTCCAGCCTGCCGTGCTGCGCGATGAGGTGTGCCAGGCTCCTCCCCCTGACGAGCTCCATGACGATGAACTGCGCTTCGCCGTCAACGCCGTAGTCGTGGACGCCCACGATGTTGCGGTGGGAGAAGCGAGCCATCCGGCGCGCCTCGTCGGAAAAGCGAGCGGCGAAGTCGGGGTTCGCGCCGAGCTCGGCGCGAATGAGCTTGACCGCGACCTCGCGGTCAAGGTTCCGGTCGCGCGCTCGGTAGACGGTGGCCATGCCACCGCCTCCGATCTGCTCGATGAACTCGTAGCGCCCGGCGATCACGCGTCCAGGCGTCATGGTTCCCCCCTGCGCCGGCCGGCGGCCGGCCTAGCTCGCGGGTTCCGTCCCGACGGCGATGGTCCTAGCGCCCTTCGTCGGCCGGCGCGCTGTGGTCGTGGACGTGCGCCTCCTCGTTGTGGTCCTCGTCCTCTTTGCCCGGGTCGTGCTCGTGCCCGTGCAGCAGGAACGCGTGGTTGTGCTCGTGGCTGTGGTAGTGCGACCGATGGTCGAATTCGCCCAGCGGGCCGCCGGTGTGGTGGTGCGTTACGTGGTAGTGGTCGTGCGTGTGCACGATCGGGTCGTGGGCATGCTCCTGGCGGCGCGCCTCGGCGCCGACGGTGGTCTGTTCGGTCCCGGGGTCGTCCATGGCTTCGTGCCCCTTCGTACGTCCGTGCTGGCTTGGTTCTCAGCACAAGCCGTGCCGGGAGAGACGACGCGGCTCAAAAGAGACGCAACAGCCCCAGCACACCGATCAGGATCAGGTACGCGGCCACCACGTAGTTGAGGATGCGCGGCACGATCAGGATCAGGATGCCGGCGAGTAGCGCAAGCAACGGCGCGATGATCTCGGGGTCGATCCTCACGGCGGCTCACCTCCTGCCTTGCTGGTGGTGCACGGCCAGTGCCAATGTCATGGCGGGCTGTGGCATCGTGCGCCGATCATGAGTCGGCGGGTAACGGTCTGGACGGGGGCGCTGCTCGCCGTGGTCCTCGCCGCGGCCGTCTTCTCGCGATTCGGCATCGACGCCGAGCTGCGCCGTGACGAGGCCATCTACGCGTATGCCGGCCAGCAGCTGGCCGAGGGGGTGCCGCCCTACGTCAGCATCCTGGACCCGAAGACGCCGCTCGCCACCGTGCTCGCCGGAGGCGCGGTGGCAGTCGGTCGGGGACTTGGCGTGGACGACCTCCACGCCATCCGCCTGGCGTTCTTCGTCGTCGCCTGCCTGTCCGTCCTGGCCGTGTACCTCGCCGGGACCTTCTTGTTCGACTCCCCGCTCGCCGGCCTGCTCGGGGCGGCCACGTTCAGCGCCTTTCGTGGCTTCGCCCTGGATGCGCTGGGGGGCCCCAACGCCAAGACGCCCGGCGTGCTGTTCGCCGCGCTGGCGACGGCCCTGCTTGCGCGCCACCACTGGTTCTGGGGCGGCTTCGCCGGCTCGCTGGCTGGGTTGGTGTGGCAGCCATTGGCCGTTTACGCCCCGGTGGCGATAGCGGCGGCCTGGCTAGCGTCGGACGCGGATCGTCGCTGGCGCCACACGGTAGCTGCCCTCGCTGGAGCCACCATGCCCGTGGCGGCGACGTTTGCATACTTCCTGGCCGCCGGCGCTTTCGCCGAATTCTGGGAGGGCGCCGTCCTGCTTCCGGTCAGCGGCACCCAGCGCGAGGCGGGCACGTTCTCCGAACATCTTCAGCACGTCGTGGACGCGGTCCGTTCCGGATATGGCGCAAGCCGCTTCGCCTTCTGGGCGGGCCTCGCGGCACTCGTCGTCCTCATCGTGCTTCGCGTCTGGGAGGGCCGGGGCGACCTTCGCCGGCTGGGACGAGACCCGCTCGTCTGCGTCGTCCTGCCGCCGCTGGCGCTGCTCACGGCGTTTTCGCTCATCGATTTCCAGGGCTATCCCGACCTGTATCCGTTCCTGCCGTACGCAGCGCTCGGCGTCGCCGGCGTAGCGGCTGCCGGTCTGGCACACGTCTCGGACGCACCATGGCGCGGGGCGGCCCGCGTGGCCGCCGGCCTGGCCGTCTTCACCGTCGTGGTCGCTGCCTGGTTCTGGTACTCGACCGTCCCCGAAGTGGGCGGACGGCGACTGCCACGGCAGCGCGCGATGGTGGACCGGCTGGAGCGCACGTTCGGATCGGCAGCGACCCTGTATGCACTCGGTGATCCGACGCCGCTCGTCCTGCTGCAGCGCGCGAACCCGAGCCGCTACATCTACCTTGCCGCCGGCGTCGATCGCTGGGTGGTGGCGCACCTGCCCGGTGGGTTCGCCGGATGGACGGCTGGCATCGTCGACTCCCATCCTGACGTCATCCTCACCGATGGGTGGGCGGGCGAGCTGGCGGGTGCAACGCGTAGCTGGCTGCGTGAGCAATACCGTGAGGTCCGAATCGGCGACTACACCGCCTTCGTCCCTCGCGCGCCGATCGACGCAGCGGGCCGCCTGGGGTCGGCCGAGTTGTTATGGTACGGCCCATGACACCGGAGAGATCGCGATTCGACCGGGACGTCGTCGTCGTGGGTGGCGGCGGCCACGTCGGGCTGCCGCTGGGCATCAGCTTCGCAGAGCGCGGACTGCGCGTGGCGCTGTACGACATCAACACCGACGTGGTCGACCTCATCAACGGCGGCCACATGCCCTTCCACGAGCGGGGCGCTCCGGACGTCCTGCGCCAGGTCCTCGACGCCGGGCGCCTGGAGGCGACCGATCAGCCTGACGTCATCGGGGGGTCCGAGAATGTGGTGGTCGTGATCGGCACGCCCATCGACGAGCACCTCAACCCGGCTGCCCAGGTCGTCCCCGACGCCATCGAGCGCATCGCCGACTGCCTGCGGGACGGCCAGCTGCTGGTCCTGCGCAGCACGGTCTATCCGGGGGTCACGGCACTGGTCGAGCGCCTGATCGAGCGCCTGGGGGTGGACGTGGACGTGGCCTTCTGCCCCGAGCGCATCGCCGAGGGCCACGCCATGGTAGAGCTGCGTGCGCTGCCGCAGATCGTGGCGGCTCGCACGCCGCGCGCGACGGAGCGAGCCCGCGCGCTGTTCGCGCTCCTTACCGAGAAGACCGTGGAGCTCAGCCCGGAAGAGGCCGAGCTGGCGAAGCTGTTCACCAACTCCTGGCGCTACATCAAGTTCGCGGCAGCGAATCAGTTCTACATGATCGCCAACGAGTTCGGGCTGGATTTCGAGCGCATCCGTGCGGGCCTGGCGTACGAGTATCCGCGCGCCGCCGATATGCCCCGCGCCGGCTTCGCCGCCGGGCCCTGCCTGCTCAAGGACACCATGCAACTGGCCGCTTTCAACAACAACAACTTCGCCCTCGGCCACACCAGCATGATCATCAACGAGGGCCTTCCGCTATACCTCGTCTCGCGGCTCGAGAAACGCTACGACATGCCCAACACGACCGTGGGCCTGCTCGGAATGGCCTTCAAAGGCGAGTCGGACGACATTCGCGACAGCCTGAGCTACAAGCTCAAGCACATCCTGGAGCTCAAGGCCGAGAAGGTCCTCTGCACCGATCCGTACGTGACCGTCGACCCCAGCCTCGTCCCGCTGGAGCAGGTGCTGGATGAAGCCGGCCTGCTGGTCATCGGCGCACCCCACCGCCAGTACGCCAGCCTGGGCGTCGATACGCCGGTGGTCGACATCTGGGGGCTGACCGGCAACGGGACGCGGGTGTGAAGCCCCGCGTCTCCGTGGTCGTACCGGTCTACAACGAGGGGGAGCGGGTCGTCGGGTTCCTGGATCGGCTGTTCGCGACGCTGCCGTCGGCCAGCGAGGTCCTCGTCGTCTATGACATGGCGGAGGACACCACGGCGGGGCCGCTCCGGGCCTATGCCGGCCGCGAAGCGCGGCTGGTGCCGACGCTCAACACCTATGGCCGCGGCCCGGCGAACGCCATCCGCTACGGCATCGATCGCGCCAGCGCGGACGTCGTGGTGGTGACCATGGCCGATGGCAGCGACGAGCCGGCCGATATCGAGCGGCTGACCCGGCTGGTGGAGGAGGGTGCCGTCATCGCTGTCGCCTCTCGCTACTCCAAGGGCGGGCGCCAGCTCGGCGGTCCGCTGCTCAAGCGGAGCATGTCACGCGTGGCCGGCCTGACCCTTGGCCTCATCGGGCGCGTGGGCACCTGGGACGCGACCAACAACTTCAAGGCGTACTCCAAGCGCTTCATCGACGACGTTGGGATCGAGTCGGAGAAGGGCTTCGAGATCGCGCTGGAGCTCGTCGCCAAGGCCCGCCGCCTGCGGCTGCCGGTGGCGGAGATCCCCACCGTCTGGACCGATCGGACGGCCGGCGAATCGAACTTCAGGATGACGGCCTGGCTGCCTTACTACCTGCGCTGGTACTTCTTCGCCTTCGGCCCGCGCCTCGACCTCGCCCAGCTGCGACGCAGGACGCGAACCGCGTAGATGAGGGTCCTGGTCACCGGTTCGGCGGGGTTCATCGGCGGCTACGTGGTGGAGGAGCTTTTGCGGCGCGGCCACGAGGTCGTCGGCCTGGACAACTACTCCAAGTACGGACGCGTCACCCGCTCCTACGACTCCCATCCGGCGTACACCTTCGTGGAGGGAGACGCCCGCGACGTCGACCTGCTGTGCCGCGTCCTCGACGGCTGCGATCACTTCCTGGCCGGCGCCGCCATGATCGGTGGCATCTCGTACTTCCACGCCTACGCCTACGACCTGCTGGCCACCAACGAGCGGATCATCGCCGCGTCCTGTGACGCCGCCATCGCATCGAAGGCCAATGGGACGCTCCAGAAGGTCACCTACATGAGCTCGTCGATGGTGTTCGAGTCCGCGACCGAGTTCCCCTCTCACGAGGGCCAGCAGCTGGAGATCCCGCCCCCGAAATCGTCGTACGGGTTCCAGAAGCTGGCCGTCGAGTACTTCGCGCGCGCGGCCTTCGACCAGCACGGCCTGCCCTTCACCATCGTGCGGCCGTTCAACTGCGTCGGCATCGGCGAGACGCGCGCCCAGAGCGAGATCGAGATCCTGAGCGGCAACGTCAAGCTGGCCATGAGCCACGTGGTCCCCGACCTGGTGCAGAAGATCGTCAAGGGCCAGGACCCGCTCCGCATCCTCGGCGAGGGCGACCAGGTCAGGCACTACACCTACGGCGGCGACCTGGCGGTCGGCATCGCCACCGCCATCGAGCACCCGGCGGCGCTCAACGACGACTTCAACCTGTCGACCGATGAGTCGACCACGGTTCTGGAGCTGGCCGAGAAGATCTGGCAGCGACTGCGCCCGAAGGAGCCCTTCCGCTACGTCTCCGATCCACCCTTCGACTACGACGTTCAGGTTCGCAAGCCATCGGTGGAGAAGGCGCGGCGCGTCCTCGGGTTCGAGGCGACCACGTCGCTGGACCAGACGCTCGACGAGGTCGTCCCGTGGATTGAGCGCGCGGTCCACGACGGCGTGATCTGAGGACCGACCCTAGCCCGTGAAGTTCGGCCTCCAGATCAACAGCTTCACCTGGCCCGGCGGCCCCGCCGCCATCAGTTCAACCCTGGCGAGGGTGACGCGGTCTGCGGACGACGCCGGCTTCGACTCGATCTGGGTCATGGATCACTTCTTCCAGATCCGTGGGCTCGGGCCTCCAGAGGCGCCGATGCTGGAGGGCATGACCGCCCTGGGCTTCATGGCGGCGCATTCCGAGCGGGCGCGCCTGGGGCTCATGGTGGGCGGGATTCATTACCGGCCGCCGGGACTGTGGATCAAGGCCACCACCACGCTCGACGTCCTCTCCGGCGGGCGCGCCTGGTTCGGCATCGGCGCCGCGTGGAACGTCCACGAGTCGAAGGGCCTGGGATTCGCCTTCCCGCCATTGCGAGAGCGGTTCGAGTGGCTGGAGGACACGCTGCGCATGGCACACGCCATGTGGTCTGGCGGCAGCGGAAGCGGTGAGCGGTTCGAGGCTCGCCACTTCACGGCGACGCACCTCATCAACTCACCGCAGTCGCTGAGCAGGCCGCGCGTCCCGATCATGGTCGGCGGGGGAGGCGAGCGAAAGACGCTGCGACTGGTCGCCCAGTACGCGGACGCCTGCAACGTCTTCGGCGGCCCGGACCACATCGCGCGCAAGTACGAGGTGCTGCGTGAGCACTGTGAGCGGCTGGGACGCCCCTACGACGAGATCGAGCGCTCGACGCTCCAGTCGGTGGACCTGGAACGCGAGTCACCGTCGCAGGTCGCGGAGCGCTTTGCGTCGCTCGGCGACGCCGGGGCCCAGCACGTCATCTTCAGCGTGCGCGGGGTCAGCGACACGGCCAAGCTGGAGCGCATCGGCGCCGATGTGCTCCCACAGCTGCGCTGAAGTGCAGCGCGGCCAAGCTCCGTCACTCGTCAGGCATCGAGCGCCGCTCGCCGACGCTCCCGTCCAATTCGGGAAATGCTAGCGTCCCGGCCGCGACCCACCACTCAAACACGTCGTAGGTCAGGCGGCCGGCCTGGACCGATGGGTCGCCGTCGGATAGCCGCCGCGCCTGGTCGAGGTCGCAGGCGAAGATGGACAGGCCGCGCAGCGCCGGGTCGGACTGCGCGCCGAGCGGGCCGTTGGCCACCAGGACACCGTCGCGCTTCAGCTGGGCGCGGTAGGCGAGGTGGCGCGCCTGGAGCGCCTCCAGCTCGTCCTCCGGCATGTCGGGCGCGTCGTCCGGGCGTCGGAGCAGGACGAGGGTGTACACGTCGAACGCATCGGGAATGTTCGGATCGCGGGGCATGCCGGGAGGATAGACGCCTTCAGGAGGCCGACAGCGCGCCCTCCACGTCGCCGATCGCCAGGATCTGGCGCTCCCCGGAGGCACGCCGCGTGACCTCCGCCCCGCCGGCGGCCAGCGACCGCGTCGAGATGGTGACGATCAGCGGCATGCCGAGCAGCTCCGCGTCGGTGAGCTTGACCCCCGGCGACTCGTCGCGATCGTCGTACAGGACCTCTACGCCGGCATCGGCCAGGCGCGTGTAGATGCCGTCCGCCGCCTCGGCCACGGCCGGGTCCTTGCCCGACCCCAGCGCCACCAGGTGCGCAGGGTAGGGGGCCACCGTATCGGGCCAGACGATGCCCTTGGCATCATGGTGCGCCTCCACGATGCAGGCCATGTTTCGTCCCAATCCAATGCCGTAGCTACCCATGATCACGTGGCGCCGGCTGCCGTCCTCGGCCAGGTAGGTGGCGCCCAGGGCCTCGGTGAAGTCGGTGCCCAGCTTGAAGATGTTGCCGACCTCGATGCCCTGGCGCAGCACCACCGCCCCGCCGCACTGCGGGCAGGGATCGCCCGCGCGCGCGTTGACGATGTCCGTCACCAGGTCCGGCTTGAAGTCGCGCCCCACGTTGACGTTCAGCAGGTGATAGCCGTGGCGGTTCGACCCCGCCACCAGGTTCGGCGACGAGGCCGCCAGGTCATCGACCACCACGGTCGTGCCTTTGGCCCCGACCGGTGAGCCGTAGCCCGGCTCCATGCCCGCCGCCCGGATCTCGTCGGCGTGCGCGGGCCGCAGGCCACCCACCGCCTTGACCGCGTTGGCGAGCTTGGTCTCGTTGACGTCGAAGTCGCCGCGCACCACGGCGGTGACGAGGCGCCCGTCGCCGGTCACGAAGAAGGCCGCCTTGGCAGTTCGCTCAGTCCCTATGCCCAGGTGCTCCGCCAGAGAGGCGATCGTATCGGTCCCCGGGGTGGCGACCTCCTCCGAGGGTCGCCGCTCCTCGCCGGCCGGCTGTGGCTTGCGAACCTGTGCTATCTGCTGGTTGGCCGCGTAGTCGCATGCCTGGCAAAGGACCAGGGTGTCCTCGCCGTGCTCGTTGAGGACCATGAACTCGTGCGCCAGCGAGCCGCCCATGATGCCGACGTCGGCGCCGACCGCGATCGCCTCCAGGCCCAGGCGCGCGAAGATTCGCTGGTACGCCCCGTAGTGCGCCATGTACGAGCGCTCGAGGCTGTCCTCGTCGGCGTCGAGGGTGTACGAGTCCTTCATCACGAACTCGCGGACCCTGATGAGACCGCCGCGGCTGCGGGGCTCGTCGCGGAACTTCGTCTGGAAGTGGTACACGATGGCGGGCAGCTGGCGATAGCTCTTCACCAGGTCTCGAGTGAGGTCGGCCACGACCTCCTCGTGGGTCATGGCCAGGACCATGTCGCGCCCGGAGCGGTCGGCGAACCGGACCATCTCCGGCCCGATCTTTGCGTAGCGGCCGGTCTCCTTCCACAGCTCGGCGGGATGGACGACCGGCATCTCCATCTCCTGCCCGCCGATGGCATTCATCTCTTCGCGGATGACCTGCTCGATTCGCTGCTGCACCCGGAAGCCGAGGGGCAGCAGCGAGTAGATCCCCGAGCCCAGCTGGCGGACGTACCCGGCGCGCAGCAGCAGTCGGTGGCTGATCATCTCGGCGTCCGCCGGATCGTCGCGCAGGCTCGCGAAGAAGAGCTTGGACAGGCGCATGGGCCGTGAAGGATAGCCGACCGCATCCCGGGGACCGCTGGCTCTCAAAACGCCGCCGACCCAGCGTCATGCGGCGCTCCCGTGCGTCTCTTCGCTCCCGCCCGTGTCTGCGTCGCTGAGCGCAACAGATGCCGCGGGAGCGCTGCCTGCTGCGGGGTTTGCGTCGCTGAGCGCAACGGGTGCCGCGGGAGCGCTGCCTGCCGCGGGGTTTGCGTCGCTGGGTGCAACGAAGCCCGCACGAGCCCTGCGCCGTGCGTCACTTGAGTCGTTGGGTGCAACGAAGGGGCAGCCGCTCCGGTGTTGCTCGGGACGCCCCGGGTCAGGCCTGCTCCGGCTGGACTGCCACGCCGACCAGGTGCTCAGACTCGCGGAGCCGATGGATCGGCAGCACCGCAATGAGCAGCAGGATCAGTGAGGCGGTCAGCAGCCCATCGATGCCGGCCACGTCGGCCGCGGTCCCGCTGGCCAGCGCGCCGATGATCTGGCCGAGTCCCAGGAAAACGGAGTACAGACCCATGATGGCGCCGCGGTCGCCGGGATGGCTCTCGCTGATATCGGCCAGCAGGCCCAGGGCCGCAGGAGTCGCGCCGGCCATGACGAACAGACCCGACCCCGCCACGCCGGCCAGGGCGACCTGCGCCGCCACCGGCCAGCCGGCGGCGTGGTTCAGCACGAAGGCAGCCCCGACCATGACCATCGCCCCGGCCAGCCCGACGCCGATGATGGTCGTGCGGCGCAGCGTTCCGAACCGACCGCCCCAGTAGAACAGGCCCGCGAAGAAGATGACGCCCGCAATCGCCAGCCCGATGCTGACCTGGACCGGCTGGAAGCCGCCCATCAGCAGCTGGTCCCCGAAGCGCGGCGACGGCTCGCGCACCAGCTGAAAGACCGATTGTGTGGTCCACGCGCCCAGCACCGCGTTCAGCGCGATCCAGGTCGGCGCCAGCAGCCAGACCTGCGGCGCGCGCAGCAGCTCCACGTAGCGGCGCAGGTTGAAGTCGCGGGGCCGCAGCTCGGCCGAGTCGACAGGGCTTACCTCGCCGCGTGGCGCGTCGAGGCGGGTGGGGTCCTGTCCGTGGTGCAGCTCCCCCACGCCGTAGCGGTAGATCAGCAGCGAGCCGACGTAGATCCCGGCGTTCACGAAAAAGGCGCCGGTCCGCAGGCCGGCGCCGTTGGGGTCGTAGAGCCATCCGGCGGCCACGATCCCTGCCCCGATGCCGGCCAGCGTCGCGGCCTCGAAACGGGCCACGGTTCGGCCACGAAGCGCTTCGTCGTGCGCGGTGGCCAGCGCGATGTAGCCCAGGATGGACGGGATGCTGGCCGCGGCCGCCATGCCCTCCAGCCAGCGCGTCCCGCCCAACAACAGCAGGTTCGTGGTGAGCGGCGTGACAGCCACCGCCACGGCCCCGAAGACCGGGCCCCACTGCATGAGCCGATGCGCGCCGAGGCGGTCGGAGAGCACGCCGAAGGCTGGGGACAGCGTCAGCTCCGCCACGAAGTAGGTCGCCGTCATGGCGCCCACCGCCGTGGCGCTGACCGCCGCCCCGCCGTATGCGGGAAGGTCGGCGAGGTAGTAGACGAGCAGGCCGCCGGTGAGCCCGGTACTGAAGCGCAGCGTGAAGGTGCCCAGCACCACCGACGCAATGGAGCGCCTCACAGCATGCGCGCCTCGAGACGTCGCCGCCGGCGCTCGTGACGCAGGCGGACCGCCGACATGCCGACGAGCACCAGGGCGTCCAGCGCCAGGACGCTCGCGCCGGCGAGCGTGACCCGCGCCTCCCCAAGGCTGGTCGCGTCGTTGCGCGCCGTCACGGCGGCGCGTGCCGCGCGGATGGCGTCGCCCAGCCGCCCGGCCTGGTAGTGCTCACGGGCGTCCTCCAACGCGGCGCCCGGTTCAGTTCCCACCAAGCCGATCGCCTCGACGATGGCGACGTCGCGGTCCAGTCGCGTATCCGCCGCCGCAAGCTCGTCGAGCGCCTGGAGCTCCACCTGCGCCACGCGTGACGCGTCGTCGATGCTGCTCTCGAAGGCGTTCTGCAACGAGGCCGAGGGGGCCAGGCCGAGGCTCGCCGCCATTTCCGCGACGCGGTCGCGGTCGTCGAGGATGTCCTCGGCCGCTCGCAGGGCGGCACGAGCGTCCTCGAAGTTCCATGATTCCAGGTCCAACCGCACGTCCGGCGGCAGCTCCCAGCCTTCCGCCTCGGCCAGGACCTCGCCATAGCGCGACCGTGTGCTGGCCCGCGCCGCCAGCTGGGCCTGCTCGTCCGAGTTCACCACCCACTCGGCCCAGAGGTCGTCGAATCGCTCGTCCGTCCGCTCCTCCAACAGGTCGAGCAGGCGCTGCCAGCCGGCCACGTACAGCGGCGAGCGGTCGTCGGGTACGGAGCCGTCGGCCGGGAGGTAAGCCAGCTCCCGGTTGTGCGCCGCCCGCCACACCACCGCGAGCTCGTCCACCGTCGCTCGCCCGGCCACGAGGGTGGCCACCTCGTAGCTGGCGGCGTAGGCGAAGTCCTCCACCTGCAGGTCCTCGCGTCCGACGGCTCCCCAGTCGTTGAGGGGGATGCGGGACCGCCTCAGCTGGCTGGTGAGCTCCCAGCGGAAGCCGTCCTCGCCCATGGCTTCGCCCGCCTCGATCGAGTAGAACTCGGCCCACGCCTCGCCGATCCATCGGCCCTCGAGCAGCCGATGGTTGAACCACAGGTGCGCCGCCTCGTGCAGCGTCACAAACGCGTCGGCGTCGTACCGGACGCGGATGCGGGCCGCCTGGGGGTCGTAGATGCCCGCGTACTCGCCGAGGCGCGAGACGGCGGCCTCCTCCACGCGCAGCGAGCCGGTGTGCGGGTACGGAACGCCGATCAGCTCCTCGAGGATGGGCAGGCCCTCCCTCAGCAGCTCGCCGGTCCGTTCGGCCCATGACGGGTCGTCGTCCCAGGCGCGGAGCGTGATGCGGGCGGTCTCCTCCTGCATCGGTATCTCGAGCGAGGTCTCGCTGTAGGCGCCCGGCCGGTCCGCAGAGACGTACGCGAAGAAGTCGAACGGGTTATCGGGCGTCGCGCGGAGCACCGTGCCCGCCGGGCCGCGATCACTCGACATCGGCGAGCCCTGGACGGTGGGGCGGTAGCCAGCCGGGACCTGGACGCGCACGCTCGAGCCGCGGGCGGAGTCGGTCCCGAACGCCCAGACCGGGAAGGCGACCACGCTTCGCCCGATGCGGACGTCGCGATCGGGACGGCCACCGGCGTCGACGAGCTCAAACGCGACCGAATACGCGTAGCTCTCCTGGAAGAACACGCCGCGACTGAAGGTGACCTCGACCGCGCGGTAGTCGTTGGTCTCCTCCACGATGCGGACCGCGAGCGCCGCGCCGCCGGACGACGCGGACAGGTTGGTCGCCCCGGCCGGGACGGCGAAGGTGAAGCCGGAGAAGAAGACCCGCCCGTCGTCGGTGTCCGGCTCGTGTGACGTGGCCACCGAATCGAGGGTCACCCGGACGCGGCCCGACTCCGGTTGGACGTCGTAGATCGCGTCAACCACGACCACCAGCCCCTCCTGCGCGGCGGCCGGCGCCGCCGACAGCACCAGGGCGCTCCCAGCGAAGAGCCACGCGGCGCAGCTGGCGCGCGCCACGCGCTTGAGTCCGCCCTCCCTCATGCGGCGCAGTATGCAGCACGCTGCTGCGGGCGCTACGCCGGGGCGAGGGGAAGCGAAAGGCGCCCGTCCGGTCTAAGGACGGGCGCCGGGATTTCGTTTGGCGCGCGGCTACGCGGTCTGGGTGTAGGCCTCGAGCCCGAAGGCGGTCTCGAGCTGGTCCGCCGGCCGGAAGCCCACGGCCGCCTTCGGCGGCTGGCCCGGCGCAAAGAACGCCACGGTCGGGATGCTCATGATCCCGTAGTGCATGGCGGTGTGCGGGTTGGCGTCCACATCCAGCTTGACAACTTCGACCGAGCCGGCGTACTTGTCGGCCAGCTTGTCGATCTCGGGAGCCACCAGCCGGCAGGGTCCGCACCAAGCGGCCCAGAAGTCGACGATGACCGGCTTCTCGCTGTTGAGGACGACCTCTTCGAAGTTGGCATCGGTCGCTTCGCGTACGTTCGACATGGGTACTGACTTGGTCCTTTCTTCGGGATGCGTCGCCCTAGCGGGCGACCTGCTGCAGAAGCCGATAGACCTCGAGGACCTGCGGGTCCGCGAGCCGATAAAAGACGGTGCTGCCCACGCGTCGCGTGGCCACGATGCCGGCGGCGCGCAGGACGGCCAGGTGCTGGCTCATGTTCGGCACCTGGCAGCCCACGTCGCGCGACAGGTCGCTCACCGATCGCTCCCCCGCGGCCAGCCGCTCCACGACGCACAGGCGCTTGGCATCGGCGAGTGCCTTTGCGACCAGCGCCGATCGGTCACGGAGGACGTCCTTGGCGAGCGTGGCTTCCATCGAGCGGATTCTCTCATTGATTGCGCAACTACGCAAGCCATACGGCCGCATTAGGAGCACGATCGGTACTTTGCGACAGCCTAGTTGTCGTGAGGCACGCTCAAGATCGCGCCATGACTGTTCAAATCTTCTGCCCCTGGTGTCAGGGAGAGGCGACCTTCGAGGTCGATGAGGTCCGGGACGAGCTGGTCTGCGCCGGCTGCGATATGCGGACCGCCTTCGCCCCCGACCCCGCAACCACCTACGCGCTGCTGTACGAGCCCGTCGCCGCCTGAGTCAGTCGGCGGGGAGGTCCTCGGGAAGCCGTACGCCCAAGCCTGTCAGCAGGTGCCGGACGGTGCGTCGGTCGCGCGTGGCCAGGCCGCTCGGTGAGCGGACGCGGTGCCTGTCCCGTGGCAGGATCACGAGCTCCACATCACGTCCCGCTGCTTGGAGCGTCTCGACCAGCCGAGTGGAGTGCCGAAGGTGAACGTTCTCGTCGATGGCGCCGTGCACCAACAGCAGGCTGCCTCGGATTCGGTCCGCCACTCCCACGGCCGATGAGGCGGCATACGCCTCGGCCTCGCCCTCCGGCAGTCCCATGTAGCGCTCGGTGTACGCGGTGTCGTAGCCGCCCTGGTCCGTGACCGGCGCCACCGCGACGCCGACCTTGAAGAGGTGGGGTTCCAGGGCCATGGCGCGGAGGGTCATGTAGCCGCCGTAGCTGCCGCCGGTGATGCCCACCCTTGATGCGTCGATCCAGCCTCGGTCGCCGAGCTGGCGGACCGCGGCCGCCTGGTCCTCGACCTCCACGAAGCCCATCCGCCGCCGCAGCGGCCGCTCGAAAGCGAGGCCGCGGTTCGCGGAGCCGCGGTTGTCGACGACCAGCACTGCCACGCCGGCGCGCGCGAGGTACTGCCGCAGTGGGTTGACGGTGGCCTCCCATGCGCGCTTGGCGTACTGGGCGTGCGGCCCACCGTAGACCCAGACCACGCAGGGCGGCGGATCAGCGGCCGGTGCGGCCGGCCGGTAGAAGGCGGCGTGCAGCGCGGTGCGCCCATCGGCCGTGGTAAGGGTCATGAGCTGCGGCGGCATCACGCCAAGAGCGGTCGCGGAGGCGCTCGGCGCTGCGATCTCGCGAGGCGACTCGTCACCATCCAACGCGCGGACCGTAACGCGCGGCGCGGTCTCGAGGTCTGACCAGGTATCGGCCCACCGACTCCCGTCGTCGGAGAATGCCACGTCGTGCCAGCCGGGCTCGACGGTCACCCGTCGCGGCTCGATCGTGGTGCTCTCGCCGTCCAGCGGCACGGCGTACAGGTGCCGTTCCGTCGCCGAGTCGCGCGTGCCAAGCACGTACGCCACTCGGCGCTTCTCATCCACGTGCGCAAGCCAGGTCACGACCCACTCGCCGCCGGTCAGCTGCACGACTGCGCTGCCATCGGCGCTGCGTCGCTCCAGGTGCCGGTACCCCGTGCGCTCCGTGGTGCGCACGACGCTACCGTCGTCGAGGGCCCGCGTGTCGTCGTCCAGGTTGATCCACGGGTCTGCCTCCTCGAGCCAGAGCTCCTGGCACGAACCATCCTCGCCCAGGCGGCTCCAATGCAGCGTCCGCTGATCGCGCGGCATGGTCGCCACCAGCCAACCACCTTGGGGGTGTGCTACCACTCGGGCCAGGTATCCCTCATCGTCGACCGCCGGCAGGGGCACCTCCTGGAACCCGCCCCCCGAGGTGCCCGCAATCCGCAGCGTGACCCGGGCGTTGGGGCCACCGGCGTACGGGTATCGGTGCGTCTCGTAGCTCGGGTCCACCTCGCCGAGATGCGCGATGGCCGTCAGGGGCACGCCACGCTCGTCGACATGCGCGAAGGCAAGGTGCCTCCCATCCCAGCTCCACCACATCCCATCGAAGCGGTCGAGCTCCTCGGCGGCGATGTACTCCGCCACGCCGTTGCTGATGCCATCGGCGCCGTCGGACGTCAGGCGCGCCGGATCACCTGTCCCGTCCAGGCGCGTCAGCCACACGTCGCCGTCGCGGGCGAAAGCCAGCCAACGGCCATCCGGAGAGCCGGCCGCCGCGGTTGCGTCCTCGACGCTGGAAAGCGGCTGCGCCATGCCGCTGACTGCCGCCTCTCCGGCGGCGACCAGCGCCCGACCGCTCATCGGAACGACCAGGGTTGGTCGTGGCGCGCGCGGCAGCCACTCGTACGCGGTGACGCCCAGCGCCGTCGTGCGTCGCCGCTCTCGGTGGAGCTGCTCCTCAAGGCTCAGCGTCTCGTTGCTTTCGGCCTCGGGCAGCGGGCCTGCCAGCAGCACCCGGCTCCCGCTCCCAAGATCGTGGCGCCACAACGAGGCGACAAGCGAGCCGGGATCGGCCTGGATGTAGGTCAGCGCCGAGCCATCGGGCGTGAAGCGGACGTCGGAGGGCCCATCGGTGCCGGGGAGGGGTAGGCGGGCGAGGTCCGCGAAGGTCGGCCAGGCCATCAGCCGGCCGGCTCCTCCTCGATCTCGATAGTCTCTATCCGGTCGCCGGGGTTGCGGTCCGTCTGCGGGTCGCGCTCCCGGAGGGAGTTGACGACCTCCATGCCCTCCACCACCCGGCCGAAGACGGTGTGGCGGCCGTCAAGGTGCGGCGTCGCGGCGAAGGTGATGAAGAACTGGCTTCCGTTGGTGTTCGGACCGGCGTTGGCCATGGACAGGGTGCCGGCCGCGTCGTGGCGCAACTCCGAGCTGAACTCGTCGCCGAAGCTGTAGCCCGGCCCACCACGACCGGTGCCGGTCGGGTCGCCGCCCTGTGCCATGAACCCGGGGATGACGCGGTGGAAGGTCGTGCCGTCGTAGAACCCGGATCGGGCCAGGTTGACGAAGTTCTCGACGGTCAGAGGCGCCTGCGCAGCGTACAGCTCGCACACGAACTCGCCGCGCTCGGTCTTGAATCGGGCCCGATAGCTCCTGGTGGTGTCGAGCGCGCCCGTGGGCGCCGAAGGCCGGTCAGCCATGGGGGACTCCGGAGTGTGGAATGGGACGGGCCGATGCTACCGCCCGAGCCGCTCGCGCGCGTTCTCCCGCGACCAGTTCCACGCCTGCCATGCGTCGTTCTGCGGGTCGTTCAGGCCCGATGCCTCGGCCAGGTCTGCCAGGATGCGCTCCGACACTGCGGGAGGCAACGGCAAGTCCGCGAAGCCACGCAAGGCTTCGGGAACCGCGTCGCTGCCCAGGCTGGCGAGGTAGATCTCGTCGAAACGCAGGCTGCCGGTAGTCTCCGTTCGTTTTAGGGCTCGATTCACGTTCTGCTCGGCGATGAACCGGGCGGGACCGATGATGTTGAAGGCCAGGCCAAAGACCATGGACAGCGCCACCATCCCGTGCAGCAGCCAGCCGCTGCGGTTGGCCAGGATGGTCCCGACCGCCATGACGGCGCCGATGGCCAGCCAGATGATCGCCGCGAGCACGTAGAACCGCAGCTCGGTCCAGCCGTAGGCGTCCTGGTAGAGCCGCAGCCGCAGGAAGGCGGAGGCCAACACCACCAGGGTCATGAGCACCAGCCCGATGAGGGCGGCACGGTACGCCAGCGTTCGCGTGCGCACGAAGGACTCGGTCGCCAGGACGAGGGCAGCCACCACGAACGCGACGGCCAGAAGCTCGAAGAATCCGCGTCGTGCGTACTCGGCGTAAATCAGGCCGGTGGCCGCGAGCGTGTCCTGCCCACCAAACAGGTACGTGGCCTGGAGGATGACGAATGCCAGGAACACGGCGTTCAGCGCCGCTAAGACCGTGACGACCTCGATGGTGCCCCCGCGCGGACGCCTGGCCCAGGCGCTCATGCCCTCTCGTTCGGCGAATTCATCGCCGGGCCGCGCCACGAACCCGAGCACCCCGGCTGCCAACCAGGTGACGATCAGGGCCACCATGGTTCGGCCGATGAGGCCGCTGAGGTCGACGTCCCATTCCAGCAGGCGCTCGGCGTAGTTCGCGAACACGGCGTCCGCGGCGGAGAAGAGGGCGACGAAGAGAAGGACCAACGGAACGGCGATGACGATGCCGCGCAGCACGGCTGCCCACGGTCCGATGCCTCGCAAGGCGGCGTAGGGCGCCTGTCTGTGGGCCGCGGCGACCACGGCAGGACGCACGAGCCGGCCTCCTGCGTTACGCGACGGTGGCCGATGCCTCCAGCTCGACGAGGCGCCGGCGGAGCAGGTCCATCTCCGCGGGGTTGGCGGTGAGCTCCAGCGCTCGACGGACTGCGGCCGCCGCATCGAGCGTGCGTCCAAGGCGGCGCAGCATCTCGCCGCGGGCGGCGTGGAACAGGTGATACCCGTCCAGCCGCTGCCCGAGTGGCTCGATCTCGGCCAGGGCGGCGGCCGGCCCGCGGAGTTCCCCGACCGCCACCGCCCGGTTGAGCGCCACCACCGGTGTTGGCTGTAGCCGCAGCAGCGCGTCGTACAGCGCCACGATCTGCCCCCAGTCGGTGTCCGTGTGCCACCGGGCCGAGGCATGGACGGCCACGATGGCCGCCTGCAGCTGGTACGGCCCGGGCCGGCCGATTCGCAGCGCTCGCTCGAGAAGTGCGGCGGCCTCATCAATCATCCGCCGATCCCACAGCCGGCGGTCCTGGTCGGCGAGCAGCACCAGCGAGCCGTCGGCGCCGAAGCGGGCGTGGGCACGGGCCAGGTGCAGGCGCATGAGGGCCAGCAGGCCCATCGGCTCCGGCTCATCGGGCATCAGCCGCACCACCAGCGAGCACAGCCACTCGGCGTCCCGGGCCAGGTCCCGGCGCTCCACCACGTCTGCCTGGCTGGCGAGGTAGCCTTCGTTGAAGATCAGGTACAGCACGGCCAGGACCTCGCCCAGGCGCTCGGGCAGCTCCGCGCCGTCCGGCACGCGGTAGGGGATAGCGGCGTCGCGGATCTTGCGCTTGGCGCGCACCAGCCGCTGCGCGACGGTCGTCTCGGGGACCAGGAACGCACGGGCCACGGCGGCCGTCTCCAGGCCGCCCACGGTCCGCAGCGTCAGGGCGACCTGCGCCTCCCTGCTCAGGGCCGGGTGGCAGCAGGTGAAGATCAGCCGCAGGCGGTCGTCGGCGGCCAGCGGGCCGCCGGTCTCCATCGGTCCATCCATCTGGGATGCCTCGCGCGTCAGCTGCGCCAGGCGATCCCGGTAGCGTGCCTGGCGCCGGACCCGGTCGACCGCGCGACGCCGGGCGGCCGTCATCAGCCAGGCGCCTGGATTGCGGGGGACGCCCTCGGCCGGCCAGTGCTCCAGGGCCGCGACCGCGGCGTCCTGGACCAGCTCCTCGGCCGCGTCCCAGTCGCCCAGTATGCGCACCAGGGCGCCGGTGAGACGGGCGCGCTCATGGCGGAGGATCGCCTCCAGCGAGGCGTGTACCCCGCTATCCGTCACGCTCGACGACAGGCCGGATCTCCAGCGCGTCCGGCCCCGGCCAGCCCGAGACGAGGGAGATGGCGGCGTCCAGGTCCGGCACGTCGATCACGGCGTAGCCGCCCACGGTCTCCTTGGCCTCGATGTACGGCCCATCGGTGACCGTCACGTTTCCGTTGAGGTCGCGCCTGACCGTGGTGGCCGTCTCGGCTCCCTGCAGCTGGTACCCCTCCAGGATCCTGCCATTCTGGACCTGCTCCGCCCACCAGGCTCCAATGTTCTGATAGAGGTCGGCCTGTTGCTCCTCGCTCAGCCCGTCCCACGTCTCGCCGCCGCTGATCAGCACCATGTACTTCATCGGTCCCGTCCTCGTCGCTTCTCGTGCGGCGCCGGTCCGTTCGGCGCCCTCATTCTCAACGACGCCCGAACGTCGGGGAAATCGACACCCTGCCGTCGCCGGCCCGTCCGGCAGAATGGCGCCATGACCCCCGGACGCCAATCCCCTTCGACGCTTGCCGTGGTCCTGGCCATGGGGACCGTCTACATCGTCTGGGGCTCCACCTACCTCGCGATCGCGTACGTGGTCGAGACGCTGCCACCCTTCCTGGCGGCGGGTGCGCGCTTCCTGCTGGCAGGCGCGATCCTGGGCGCCTTCCTGCTGGCGCAGGACCGATGGCGCCGCAGCCGCGGCGCCGAGACGGGGCTGACGGCGCCACGCTGGGTTGAATGGCGCACCGCGCTGATCGTTGGCGTGCTGCTGCTCCTGGGCGGGAACGGCATGGTCATGGTCGCCGAGCAGACGATCCCATCGGGCATTGCTGCCGTGATCATCGCCACGCTGCCAATCTGGATGGCCCTCTTCGAAGCGGCCGTCACACGGCGCCGGCCCAGCATGCTCGCCGTTGGCGGCCTGATCGTGGGTATGGCCGGGGTTGCGATCCTGGTCCTGCCGGAGGAGGGCATCGCGGCGCTCGACCCGGTCGGCATTGGGATGCTCGTGCTGGCCAATATCGCTTGGGCCGCCGGCTCTGTCTACGCGCGCCGCGCCCCGACGCCCGCCAGCCAGCTCACGGGCAGCAGCATGCAGCAGCTAGCTGGCGGAGCCTCACTCGTGGCTGCCGCGCTTCTGGCGGGGGAGACGGGGCGGCTGGACCTCGGCTCGGTATCGCTGGCCTCGTGGTTGGGCCTCGCCTACCTGGTCGTCTTCGGATCGCTGCTGGCCTTCACCGCGTACGTCTGGCTGCTGAACAACGTGGCGATAACCACGGTGTCGACCTACGCCTACGTCAACCCAATCGTGGCGGTGGCGCTGGGAATGCTGTTCCGCGGCGAGCAGCTGACGCCGCGGAGCCTGCTCGCGGCCGCGCTGATCATCGGCGCCGTCGTCGCCATGGTCAGCGGCCGCCCGCGTGAGGCCGAGGAGCCGGACCCGTCGCCTGACGTCTCCACCCTGGAGCCGGAGGAGAAGTCGGCGTGACGGACGAGATCGCCGTGGAGTGCAGCCGCGTGGCGGACCGCTGGCGATGCACTGTCCGTGCGGGGACCGATGCCGGCGCTACCGTGCACGACGTGGCCGTGTCGGCCGAGACGCTGCAGCGCCTGCGCCCCGGCAGCGACGACCCAACCGAGGTGGTGCGCGACTCGTTCGCGTTCCTCCTGGCCCGAGAGCCGCGCAAGGCGATCCTGCGCAGCTTCGAGCTGCCCCTCATCGCCCGCTATTTTCCCGAATGGGAGGCCGAGGTCCGGCGCTCCGGCTAGCACTGAGGCGCCCCGCAGCGTTAGCGGGTCGAATCGATCTGCGCGTACTTCCAGATCCGCTGAAGGACGTAGCGGCCGTCGCCCTCGGGGTCCAGCAGCGCGGGACGCGCCTGGAGGATTTGCACGGTCGGGTGAAGCCGGACGTTGACTAGCGACGTGCCTCGGAAGGCGAGGTCCAGGATGACGCCCTCCTGCGTTTCCTGCCACCAGCCTTGGCCGAACACGTAGTTGCCCGGGCTGACCAGGACCACGCTGGGGCCGTCCCCTCGTTGCCTGATCAGAAGCGGCCCGGCCACGTGGGTGCCCGACCCGATGACGTGGTCGCAGCCGGCCTCGTCGAACCATCCCAGCTGCTCGACCTGGACGGGCCAGATGTCGTCGTGGTACTCGGCGCCGCCCCACCACTGGGGGTTGCAGATGACGAGGTCCGCGCCCCCGGCACGCGCTTGCCGTACCCCTCGCTGGACGTTTGGACGTGTCAGCCACGCCACGCCCGGCGTACTGCGGCCGGCAGGAGCCACGCCCGGTACGTCGTTGAAGGCGACGAACGCAATTCGCAGCCCGGCCACCTCAACGTACGCGGGCTCCAGCGCCTGGCGCAGGTTCATGCCGAGTCCCGTCCGCGGGAAGCCGAACTGGTCGAGGAGCTCCAGGGTCGAGCGGATGCCGCCCGCGCCCTGGTCGCTCATGTGGTTCGCCGCCAGATAGATGACGTCCAGCCCCAGCGTGTCGCGCCAATGCGTGAGCACGTCCGAGGGGACGCTGAACACGTTGGCGGGGTCCGAGATGCCCCTCGGTTGCCACGTGGCCGACGGCACGACGGGGCACTCGTGGTCGGCGATGGCGACGTCCGAACGGCGCACGATCGCGGGCGTAGCCCCGCCGTTCCCGGCGTCGATGGGATTCACCGGGACCTGGGCGCCGAACGGCGGCGGGTCCGGAGGATCGACGACGGCCGGCCCCGCGTACCGCGCCGTGCCACCGTTGAAGACCCAGTCCCAGCCCTTGCCGTTGGTGACCGCTTCGTACGCCGCCCAGCGATCCGAGCACAGGCTGCCCAGGTTGGTCAGCGTCCAGATCTGCGAGGGGTCGTACGCGGTCCAGGCCGGATCCAGCTGCGCGTCCGGCGTGGGCGAGCCGATGACGGGGTATGGCCTTGCCCGCGCCCGCGGGTCACCGAACAGATCGGGCCCGAAGAGTCCAAACGGACCGCTGCCGGCGATGCGCAGCACCTTCGTCGCCGGCTCCACCAATCCGGGAGGCAGGAGCGCAACCCGCTGCTGACGCGACTCGAGGAACGGCGCGATCGCGTCCGCCGGACGACACGACCCGGCCGGCCCGAGCGCCGGCCGCTCGACCTGCACCCCGCACGGCATCACCAACTCACCACGCTCGGCCAGCTGGCGCAGCTCGGCCAACGTGATGCTCGGCTTCAGGTTGGTGAGGCCCGTGACCACCGCCAGCGGGAAGGTGGCTGGCGCCGTCGGTGTCGGGGACGGCGCGTCCGTCGCCGACCCCGCAGACGATGTTGATGAGGCGGCCGCCGTGGCCGGGTCGGTCGCCGAAGGACCGGCCGGGGGATTCTGCGTGAGGCATCCCGTGAGGAGCGCCACGACCGCAAGCCAGGACGCGGCTCGAATCGTCGTGCGAGGGCTCACGGCGTTATCGTAGGCGGCCATGCGCCTTCGCCGAGCGCTCGCCGGCGCCTTGTTCCTCGCTGCGGCCTTCGTGGCCGTGCCCCTGCCGCACGCCGCTCCGGCGGAGGCCGTGGGCCCGCTGCCGAAATGCCGGATCGACGACATCCTGACCGTCCCGCGCGGGTATCACGACTGGAGCGTCACCCTGGTCGATTGGCTACTGCGGGTACCACGCAACTACGTGCCACCTGACCTGGTGCCGGTCAGCGAAGCGGGCATCGCGGGACCCGGCCTGATCCGCGAGGTGGCGATCGACGACCTGCGTGCCTTGGCCCAGGCGGCGGCTGCGAACGGCACCCCGATTGAGGTGAACAGCCCATACCGGAGCTACCGTGAGCAGGTCGCGTCGTTCAACGGCTGGGTCGCGGTCGACGGCTACGAGGACGCGATGACGTACTCGCAGCGCCCCGGGCACTCGGAGCACCAGCTCGGATTGGCGATCGACTTTCAGGCGCTGGGCGGCCCGAGCGCCCTGGACGGCGACTGGTACACGACGCCAACCGGCCGATGGATGTTCGACAACGCCTGGAGGTACGGCTGGGTGTTGAGCTACCCGCGAGGGGAGGGTGGTGCCCTCTTCTCGCGAGCCACGTGCTTTCACTACGAGCCGTGGCACTACCGGTATCTGGGGCGCGAGATCGCGCGCAAGGTTCATCGCTCCGGGCTGACGATTCGGGAGTACCTGTGGAAGCACCACACGATGGTCGATCCCAACACGGGTGAGCCGATCGCGACCGCCACGCCAACGCCCTCGCCGACGCCGAGCCCGTCGCCCACGCCGACCGCCACCCGATCCACCACGGCGAGCGCCACCGCCTCGCCGGGAAGCGCATCGGCCGGCGCTACCGGCCTGACCGGGTCTCCGGTTCGCGACCTGCTCGAGGCGGAGCCACCGGTGCTGGCGGCCATTGGCCTCGGGGTCCTGGTGCTGATCGGATCGATCGCGCTCGCTGCACGCCGCGCCCTGTCGCGGCGGTAGCCGAGCTCAACCCCCGACCGGCGCAGGCAGGCGGAACCAGATCTCGGTCCGCCCATCGCCGGAGCTGGCGCCCACCTGTCCGCCGTGGGCCTCCACGATCTGGCGCACGATCGCCAGCCCGATCCCCGCGCCACCGCTGGCCCGGGCCCGCGAGGGGTCCACGCGGTGGAGCCGCTCCCAGATGTAGGGCAGCTGGTCGGCCGGGATGTCGCGGCCGGTGTTCTCGACCGCCACCCGGATCCACGCCCCGTCCTCGTGGAGGCGCACCACGATCTCGCCACCGTCGTCGGTGTAGCGCGCCGCGTTCTGCATGAGGTTGCTGAGCACCTGGCCGATGGCGTCCGGGTCCGCCAGCACCATGGCGAGGGTCGCCTCGTCCTCCACCCGGATGGAGATCCTGCGTCCCGCCAGCTCGGGCGACTGGATGGCGACCGCGCGTTCGACGAGCGCCGCGAGGTCGACCTCGGCGCGCGCCTGCTCGCGGTGGCCAGCCTCGCCGCGGGCGAGCTGATCCAGGCCTTCCACTAGGCGCGTGAGGCGCACGATCTCCTCGTGGAGCGTGCGCAGCATTTCGGGAGTCGGTTCGACCACGCCATCGGCCATGGCCTCCAGGTAGCCCTGCAGTGACGTCAACGGCGTGCGCAGCTCGTGTGCCACATCCTCGACCAGTGAACGACGCAGCTCCTCCACGCGCTGGAGCGTTGCCGCCATCTGGTTGAAGGCATCGGCCAGGCGCTGGAGCTCGGGATCCGGCGCGGCGGGAACCCGGGCGGCGAGGTCGCCGGCGGCGATGGCGCGGGTGGCGTCGGTCATGCGCTCGAGCGGGCGCAGGATGCGTCGCAGGAGCCACCATGCCGCCAACCCGCCAAGGACAACCCCGACCGCCGCGCCGATGAGCAGCACCTGCCCCACGTACTGGTCGAACATGGCCTGCGCCTCCGCCTCCGATGCGCCGGCTTCCATGGCCAGGTGCATGACCTGCTCGGACCCGAATCGCTGGACGGCCACGATCATCACGGCGGCCACCGCAAGCGCCAGCAGCATGAAGAGGCCGATGAGCCGCAGCCGGAGGGTCGGCATCGCCTAGCCGGCCGTGGACGCCGGCTCGCGGCGCTCCACCGGGGCCACGAACTTGTATCCCACCGTCCGCACCGTGGCGATGTAGCGAGGAGCTGCGGCGTCGTCGCCCAGCTTGCGGCGGAGGCGACCCAGGTGGACGTCGATGGTGCGGTCGATGATGCCGGGGTCGTCCATGCCGTGGATGGCGTCGATCAGATCGTCGCGGGTGAAGACGCGTCCCGGGCGGCTCATCAGGCCGCGCAGGATGCGGAACTCGAACGGCGTGAGGTCCAGCGCGCGTCCGTCGAGCCGCGCCTCCACGGCGTTGGGGTCCACCTCAAGGCTACCGGACACCAGGATCGGCTCCTCGCGCTCGTCCTCGAGGCGCCGCCTTCGCAGCAGGGCGCGGACGCGGGCCATCAGCTCGCGCGGGCTGAAGGGCTTGACCACGTAGTCGTCGGCGCCCATGTCCAGCCCGATGACCTTGTCGCCCTCGCCGCTGCGTGCCGTGAGCAGCAGGATGGGCACGTCAGAGGCGTCGCGGATGCGGCGGCAGACCTCGAAGCCGTCGAGGCCGGGCAGCATGACGTCCAGCAGGACCAGCTCCGGGGGCGACTCGGTGGCGAGCTCGAGCGCCGACTCGCCGTCGGCCGCGAACAGGACCCGATGGCCCTCGCGCTCCACGTACAGCCGCAGCAGGTCGCGAATCTTGGGGTCGTCGTCGACGAGGAGTACCGTGGCCATGGCGGCGCACAGTATGTCGCCGCCGTGAAGGACCGATGACACCGGCCCGGTGGTGCGTCCGCGCACCGAAGCGAAACTGTTGGCGTATGGAATGCGGGAGGCTGTGCTGTCCGGCGACCTTCAGGCAACTGTGCCCAGCGCTGAGGAGGAGACCATGCGGACCACGTTGAGATCACTCACTGCGATGGCATTGGCAGCGACGCTGATGGCGCTCACGCTTGGCGGCGCGCTTGCCGCGGGCGGAGGGCGGACCATCTCCGTCCCGATGACCGGTGCCCAGGAGCCCGGCGGCGGCGATCCGGATGCGATGGGGACCGCCACGTTCACGATCAACGTCGGACAGGAAACGCTGTGCTACACGCTCTCGTGGACCGGCATCGGCGGAACGACCCCGAGCACCACCGACGATCCCATCTGGGGCGGGCACATCCACCAGGCGCCGTTGGGAGTGGCGGGCGGCATCGCCATCCATCTGTTCGGGGCGCCGATGGAGCCACGCACTGCGTTCGGTTCGACCGCGACGGTGTCCGACTGCATGACGGTGCCGCGTGAGCAGCTGGTGGAGCTATTCGCCAACCTGGACGACTACTACATCAACATCCACAACGACGAGTTCCCGGGCGGAGCGATTCGCGGCCAGCTTCGCTGAGTCATCGCGGGTATGCCATGACGGGGCCGTGGCCGTGCAAGGCCGCGGCCCCGCTCCATGTCTCACACGAGGGCCAATCGGCCCGCGTAAGATGGCGGGTCCATGACGCGTGACCGAGCTGCGGGGGCCATCGGCTTCGGCTCCGGCACCTCCGACGACCACAAGGACGGCATCCGCTGGGTTGACTACGCCAACATCAGCTGGAACCCGGTCTTCTGCAAGCGCTGCGACATCTGCGTCGAGATCTGCCCTAAGGGCACGCTGGTCCTGCGCAACGACGCGATCATCGAGGAGGAGAACTGCATCCTCTGCGGCCTGTGTGAGCGGTACTGCCCGGACCTGGCCATCGAGATGATCCCCGAGGCGGTCGCCGCGAACACCGCCAAGGACAAGGACGCGTGACTCGCAAGCTCACGCAGGGCAACGAGGCGGTCTTTCGCGGCGCCATCGCGGCCGGGGCCGGCTACTACGCCGGCTACCCGATCTCGCCGTCGACGGAGATCCTCAACATCGCGTCCGGCTGGGCGGCCGACCACCCGGAGTTCCGGTTCTTGCAGGCCGAGGACGAGATCGCCAGCGCCAACGCCGTCATCGGTGCCGCGCTGGCGGGCGCCAAGGCCTTCACCGCCACCTCGGGCCCGGGCTTCAGCCTGATGCAGGAAGCCATCGGCTATGCGCAGAAGGTGGGCATTCCATCGGTCTTCGTCAACGTCCAGCGCGTGGGACCCGCCACCGGCATGCCGACCATGCCCGGCCAGGGCGACGTCATGCAGGTCAAGTACGGGAGCACCGGCGACTACACGCCCATCGCCTTCTACCCCAACGGCGTGGAGGAGGCATTCCGCGTCACGGTGCAGGCCTTCAACGCCGCCGAGGAGTCGCTCAGCCCGGTGGTGCTGCTGTCCGATACGTTCGTGGCCCACCTCAACGAGGTCGTCGACCTCGACGAGCTGGCCGTCGGCCTGCCGGTCGTCGAGCGCAGCATGCCGCCGCTGGGTGGCCACGAGCCCGGCAAGCCGCGCTTCTTCGCCGGGGTGCTCATGTACGAGCACGGGCCGAACGCCGGCGAGCCGGCCACCGCTGACGCGGACGAGTACCTGCGCCAGTACTACGCCGCCAAGCATCGCCACCTCGAAGTGGCGCAGCGCTACGCGCTGTACGAGCACGGCTGGAACGTGGACGCGCCGGTGCTGGTGATCGCCTACGGCATCGTCTCACGGGTGGCGGCGCCGCTGAGCGGCGACTACGCGCTGTTCCGGCCGATCCGCATCCATCCCATGCTGGGCGACGAACTGCGCGCGGTGGCCGAGCGTTACGAAGACGTGGTGTGCATCGAGGCCAACGATGGCCAGTATGCCGACATGGCCGAGCTCGCCCTGCGCCGCGAGGTGAAGCGCGTGCCGCTGCTGGGCGGTCGCATCTCGCTGGAGGCCGTGCGCGACGGCCTTGAGCGCGTCCTCGCCGGCGGGCCGTCCGAGCCGCCCGTGCCGGCGCCGCCCGAGGAGCCCATGCCACGCGCGCCGCTGGGGGTCGGCTAGATGCCCGAGGCGCCCCTCGCCGAGATGGGGTTCAAGCGGAACCTCAAGCTGGAGCTGTTCCCGACCATCTGGTGCCCGGGCTGTGGCATCGGCACGATCATGATGCAGCTGGCCATGGTCCTCGACGAGATAAACCTCGACGAGACGAACACCGTGGTCGTGACCGGGATTGGCTGCACCGGGCGGATGGGCGGCTACATGAAGTACGAGAGCGTCTACACGCTCCACGGCCGCACCTTGCCCGTGGCTGAGGCCATCAAGACGGTGCGACCGGAAATGAACGTTATCGTGGTGGCCGGGGACGGCGACACG
This sequence comes from Candidatus Limnocylindria bacterium, assembly GCA_036258735.1. Classification (GTDB taxonomy): domain Bacteria; phylum Chloroflexota; class Limnocylindria; order QHBO01; family QHBO01; genus JAPSGM01. The sequence goes on from DATADC010000154.1 coordinate 30,166, forward strand.
GCCAGCATCGGCGGCAACCACCTCATCCACGCCCTGCGGCGCAACGCCCCGCTGACCGTGCTGTGCAACAACAACGAGATCTACGGGCTGACCGGCGGCCAGACCGGGCCGACCACGCCATCGGGAACCAAGACGCTCTCGAGCCCGGCCGGCAACCCGAACACGCCCATCAACCTCCAGGGCCTGGTGCGCTCGTCGGCGCAAGCGCTGTACGCCAAGACCACCGTCTACCACCAGCTGCACATGCGCAACGTCATCCGCGAGGCGATCGAGCACCCCGGCTTCAGCTTCGTGGACATCACCAGCCAGTGCATCGAGAACAACGGGCGCCGCATCGGCTTCGCCAGCGCGAACGAGATGCTCACGTTCTATCGCAAGGCCTACAAGCGGGCGGCCAAGGACGCGGAGCGCCTCAACCCGTTCGAGATCGGCATCCTCTACCCGCGGACCGATGGAGAGGCACCGTCCGCGAACGGCAACGGCTCCGGCACGACAGAGGCTCCCGCACGCCCCGCCGAGCTGCCGGCGCAGCCAGCCGGACCGATGGCCTCGACGGCGGACTCGCCCGGCCTGGGGAGTGCCACCGCCAAGGCCCCGACTGCCGATGACGCCGAGAAGGCGCGACGCCGCGCCGAATCCCAGCAGCGGGCCGCGCTGATGGCGCAGCTGAGCGCCGAGGTGAAGATGGCGGTGGCGCGCAAGGAGATCACGCTGGTCGACGCCCTCTCCCAGGCGGGCCTGGCGATCCCCGAGTGGCTGC
>DATADC010000155.1:0-6171 GCA_036258735.1 Candidatus Limnocylindria bacterium
CCGGCAGCCTCGAGGGCCGCGATGGCGGACCTCGCGTCCGGGTACAGGTCTTCCGCGCGGAAGCCACCGTATCGCGCGTCCACCGTCGCGGCCCGCTCGCGCCAATCGTCGATGCCGAAGACGTCGAACACGTTCCGATGCTCCCCGCCCTCGGCGATCACCGCCCCGAGCGCCGCCATGAAGGTCAGCCGCGGGATGCCGAGCTCATCGGCCCAGACCGACCAGACGCGGGTCTCGTCGATGAGCGTCTCGCCGACGTCCAGGCAGACCCATCGGCCATTCGCCGTCATGGACGGATGCTAGCCAACGTCGGGCAGCCTCTTCGTACTCCGCGGACGGACGTGCGTCGCTGGTTGCAACGAATCTCCCGCGAAGTCGCGTTCTGCGGGGATTGCGTCGCTACGTGCAACGCCGGCCAGGCTAGGCGGCCTTGACTCCGGACACCAGCGCCTCGACCGATGGCTTGGCGTCGCCGAACAGCATCGACGTCTTGTCATTGCTGAACAGCGGGTTCGGGATGCCGGCGAAGCCCGTGCCCCGGCCGCGCTTGAGGACGATGACGTGCTCCGCCTGGTCGACATCGAGGATGGGCATGCCCGAGATCGGCGAGCCCTCCTCGCGGGCCAGCGGGTTCACCACGTCGTTGGCGCCGATGACCAGGGCCACGTCCGTATCGGCGAAGTCCTCGTTGATCTCGTCCATCTCCTTGAGGCGGTCGTAGGGGACGCTCGCCTCGGCCAGCAGCACGTTCATGTGGCCCGGCATCCTGCCGGCCACCGGGTGGATGGCGAACTGCACGTCGACGCCGCGCTCCAGCAGCAGGTCCATCAGCTCGCGGACGGGGCCCTGGGCCTGGGCGACGGCCATGCCGTAGCCGGGGACGATGATCACCCGCTTGCCGTAGGCCATCAGCACCGCGGCGTCGTCGGCGCTGATCTCGCGCAGCTGCTCCTCGCCCTCCGCACCGCCGGCGGCCGCGCCGCCCGCCGTGCCGAAGCCGGCGAAGAGCACGTTGACCAGCGAGCGGTTCATTGCCTTGGTCATCAGCTGGGTGAGGATGGCGCCCGAGGCCCCGACCAGCGTGCCGGCGATCAGGAGCGCGTAGTTTCCGAGCACGAACCCGGTGGCGGCCACGGCCAGTCCGGTGTAGCTGTTGAGCAGCGACACGACCACCGGCATGTCCGCGCCGCCGATGGGCATGACCAGCACCACGCCGGTGACCAGCGCCAGTCCCACGTACAGCAGGAAGAGCGGCACGCTGTTCTCGAACGCGACGATGTACACCGCCAACCCGATCATGGCCAGGAACAGCGCTGCAGTGATGATCCGCTGGCCGGGGAGCATGTACGGACGTGCCGTGACGATGCCCTGCAGCTTGCCGAAGGCGATGATCGAGCCGGTCAGCGAGACCGCGCCGATGACAGCGCCGAGCAGCGTGGCGATCATGAACGGAAGCGGCAGCAGCTCCGTGCTCCCGGCCGCGGGCACGTCGCGCAGGTACTCGGCCACCGCGACCACCGCTGCGGCGCCGCCACCGGCGCCGTTGAAGATGGCGACCATCTGGGGCATGGCGGTCATCGGCACGCTGCGAGCGCCGAGGACGCCGACCATGGAGCCGATCAGCCCCCCGACGGCCAGGATCCACCAGTTGTCGAGCATCCCCTCGACGGTCAGGAACGTCCAGCCGATGACCAGCGCCATGCCGGCCGCTCCCAGCAGGTTGCCGGTCCGCGCGGTGCGCGGGGAGGCGAGGAACTTCAGCGCGATGATGAAGGTGACCGAGGCGGCCAGCCAGACCAGGAAGGTGGCGACCTGGATGGGGGTCAGCTCCTCCATCAACGCTCGCCTCGCGGGCCGCGCCGGAACATCTGCAGCATGCGGTCGGTCACCACGAAGCCGCCGACCACGTTGATGGTGCCCAGCGTCACGCCGACCAGCGCGAGCACGATGCGCAGTGGGCCCTCGGCGGTGGCCGCGACCAGCATGGCGCCGACCACGATGACGCCATGTACGGCGTTGGCGCCGCTCATGAGCGGGGTGTGCAGCATGGTTGGCACCTTGGACACCACCTCGTAGCCAACGAACGCGGCCAGGACCAGGATGAAGAGCGCCGCCATCAGCGCGAAGCCGCTGATCTCCATCAGGCGCTTGCCTTCTCGCCCGCCGCGGCGGGCGCATCGGTCTTTGGTTCGGCTGGCTCGGCTGGCTTGATGCCGAGCGCCTCGGCGGTCGCCGCGTGGACGACCCTGCCGTCGTGCGTGATCGTGGCGCCCGCGGTGATCTCGTCGTTGAAGTCGAGGTTCAGCTGGCCCTCGTGAAGCAGGTGCTTCACCAGGGTCTGCACGTTCTTGGCGTACATCTGCGTAGCGGAGGCGGGCATGCTGGCCGGCAGGTTGGTTAAGCCGATGATCCGCACGCCGTTGTCGGTCACGATCTCCTTGCCCGCCTGGGTCAGCTCGGTGTTGCCGCCCATCTCGGCCGCCATGTCGACGATGACGCTGCCCGGCCGCATGCTGGCGATCATGGCCTCGGTGATCAGCTTCGGGGCCGGGCGGCCGGGGATGAGGGCGGTGGTGATGATGGCGTCCGCCTCGCCCACGCGGCTGGCGATCAGCTCCGCCTGGCGGCGCTTGTAGTCCTCGCTCATCTCACGCGCGTAGCCGCCGGCCGTCTCGGCCTGCGCCTTTTCCTCGTCGGTCATCTCTACCTCGAGGAAGGTGGCGCCCAGGCTCTGGACCTGCTCCTTGACCACCGGCCGCACGTCGGTGGCCTCCACTACCGCGCCCAGGCGCCGCGCCGTGCCGATGGCCATCAGACCAGCCACGCCAGCGCCGAACACCAGCACCCGGGCGGGACGCACCGTACCGGCCGCGGTGGTCAGCAGCGGCATGAACTTGGGCAGCCGCTCGGCCGCGATGACGACCGCCTTGTAGCCGCCGACGGTGGCCTGGCTGGAGAGGGTGTCCATCGACTGGGCGCGCGTGATGCGCGGGATGGCGTCCATGCTGATGGCGGTGATGCCGCCCCTGGCCAGTCCCTCGGCGTACTTCGGGTTGGCCAGCGTTCCCAGCGTCCCGATCAGCACCGTGCCGGCCCTGAGCATGCCGATCTCCTCTTCGGTCGGCCGGCCCACGCGCAGCACGAGGTCCGCCTGCCCGTACAGGGCGGCTGCATCCGGGACTACGTTGGCGCCGGCCTCGCGGTAGGCATCGTCCGAGATGAACGAGCCCTCTCCGGCGCCGGCCTGCACGACGACCTCGACGCCGTCGCCGATGAGCTGGCCGGCCGCCTGCGGGGTGAGCGCGACGCGCGTCTCCCCGGGCGCGGTCTCGCGTGGGACAGCGATCTTCATGGGCAGTGAGGGAGTCCTGATCAGGTGGCGCACACGCGCCGAACCGCCGCGGTGGTGCGTGGCGGTTCGGGGTGCGAAGTGTAGCAGAGGCGACCGGCCGCTCGGACCGGCCGCCTAGCCGCCTAAGGGCGCGGTCGCCCCGGCTCCGGGGCGATGGGCGGGGTCTCCGGAGAGGTCGCGGTGGGCGGCGGCGGCGGGGCGGCTGGAGTGCCGGTCTCCGCCTGCTTCTTCTGCGCGTACTCGGCGACCCGCTGGCTGGCCTCCTGGCCGCGCGTGTACCAGCGCTGCGTGATCTGAGCGGCAACGTCCCGTCCGCCGAGCCCGAAGGCGATGGCGAACGCCGCCGCCACGGCGGCGATGATGGCGGTGAAGACGGTGTTGACCACCGTCTCGGCGATGCCCAGCTGGTCGACCGCGGCGATCACCGCGAAGGCGATGATCGCGTAGCGAGCGATGGCCGCCATCAGGTCCGGGCTGGCGAATCCCATCTCCGAGGTCGCGCCGCGAACGAGGCCGGCCACGAAGCGGGCGATCAGCGCGCCGACGACGATGATGGCGATCGCCACGATCAGGTTCGGCAGCCACAGCAGGATGGCGTTGATGATGTCCGAGATCTGGGTCAGGCCCAGGATGGATGCGGCGGCCTGGATGGCTACCAGGCGGATGAACCATTTCACGATCTCGGCCACGATCCGGCTGGCGGACCACTCCGAGCCGGCCTGCTGGATGAACCCGTCGATCCCGGTCGATTGGGCCGCTCGCTCGAATCCGATGGTCCGCAGCGCCTTCTCGATCAAGGTCGCCAGGAACCCTGCGATGATCCAGCCGAGGATGAGGACGAGCAGCGCGCCGACCAGGGCCGGCAGGAAGCCGATGAAGTTCTGGAGCGCCTCGGTGACGGAAACGAGGACGGCGTCACCCCAGTTCTGGACGGTCTCCACGGGATGGTCCCCTAGCGAGTTGTGTCAGAAGGGCGAACCGAGCAGGGCGCGTGCCACGCGGGCCGCGAGGCGATGACCGAGCGCCGGCTCGACGTCCACGGCCGTCGCCTCGAGCTGACGCTCGGCGACATCACCGGCGAGGGCGTCGACGCGGTCGGCAACGCCGCAAACGAGCGGCTGCGAGGCGGTGGCGGCCTGGACGGCGCCATCCATCGGGCCGCCGGGCCAAGGCTGCTGGAGGAGCTGATCAGGCGCTATCCGGACGGGACGCGAACCGGAACCGCGGTACCTAGCGCCGGGCACGGCATGCCGGCGCGCTGGATCTTCCACGCGGTCGGGCCGGTGTGGCGGGGCGGTCGCCACGGCGAGGCCGAGCTGCTGGCAGAGGCGTATCGGTCCTGCCTGCGGCTCGCGGACGAGCTGGGCGCCACGAGCCTGGCGCTGCCGGCCATCAGCATGGGGATCTACGGCTACCCGGCCGATGAGGGCGCACGCATCGCGGTTGAGACGGTCGTCGACCACCTGAGGCGGCCGACCGCGCTGGAGCTGGTCCGCTTCGTCCTGAGGCCCGCGACCTGGCCGCCGTTCGTGGCCGCTGTCGACGACCTGACGAAGTCCTAGCCCTCGACCGGTGGCGCGGCGCCGGTGACCAGCGCCAGCGCGCCCTCCACCGAGAGCTTTTGCCCTTCGGCGTATGCCTCGGCCAGCGGCGCCTCGCGCAGCAGCTCGGCCGGGAAGAACTGGGCGTACGCCCGGTTTCGCTCGGCGAGCCCCACGCCCGAGACGTCGGCGATGGCGCTGGCCGCTCCCGCGATGCGCATGGCCTCGTCCCGATTGCCGGCCACCCACTCGATGGCCGCGTACCCGTCCAGGATGATGGCGTAGCCGGAGATGTCGTGCGTCTCGCGGAAGATCTCGAGCGACCGGGCGAGGGCGTCGCGCGCCTCGTCCATCCTTCGGGCCTGGGTCAGGATGAGTCCCTGGGTGTAGAGCGCCCAGGCCAGCATGAATCGGTCGTCCACCTCCCGAAAGATGTCCACCGTCTCGGCCGCCAGCCGCACGCCGTCCGCCACTTCCTCGCGAAAGGCGAGCGAGTTCAGATAGGCCCACTGCGCCAGGCCGATGCCACGACGGTCGCCGAGCGCTCGGTACTTCTCGAGCGCCTCCAGCGCCAGCCGGGTGGCCTCCTCCTGGTCCGTCTCCAGGGCGAAGGTCATGCTGGCGTTGTACGTCGCCTCGGCGTCGGCCCGCGCATCGCCCAGCTCGCGCGCGACCCGGCCCTGCTCGTTGTACAACGCGCGTGCCGCGGGGAAGTCTCCTTGCCAGTAGGCGATGCCGCCCGCGGCGTCCAGGGCTCGCAGCTGCAGCTCACGATCCACCGATCCGTCCGCCAGCGCCAGCACCCTGTCGGCGATGGTGCGGCCCTCGCTGAGGTAGCCGCGCATCTGCCAGAAGCGCCACATCGCCGTGAGCAGCCGCATCGCCATGTGGGGGAGGTTCTCGCCGATCGCGAACGCCATGGCGGCGCGCAGGTTGTCGTGCTCGCGCTCGAGCGCATCCAATGAGGCGCGCTGCTGGTCGCCCATGACGCCGGCCGCGGCCGCCTCGGCAAGGGCCAGGTAGTACTCCGCGTGGCGGAGCGGCGTCCTGGGCTCCGGCTCGGCCTCGGCCAGCCGCTCGGCGGCGTACTCGCGGATGGTCTCCAGCATGCGGAAGCGCGGTGAGCCACCCGTGCCGAGCTCCTGGCGCAGGAGGCTCTTGTCGAGCAGAGAGGTCAGCGCCTCCAGGCCGTCGGGGACCGGCCCTGCCTCGGCCGGCCAGTCCGCCAGCACCACCCTGCTGAACGCCTCCTCATCGGCTCCGCCGGAGAAGGCGCTG
>DATADC010000156.1:0-9821 GCA_036258735.1 Candidatus Limnocylindria bacterium
CCTGGATCGAGTCCGAGCCCGAGGAGGTGCGCGCCCAGCTGGAGGTCAGCCGCCGCGGCACGCTGGTGAGCGAGGACGACATCTTCCGCACCGGCCTGCCGCGCGTGTTCGCATCCGGTGACGTGCGGACGGGCGCGGCCACGGTGGTGGAAGCCATCGGCGAGGGCAGGCGCGCGTCATACGCGATGGACTACTGGCTGCGCGGCCACGACCTGGACGACCCGCAGGTGCGCCGCATCGTGTCCGAGCCGCAGCCGAACTTCCTGACCATCGTGCCCTTCACCGATGACGTGAAGGAGCCCCGCGCGATCATGGGCAAGCTTGGCGCCGAGGAGCGGCGCGACAACTTCGGCGAGTACGAGCACGGCTACACCCACGACCAGGCCATGGCCGAGGCGTCGCGCTGCCTGCAGTGCACCTGCGAGGCGATCGGCCACTGCGATCTGCGCGAGGCGGCCATCGAGTACGAGACGACCCTCAACATGGCCATCGACGAGCGCTCGATCCAGGACAACCCCTACGTGGGCGTCAACCACGGCTACGGCCGCGACGAGACGCACTCCTTCATCCTGCGTGACTACAGCCGCTGCATCGACTGCGGCCGATGCGCCCAGGTCTGCAAGGACATCGTGGGCGCCGGCTGCTACGACTTCATCGGCAAGGGCTTCGACTCGCTGGTCACCACCGCGGACTACGTCAGCCTCAACGAGACGCCGTGCGTGTCCTGCGGCCGCTGCGCGGAGACGTGCCCCGTCGGCGCGCTGATGCCGCGGCCGCGCACGCTGGAGACCTACCAGCTCGACATCAGCCGCTGCATCTTCTGCGGCATCTGCGCCGACGCCTGCCCCTACGACGCCCTGCGCTGCGGCCCCGAGTTCGAGTTCAGCGAGTACCAGCGCGACCTGCCCATGCTCGACATCCTGGAGATGTCCGACCGGGAGCGTCCGACTCGCTGATCCCTCCGGGACCGATGGGTTTTCGGTCGTTGTGGCGCGGCCGGACCCCTCCTGGCGCGCGGAAACCGCCTGGCGATGAGAGCGACCCCGCGGCACCTGGGACTAGTGGCAACTGATCGTCCTATTACCTTCCGCGGCGATCCGGTATTTGCTAGCGCGGCCGGATAAGGACCGCTCCGCGGGGAGAGAGGCCGCCCGGTCGACACGAGGCTTGCTTCCCAGATGGACCACTCAGACAACCAGCCGCGCCGCCGGCGCAGGCTCGCCCTCATCCTCCCGTTGCTCGCCATGGTGACCCTTGGCGCGGGGCAGATGAGCCTGGCCCTCTTCACCGACTCCGAGACCGTGGACGCCGCATTCGGCACCGGCTCGGTGGACCTCGACGCCGCGCGCATCGACGCGCTGGTGCTGACCAGCACCGCCATGATGCCGGGCGACTCGATTACCGACGACGTGGTGGTCGAGAACGACGGCACCGCCGAGCTGCGCTATGCAATGACCACCGCCACCACCAATCCGGACGGGCAGGCTCTTCGCGACGTGCTCACCCTGACGGTCCGGCAGGTCGACACGACGACGCCCGGCACGCCGTGCGACGATTTCAATGGCAGCGTCGTGCTGGCGGCGACGCCGCTCGGCGCGGCAGCCGCAGGTTTCGGTGATCCGACGGCGGGCGCCGATACGGGGGATCGCACCCTGGCCGCTGGGTCGAGCGAGACGCTCTGCTTCCGTGTTTCGCTGCCATCCGGCACCGGGAACGCCTACGAGGGCGCATCGGCGACCACGACGTTCAGCTTCGACGCCGAGCAGACCGCGAACAACCCCTAGCAGATGGGCTGGGTGAGGGTGTCAGGGGGGGCCCGCCGGCCAGCATCGGTACGGCGGCAACGGGTCCGAGCCATCGCGCTCGGGCTCGTTGCATCTGTGGTGCTCGGAGCCGGCGGCGGGAGCGCGCTCGCCGTCTTCACCGATCACGAGCAGGTACAGGCCACGACCTCCACGTCGCCCTCGTTCGGCGGAACGACCTACTTCCTGCACAACAACCCAACGCCGCCGACGGGCAACACCAGCTCGCAGGCCAACCTCGCCATGAACACGACGCCGCCCACGGCCACGACGCTCCACAACTACGACACGGACCGCGACTCGGCGCCGGGCCGCCTGATCCAGCGCGGCGGCAGCGGCGCGGGCGAGACGAGCCTGGCCCGATACCAGAACTGGCGCGGGCCGACTGCGGGCCTGCTGGGGCAGACCATCAACGGGACGGTGACCGTCGAGTTCTGGTCGGCGATGGAGGGTTTTGCGCCGAACACGGCAGGTGAGGTTCGGGTCTTCCTGCGCGACGTGGACAGCGTGACGGGCCTGACGCTCGAGATCGCGAGCTCGACCGTGTCTTCCGCCGACTGGCAGGCGGGCAACGCGGGCTGGGTGCAGCGCTCCGCAACGTTCAGCGTCAACCATCTGCTGCTGGTCGGCCACCGCCTCGAGGTCAAGCTCGTGGTCGGAGCAGGCGCGGCCGATGACATGCTGTTCGCGTACGACACAGTGCTGTACCGCTCGCGGGTGAGGGTCCTATGAGCGCCGTCATCTCGGGCGGCGCCGATGCACCCGTCCCCGTCGACGAGCGGAGGCGACGGCGCAGGCGGAGGCTGCTGATCCTGTTCATGATCGGGGTCTCGGCGCTGCCCAGCGTGACGACGTCCTACATCTCCATCTCGCTGTTCACCGAGCACGCCCTCCTCGAAAGCGACGCATGGGCGCCGACTCCCGTCGACGTCCAGGCAGAGCCGGCGATGCTCATGCGCGTGGACGGCATGCTGCCCGGCGACGAGCACCACGGCCAGCTCACCGTTGCCAACGGCGGGCCGGATGCGCTGCGCTACGCGCTCACCAGCACGAGCGACGACTCCGATGGGCGCGGGCTCAGCGCGGCCCTGCGGGCCAGCGTCCGCGCCGAGGGGACCAGCTGCGAAGCCTTCGACGGCGCGCTCCTCTATGACGGTCCATTGGTCGGCGCCGGGTTCGGCGATCCCGTGGCCGGAGCGCAGGCCGGTGACCGGCTGCTGCCCGGCGGCCATCAGGAGACGATCTGCGTCCGCGTGGTGCTTCCACTCGAGGCGGGCAATCGCTACCAGCGATCGCGGACATCCACCACGTTCGGCGTGCTGGCCGAGCACGCGGTGGCCGCCCCGTGACGGGCCGGCTGGTGCGCGGCTCGCGCCTCGTCCTTTCGCTGGCGTTCGCCGTCCTGGCGGCGACGGTCCTGGCCGTCGGGATAGCGGCGCGCGTCGCCCCCGCGCTCGGCCACGAGTTCTTCTCCATCCGGTCCGGCTCGATGGAGCCATCCCTCCCCGTCGGCGCGCTCGCCGTCGTCGCTCGCGAGCCCCAGGACGCCACGGAGGGCAGCGCGGTGGCGTTCAGGCTGCAGAACGGCGTAGTCGTCACCCATCGGGTGGTGGAGGTCGTCGAGGCCGATGGCGGGCGGTTCTATCGCACCCAGGGCGACGCGAACCAGAAGCCGGATCCGAGCCTGGTGCCCGAATCGGCGCTCATCGGGCCGGTTCGCGTCAGCCTGCCACTGTTGGGCTTCGTGCTGGCGTTGCTCGGGATGCCGATCGGCGTGGTGACCATCCTGTCCGTCGCGGCAACGCTCATCACGGCCATCTGGCTCCTCGAGGAGCTGGAGCGCGTCGACGAGGCCGACGGCACGGCGGGCACCCGGGTCGTCCTGCCTCCGCTGGGGCGCGAGCGGTGAAGCCGATCGGCAGGCCGCGGGCCGCCATTCCCCTGCTGCTGGCTGCCATCGTCCTGGCTGGCTTGACCGCGTACGCAATGGCGTCGCTGCGCGACCACGCGGACGGCCGCCGCGAGGCGCAGGTCGTGCTCGGGGCACTGCGCGCTGACATCGAGTCGCATGGCACGGCCGTGTGGCAGGCGCTCTCGGCCGGCGAGGCGGCAGGGCAGGCATCGGGCATCGAAACAACCTCGAACCGCGTCGCAGAGCATTTCAACCAGCTGGCCACGGTGGATGCCGGAGACGCCTTCCTGGCGCCGCTGGCTCGTGCCTTCGCCGACTACGAGACCGCCGCTGCGGACGTCCTCTCCGCCGGGGAGCTCGGGCCTTCGCGGGCCACCCGAGCGATGCGCGAGGCAGCCGGCCGCCTGGGGACGCTGATCGAGCAGGCGGATGCCGCGTACCGGCGCACTGCAGAGGCGACCGGCGCGGCCGCCGACCTCGGCACGAGCACGCTGCTGGTCTCGGCCGCTGTGCTGCTGGTCCTGCTGTTCCGGCGCTCGGAGCGCGTACAGCGCACCGCTCTGCTGCTCGCCCACGAGAAGAAGGTGCTGCGTTACAGCGAGGAGCGGTTCCGGGCATTGGTGCAGAACAGCAGCGACATGGTCACGGTCATCGACGGGTCCGGCATCATCCGCTACCAGAGCCCCACGGCACAGACGCTGCTCGGGCACCGCAGCGTCGACCTCATCGGCCGAAGCTGGCAGTCCATGCTGCATGCCGACGACATCGCGCTTGCCACCGATGTCCTCCACGCCAGCTCGCAGGGGCGGCCATGGCGCGGGGCGGTCGAATGGCGGATGCAGCGCTCCGACGGGTCGTGGCTGAGGATGGAGACCGCCGTCACGAACCTGCTGGGCGAGCCCAGCGTCCAGGGAATCGTGCTCAACTCCCGCGACGTCGGCGAGCGCCACGAGCTCCAGCGGCGACTCACGCACCAGGCGTTCCACGACCCGCTGACGGGGCTGCCGAACCGGGCGCAGTTCCTCGACGCCCTGCAGGCCGCGCTGCGGCGGGCTCATCGGCAAGCCGCGTCTGTGTGCGTGCTGCTGCTGGACCTCGACAAGTTCAAGCACGTCAACGACAGCCTGGGCCACATGGCCGGCGACGAGCTGCTGGTCAAGGTCGGGCAGCGGTTGCGTCGGGCCGTCCGCGACCAGGACATGGCGGCTCGCCTGGCGGGAGACGAGTTCGTGGTGCTGCTGGAGGGCACTGCCCGTCCGGAGGACGGCGCGCGGGTGGCCGAGCGAATCGTGGCCAGCCTGCGCGAGCCGTTCACCATCATGGGCAAGACGGTCTTCACGTCGGCGAGCATCGGCATCGTGTGCCGCTCGGCGTCTTCCGCAGCCGAGGAGCTGCTGCGCGACGCCGACGCCGCAATGTACCGGGCCAAGGCCGTTGGAGAGCACGGCTACGTCCTCTTTGAACCGCAGATGCACGCGGCCGCGGTGGAGCGGCTGCAGCACGAGACGGACCTTCGCCAGGCCCTCCCCCGGGGCGAGCTGTCGCTGGCCTACCAGCCGGTCATGCACCTGGCCAGCGGACGGACCATCGGCGTGGAGGCGCTGCTGCGTTGGCGCCATCCGGAGCGCGGCGACGTGCCCCCGACCCGGTTCATCCCGGTGGCGGAGGATACGGGCTTGATCCACCCCATAGGCAGCTGGGTCCTGGAGACCGCCGCTCGCCAGCTGTCCCAGTGGCGGCGGCTGCCCGGGCACGGCGATCTCGAGGTGAGCGTCAACCTGTCCGCCCGACAGCTTCACGACGAGGGACTCGCCGAGCGCCTCAGGCAGATACTGTCGACGTGCGACCTGCCGGCCTCGGCCCTGGTGCTCGAGATGACCGAGGGCGCCTTCAGCCTCCCTGACGGGGGCGGCGCCGGAGTGCTGCGGACGCTGCGCGAGCTGGGCGTGCGCGTCGCGATCGATGATTTCGGGACCGGCTATTCGACCCTGGGCCGCCTGCGCGACCTGCCGATCGACATGATCAAGATCGACCGTTCCTTCATCGCCGGCCTGGACCAGCCGGCGAACCTGGCCATCGTGCGCAGCATGGTGTCGCTGGCCCACGCCATGGACCTCGAAAGCGTGGCGGAAGGGGTCGAAACCGATGAGCAGCTACGCCGCCTCCGCGAGCTCGATTGCACGGCCGCCCAGGGCTTCCTGCTGGGCCGTCCGGCGCCGGCCGAGGCGCTGACGGCGCTGCTGCAACCCGATGGTGCCGAAGCGGGCGACGGCGCCCGTGTGGCGTCGCCCCAGCTCCTGCCCGGGTCGGCTGCGGCTAGCTAGCCCTCCGGCACCTACGCCCTGCTTCGTTCACCCGGTCGCGTCACCCTGCGCTCGCCTGGCGCGGGTGGCACCCAGCGAGAGTGAAACGCCGACCGCTGCGACCAGCGCCAGCGCGGCTGCGGCCGCGAATCCCGCCGGAATGCTGGCCAACCCGGCGATGAAGCCGACGAGGATCGGCCCGGCGCCGAAGGCCAGGTCGATGAAGACGCTGACGGTGGCCATGGCGCTGCCCCGCTCCCCGGCAGGAACGCGGGACAGCGTGGCGGCGAAGATCGCGGGGGTGAGGAACGCCATTCCCACCGCCAGGAGCGCCGCCCCGGCAAGCAGGCCAGGCGCGCTGGCGAAGAGGCTGGTCACCGCCATGCCCCCGGCGGCCGCCACGAGGGCCGCCGCGGCGAGACGGAAGGGTGGCACACGATCTGGCAGGCGGGCAAAGAGGACCCGGCAGGTGATGACCACAAGCCCGAACAGGAGCAGCACCGGGCCGGAGCCTGCCATCCCCACATCGTCGGCGTGCAGCGCCACGAACCCAAGGAAGCCGCCCATGGCCGCGGTCCCCGCGAAGATCGCCAGCCCCGGCCCGATGGCGGCCGGGTGGAAGAGTGGGGTGTCCGGTGCCTCGGCCCGATTACGCGGCGCCGTTTCGCCGATGGGCAGCGCGAGCGCCGTGGCGATCAGCACCAGCACGGCACCACCGATCCAGGCAACGCCGAAACCGCCGAAGTCAAGCAGCCGCTCGCCGAGGAATGGGCCGAGGGCAATGCCGAGGTAGAGCGCCAGCGAGTTGAAGCTCAGCGCCTCGCCGGCCCGACCCGGGGGCGCGAGGTCGGCCAGCGCCGCAAAGGCACCCACGAAGAAGAACGCCTCCGCCACCCCGAGGATGAGCCGCAGGGCGATCAGCATCCATAGCTCGCTGGTCAGCGCGTGCGCCGCCAGCGTCGCGGCGCACAGCACGGCCCCGCCGATCAGGAGGGGCCTGCGACCGCGCCGGTCCGACAGTCGCCCGGCCAGCGGGCGTAATGCCACCGCGGTGACGCTGAACGAGCCGACCGTGATGCCCACCCACAGCTCGTTCGCGCGCAACGGTCCTTCCGCGAAGAGGGGCGTTACCGGGATGGTCAGTCCGGCCGCCGTGAAGTACGCCAGCTCGCAGAGGGCTAGGAAGATGAACGCCGGCGTGAAGAGCCGCGCCGCCGGCGCCTCGGCCGGCGCGGGCGCGATATCGGGCGTGCTCACCGGCCCATCTTCGTGGCCGGGTCAATGCCCCCAACGGTCCCATCCCCGCCGCGAAATTGCGCCCAGTGGCAACAAGTACGAAGCAAGGCTTCTCCTGGCCGGTTCGGTGCATCCGGTGCCAGGAATCACCAAGCGGCGACCGCATATCCCACCGAGCAGAGGTCTTGGTGGTAGTTGCTTGCACCAGACGCAAACCCAAACAGGATGAAGCGGGGGCGCGCGGGCCACGCTCAGGAGGCTGCGCTAGAATCGGATGCGGCCTCGAGCGAACAGCGGACACGCCACCGTCCCGAGGCCATTTGAGCGCTCGTACGGAAAACGTCCCAACGGGGAGCCTCGACCTGGACGTCAGCGGAGTTCTCTTCGTGGTGCTCGCCATCGGCGTGGTTGGTGGCGGGCTTGCGGTCGTGACCCTGCGCAACATCATCCACTCGGCCATGGCCATGATGGTCTGCTTCGGGTCTCTGGCCGGGATGTACCTGCTGCTGGGCGCCGCCATCGTGGCGGCCGCGCAGGTGCTCATCTACCTGGGCGCCATCAGCGTCCTGATCCTGTTCGCCATCATGCTCACGCAGGCGGGCGACGCGAACATCCCCGCTCCCTTCCACCGGCAGGTGTGGTTCGCCGCGGTCGTCGCGCTGGTAACGGTGGGCGTCATCGGCTGGGTGGCGGTTACCACCGACTGGGGGGCGGCCGGCGCCGCTGCATCGGTCGTGCTGGACGAGCTGGCCACCGTCCTCTTCACGGACTTCGCGCTGCCGTTCGAGATCGTGAGCCTGCTGCTGCTGGCCGCCATCATCGGGGCCATCTATTTGGCGCGGCGCCCGGAAGAGGACGAGAGGGCGAACTGATGGGCCTGGCGGGCTACCTGGTCGTGTCGACGCTGCTGTTCGGCATCGGCGCCTTCGGCTTCCTGGCCCGGCGAAACGCCATCCTGATGCTGATCTGCATCGAGCTGATGCTGAACGCGGTCAACCTCAGCCTGGTGGCCTTCAACGCCTTCGGCGAACCCGGCGAGGTCGCGGGCGCCATCTTCTCGCTGATGATCATGGCCGTGGCGGCGGCCGAGGCAACGGTGGGACTGGCCCTGGTCATCGCCATCATTCGCACGCGCCAGACGCCGGAGGTCGACGAGTACGCCGACCTGCGCGAGTAGCAGGCCAGACCGATGAGCATTGAGCTGGCCATCGCCCTCATCCCGGCCCTCCCACTGGCCGGCTTCCTCTTCGCGGCCGTGCTCGGCCCGAGGCTGGACCGCGTGCCGACCCACGACGTGCACGGCGGCCACGAGGGGCCGGGCGACCACGACGAGCCGCACGGCGGCGGGCCGGCCATGCCGCACGCCAAGGACGAGGAAGACGCCGCCAAGCGGGCGACCGAGGACGCAGCCCTCGATTATCCCGAGGCCCACGGCCTGGCGGCGGTCGACGATCCGGCCGCGACCCACGGGCCGGTGGACGACAGCTCGTTTCGCACCATCCCAACCGAGGAGCAGCAGCGCGTCACCTCGCCCCACGCCGGGCACGCTGACGACCTGGCCAACGCCGAGGGCGCCAACGGCGTCATCCCGCCCGAGCTGAACGACGGGCTGGGGCAGTCCGGCCACGTCACGCCGGATGGGCCGCAGCCGGTCTACCGCTCCTGGATCGTGCCGGTCGTGCTGGTGGGCCTGAGCTGGATCCTGTCCATGGTGGTGCTGTGGGACGTGATCGTGGCCGGCAACACGCATCACGTGACGCTCTACGAATGGATCGGCTCGGGCGACTTCCACGTCGAGATCACGTTCTTCGTGGACGCCCTGACCGCGGCCCTGCTGCTGGTCGTCAGCAGCGTGGGGCTGCTGGTCCACGTGTACTCGATCGGCTACATGAACGGCGACCGCGGGCTGTGGCGCTTCTTCGCCTACCTCAACCTGTTCATGTTCAGCATGCTGCTGCTGATCCTGGGCGACAACTTCCTGATGCTGTACGTCGGGTGGGAGGCGGTCGGCCTGTGCAGCTACCTGCTCATCGGCTACTGGTACAAGAAGCCCTCTGCCGCCGGAGCCGCCAAGAAGGCCTTCGTGGTCAACCGCATCGGCGACTTCGGCTTCGGCCTTGGCATCATGGCCATCTGGACTGCGCTCGGCACGCTCCAGTTCGAGGAGGTCTTCGAGCGGATCGGGACGCTGGACCCGGCGCTCGTCACGCTCATCGCGCTGCTGCTGTTCGCCGGCGCGGTGGGCAAGTCCGCGCAGTTCCCCTTGCACGTGTGGCTCCCGGACGCGATGGAGGGTCCCACCCCGGTCAGCGCCCTCATCCACGCCGCCACCATGGTCAACGCCGGGGTCTACATGGTCGCCCGCGCCAACCCCATCTTCGCCGAGGCTCCGGTGGCCATGTGGGTGGTGGCGGGCATCGGCGTCTTCACCGCGGTCTTCGCGGCCGCCATCGCGCTGACGCAGAACGACATCAAGAAGGTGCTGGCCTACTCCACCGTCAGCCAGCTGGGCTACATGTTCTTCGCGCTCGGCATTGGGGCCTGGGTGGCGGCCATCTTCCACCTGAT
>DATADC010000157.1:0-2211 GCA_036258735.1 Candidatus Limnocylindria bacterium
GCGCCGCGAGCAGGTCGAGGTGGCGCTGCGCGAGTTGCTGGAGCAGCCGCGAACCTGGACGGCTCCGCAGTTGGCCGCCGCCCTGAGCGAGCAAGGCATCGCCCTGAGCACCCGCCAAGTCCGGCGCTACCTGACCGGGCCGGGGCTGCGCGCCCGCTGGCGCCGGACCCAGCGCACGCTCGCTCACAAAGCCGACCCGGCGCGGGTGGCCGCCGCCGCGGCCGAGTTGGAGACGAGAAAAAACGCGCTGCGGCCGGCCAGCTGACCCTGGCCTACCTCGACGAGTGTGGCTTCAGTCCGAGCCAGCCCGTCAATGCCAGCTGGACGCTGCCCGGCCGTCCCAAGCTGATCCCCTACGAGAACCCCCGCGGCCGCCGTCTCAACGCGCTGGCCGCGCTGGTCGTGGACGGGCCGCATCCGTCCTTCACCTGGGACCACGCCCCGCGCACCCTGACCGCTACCGACTTGCTCGCCTTCGTACGCCAGATCCCGCGCGCCGGCCGACCGCTCTGCGTCGTCCTCGACAATGGCTCCATCCACGTCAGCCGCGTCGTCAAGGCGGCCGAACCGGACCTGGCGGCGGAAGGGATCACCTTCTTCTACTTACCGCCCTACAGCCCCAAGCTCAACGCCATTGAAGCCTACTTCCGTGGCGTCAAACATTACGACCTGCCCGAGCGCACCTACGCGACGGTCAACGACCTCGGGGCCGCCGTCGATCGCGCCTTTGAGCGCGTCGAAGCGCGTCTCCTCGCTCGCTCGCAACCACTCACCCTACGCCGACAATCTCGACATCATCCCCGGCGAGCAGCTTAGCGTCCTCACCGGATTCCTCCGCCACGTCGGCGACGTCTTTAGGAACCCGAGCGCCGATCAGTAAGATCAGGTAATGCAACCAATCAACGAGTTGCTGCCGGGGAGGGCCTGATGGCACGCGTCTTCATCACGGGCTCCACAGACGGTCTCGGACGGGCGGCCGCGCAGACGCTGCTCGACGACGGGCACGAGGTCGTCGTCCACGTCCGCAACAGCGGCCGGCTCGCAGCAGTCCGCGACCTCGTGGATCGCGGCGCTGCAGTCGTCGTCGGGGACCTCGCCAACCTCGAGGAGACGCGCGGTATCGCCCGCGACGTGAACCGCCTCGGCCGCATGGACGCCGTGATCCACAACGCCGGCGTCTACACCGGGCCGCAGGTCTTGCCGGTCAACATCGTCGCTCCGTACCTCCTCACCGCGCTCATCGATCGCCCGCAGCGCCTGGTCTACCTCAGCAGCAGTGAGCACCGCAGCGGACGACCCAGCCTGACCAGCATCGACTGGAGCGGCCGGCACGGGAACGGGTCCTACCCCGACAGCAAGCTCTTCCTCACCACGCTCGCCTTTGCCGTTGCCCAGATATGGCCGGACGTGTTCAGCAACGCCGTTGACCCGGGGTGGGTGCCGACGAGGATGGGTGGACCCGGTGCGCCCGACGATCTGCGACTCGGGCACCTGACGCAGGGGTGGCTTGCCACCAGCGACGATCCCGACGCGCGCACCGCGGGCGGCTACTGGTATCACCAGCGCCGGATCGAGCCGCATCCCGCCGTCCGTGACCGCCGGGTCCAGGACCAACTGCTCGACGAGCTGGGTCGCTTTACCGGCACGCGCCTCGGCTGACGCGGCGGGTCCTTCCGAGGCGATGCGATGAGATCGATCGAATGCTGCCGAGCTGGCTCGTGTCGACTCGTGGGCGAGAACCCGAGCGGCGCCGCGCATCGAGCTGATGGCCAACACGGACCGTGGCCCGGTCGCGAGGACGAGAAAGGAGGCACCACGATGACCGAAGCAGCGCGAGGTGCGCAGCCGTGGCCGGCGCGATGGGCCAGCGCACCGTATGCGTATCTGACCACCATCGGGCGGCGGACGGGCCTGCCCCATCGCATCGAGATCTGGTGCGCCGCAGAGGATGGGCGCGTGTACCTGCTTGCCGGCGGCCGCGAACGGTCCGACTGGGTACGCAATCTCCAGGCGAATGCGCACGTCACGGTCGAGTTGGGAGACGAGACGCACGTCGGCGTGGCTCGAGGACACGGGCCGTGCCGGCGTGCGACTCATCCCCCAGCTCGACCGTGACGTGCGCGTTCGCCCGGAGATTGCGCACCAAGTCGGACAGCTCGCGGCCGCCCGCAAGCAGGTACACGCGCCCATCCTCTGCGGCGAACCAGATCT
>DATADC010000158.1:0-8303 GCA_036258735.1 Candidatus Limnocylindria bacterium
GCCTCGACCTCGTCCGCGAGCGGGTCGGGCGTGGTCGGTTCGCCGTGAGGCGGCGCCGTGACAGCCATGGGACGCGCGCTACTCGTTGACGTGGTCGCGATCGCAGTACGCCGGGCAGGTGCACTCGGCCGTCTCGGCCACGGTCAGCACCTGCGGCTGGTTCGGACCCTCGGTGCGCCACAGGAGCCAGGGGTTGAGGCGTGCATCTGCCGCATCCACCTTGGCGCGATCGGCGTTCTGGGCGAGATCGCGGA
Source organism: Candidatus Limnocylindria bacterium (assembly GCA_036258735.1). Taxonomy (GTDB): domain Bacteria; phylum Chloroflexota; class Limnocylindria; order QHBO01; family QHBO01; genus JAPSGM01. The sequence continues at coordinate 255 of DATADC010000158.1, forward strand.
ACCGATCGCTATAGAAGTCGAACATCATCGTCCTACCTTGGCATATGGCTTATCATAAGACAAGACGATTCTTTGGATGGCTGACATAAGAGTGGCTGATGCCCAGGCCGAACCGATGGACCTTTCCCGCGTGAGCGCCTTCGTGGCAGTCGCTCGTACCGGCTCGATCTCGCGTGCCGCGGAGTCGCTGTACGTGACCCAGCCCGCATTGACCGCGCGGCTCCAGGCGCTGGAGCGCTCGCTCGACGCGCAGCTCTTCGTCCGCTCGCGACAGGGCAGCCGCCTGACCGAGGCCGGGCGAGCGCTGCTGCCCCATGCCGAGCGGGCGCTGGCGGCGCTTGACCGGGGCCGCGACGCCGTGCAGGAGGTCGCCAGCGGCGGCGCCGGCCGCCTGACCATCGGCGCGGCTCCGGCTGTCAGCACCTACGTGCTGCCGGCCATGCTGCATCGGTTCCAGGCCAGCCATCCGGGCGTGCGCCTTTCGGTGCGCAGCGGCCATTCCGAGGAGGTGCTCGAGATGGTCCTGCGAGACGAGGTGGAGATCGGCCTGATGCGGCCCATCCAGCATCCCGAGGTCACCGCCACCCTGCTCTACGAGGATGAGCTGGTGCTGGTGGTGCACCGCGGCCACCGCTTCGCGGCCGCCGGCATCGTGCGCATGGCCGAGCTGGCCAACGAGAACCTGATCCTGTTCGACCGCACCAGCTCCTACCACGAGCTGACCAGCGCCATCGTGCGCCAGGCGGGCATCGCGCCGCGCGGGGAGCTGGAGGTCGACAACATCGATGCCGCCAAGCGCATGGTCGAGCAGCGGCTTGGGATCGCACTGCTGCCGCGCACCGCGGTCCAGGCCGAGGTGGGGACGGGGCGCCTGGTGCCGGTGAGGATCACCGATATGCCGCCGGTGCGCCGCCAGATCGTCGTCGCGCGGCGGCGGGACGCGGGGGAGGTATCGCCGGTGCTGGCCGCCTTCCTCGCCACGCTCGATGACCTGCGGCCGTCCGAGGAGCGCTCGCACCGTTTCCTGGCCTAGCCGCCCCGTGCGGCGACGCCCGCTTGCGCCGATAGAACCGCCCTCGCTCGCGCGAAGTCCTCATCGTCGCGCTCGTCCAGGCCGGCCAGGACGTCGCCCAGCTGTCGAGCCGCCTCGCGCGACTCCGCTTCCTCGGTGCCAGCGGCCTCGACGAGCCCGGTCAGCGCCTGCACCCGGAGCATCGGCACACTGGCCACCTCGGCCTCGGCGGACGCCGTGCGCAGCTCGGCGACTGCCTCCGGTCGCCGATCCGTTGCCAGCAGGACCTCCGCCCGGAGAACCCGGAAGGTGATCCGCAGCGGGCTGTCCTCGGTCTCCAGCTCAGCGGCGGTCTCCAGGATCCGCAGCGCGTCGGCGTGATGGCCAGCCAGCTGGGAGGCGTTGGCACGCAGGCCCAGCAGGACCGGCCAGAAAACGGGCGGGGTGTGGATGCCCTCGTACATCTCGACGCCCTCCTCGGTTCGCGCCAGCCCGCGCACGGCGTCTCCCAGCGCAACCTGGGCCAGGCCATCGAGCGCCTGGCCCACCGCGATCCAGATGCGGTAGTCATGCGCCTGTGCCACCTGGAGCACGCGTCGGGCGTGAGCCCCGGCGCCGGCGTAATCCCGGCGCCAGACATCGATCACGCCGGCGTGGAACTCACCGTACGCGGTGCTGTACGGATGCCCGAGCCGCTCCGCCATCTCGGCCGAGCGCCGCACGAGCTTGCGGGCCGTGCTGGGCTCGCCCCGCCACCAGCGGAGGATGGCCGAGACGACAGGGGCTGCCACGCCGGGGCTCGGACCTAGCCGGAACGGGATGGATCCGTGGCGGTCCGGATCGAAGAGCTCCATCACCCGGCGCAGGTGCTCCAGGCCTGCGCCGAAGTCCCCCAGGAAAGCGGTCGACGGTCCGGCCACCATGTGCCCCTCGAGCTCCAGCCGCGTGTCGCCGCTCTCCTCGGCGAGGCGCAGCATCCGCTTCCCCATCTCCACGGTCCGGTCGAGCTGGCCGCGATAGAGATAGAAGGTCGCCAGGCTGCGCAGGACGGGAAGCCGCGCGGTCGAGGAGTCCATGGCGTCGGAGATCTCGACCGCCTCGCGGTACAGCCGCTCGACCTCCGGCGTATAGCCCCGCAGGGCGAGCAGTCCGCGGGCCAGTGTCAACCTCAGAACCAGCTCGTCATCGCCAGATGCTGAGTCCCGCCCCGACGCGGCCAGCACGGGCAGCAGGTCCTCGGCCACGCCCAGCGCCCGGTGGTACCAGCCGCGAGCCTCGTTGACGAGCCACAGCACCTCCACGAGGACGTTCAGCCGGCCGATGTCCCCGTGACCGATGAAGTAGCGCCACGCCGCGTCCAGGTTGCCGAGCTCCTCCGCCAGGCGGTCGATGGCCGCCCGCGCGCCGGCACCGTGGCGCGCGCCACGAGCGCTCGCAGCCAGCTCGGCGTAGTACTCCGCATGGGCGAGCGTGGCTGCCGCAGCGAGCGCCGGCGCCTCGGCGAGACGCTCTGCGGCGTAGCGTCGGATGGTCTCGAGCATGGTGAACCGCAGCCCGCCTGCCACCGGCTCGCGGCGGATGAGGCTCTTGTCCAGCAGCGCCGTCAGCGTGCCGAGCGCATCGTCCTGCGCCAGGTCTGGGATGCGTGCCGCCACCTCCTGGACCGCCTCCACGCGCGCGGACGTGAAGACGGACAGGACCGCGAACAGCCGCCGCTCCTCGGGGGTCAGCAGCTCGTGGCTCCACTCGATCGTGCTCCGCAGCGTTCGCTGGCGGGCTGGCAGGTCGCGCGGGCCGCCGGGAATCGCCTCCAGCTGGCTGCTCAGCCGATCGCGCAGCTCGGCGGGCGTGAAGAGCCGGAGGCTTGCCGCAGCCAGCTCGATGGCCAGGGGCAGGCCGTCCAGCCTGGCGCAGACGTCGGCGACCGCCGCGGCATCGTCATCGGTCAGGCGAAAGCCAGGCGCCGCCTCCTGGGCACGGGCCACGAACAGGCGCACCGCGTCCGACCGCATCGCGGTCTCGGCGTCCAGGTGGGGAGACGCCGCGGGCAGGGTCAGCGGCGCAACCGGGATGTGGCGCTCGCCGCGCAGCCGAAGCGCCTCGCGGCTGGTGATCAGCACCTTGACCCGCGGGCATCGGGCCAGGATCTCGGAGACGACCTCGGCGGCGTGCATGACCTGCTCGAAGTTGTCGAGCACCAGCAGGGCCGCGCGTGACTGGAGGTGGTCGAGGATCGCCTGGCGCGGATTGGCCTCGGCCGCCACGTTGATGCCGGCCGCTCGCACGATGGCGTCCAGGAGCGACCGCACGTCGCGGGACTCGGCCAGGTCCACGAAGAAGGCGCCGTCCTCGAAGGTGTGGATACGGTCCGCCGCGCCCTGCACCGCGAGGCGGGTCTTGCCCACGCCGCCCGGGCCGGTCAGCGTCACCAACCGCGTGGCCGGCGCGTCCAGCGCCTCGCGCATGGCGGCCAGCTCTGCCTGGCGGCCGACCAGCTCGGTCGCCTGGCTGGGCAGGTTGTTCGGGATGGCGTCCACGCTGCGGATGGGCGGAAACGCCGCTTCGAGGCCCTCGGCCACGACCTGGAAGAGGCGCTCGTGGGACGAGAGGTCGCGAAGCCGGTGCTGTCCGAGGTCGCGCACGTCCACTCCCATCGGCAGCGTGCCGGCGGCCTCGCGTGTGGCCTGGGATATGACGATCTGGCCGCCGTGGCCGGCCGCCATGATTCGCGCCGCGCGGTGGACGTCGAGCCCCACGTAGTCGCCGCCCTGCAGTACCGCCTCGCCGGTGTGCAGGCCGATGCGGATGCGTACCGGCTGGCCGCCGGACCAGTCCTCGGTGGCCAGCGCGCGCTGGATGGCGACCGCGGCCTCGACGGCACTTCGGGCATCGGCGAAGACGGCGAAGAAGGAGTCGCCCTCCGTGCCCACCTCCACCGCGCCGCGCGTTGCGAACTCCGCACGCAGGATGCGCCGATGGCGCTCCAGCACCTCGGCGTACGCCGCGCCTAGCGCCTCCAACAGGCGGGTGGAGCCCTGGATGTCGCTGAAGAAGAAGGTGACCGTCGCGGCCGGCGACTGTTGCATTGCGGTCGTCCAGTTTCGACGTGGCTCCGTTGCGTGACAAGGCTCCTTCCCGCACGCCGCGCCACGCCCTACGATGAAGCGGCACATCAACCGGAGGAAGGATGGACACCCAAGCCGCCGCCGCCATCCCGCTGCTGGCCGTGCTCAAGCCACGCGAGCGCCAGCAGGTGCTGCGGACCGCGCGGGAGCAGACCTACGCGCCGGGCGAGGTGGTGGTCAACGAAGGCGACCCCGCCACCCGGCTGTACCTCATCAGCTCGGGCCGCGCGCGCGTGGAGATCGCCGGCAAAGGGGCGGTGGGGACGCTTGGAGCCGGGGACTTCTTTGGGGAGCTGGCGCTCATCGAGGAGCACGGGCGGACGGCCACCGTCATCGCCGATACCGAGCTCACCTGCCTGCTCATCTCGGCCTGGGAGTTCCGCGCGTCGCTCGAGGAGCACCCCGAGATGGCCATTCCCATGCTAAAGGCCATCATCGCCCGCCTCCACCGCCAGGAGCACCACGGCAACTAGCCGCAGCGGCGGCTGAGCAAACAGAACGGCGGCCGGCCCGCAGGCCAGCCGCCCGTTCGACTCACGAAACGCTGAGGAAGCGGCCTAGCCGGCCAGGGTCCCTCCCTCGGCGACCGCGGACTTGTCCTCCTGCGGCGTCCGGCCTCCCACCTCGTCCCAGATGCGGACGTCCTTGGTTTCGTGGATCCAGATGCCGCCAACGATCAGCGACATCACCGCCACTGCGATCGGATACCACAGCCCCACGAACGCCGCTCCGCCCGGAGTCACCGACGCCAGCCCGGCGAAGATGCCTCCGGCCGCCGCCGAGGCGACCATGGCGCTGGCGATGAACGGCAGCCAGCCGCCGAACTCGCCATTGCCCAGGTGGTAGGGAAGCGACAGCGAGGTGTAGCGGATCTTGGTCGGGAAGTACTCGACCAGGAAGGCCGCGATCGGGCCATACACCATGGTAACCAGGATGATCATCAGGAACACCATGACCGTCAGGCCTACGAGGTTCGGGTCCTGGGCGACCGCCGTGGCCGGCGTGGCCGGATCGGTCTCCGGGACCGGGTTGGTGAACCCGTGCATGGCGTTGAAGATCGGGAAGTAGGCCAGTGCCGCCAGCAGGCAGCCGCCCAGGATGATGGGCTTGCGGCCGATACGGTCCGAGAGCCAGCCGAAGAAGATGAAGAACGGCGTGGCAAGGGCGATGGCGATCAGCATCACCACGTAGGCGTCGACGAACCCCACGCCCAACGGACCGGTCATGAACTGCAGCGCATAGAACTGGCCCGTGTACCACACCACCGCCTGGCCGGCCGTCATGCCGAACAGCGCCAGCAGGATCAGCTTCCAGTTGCGCCGGTTGCCGAGGCTGTCCTTCAGCGGCGCACTCGACGTCTTGCCCTGCTCCTTTGCGCGCGTGAACAGCGGGGTCTCCTGCAGCTTGAGCCGAATGTAGAGGGCTCCGATCACCAGCACCGCCGAGAGCAGGAAGGGGATCCGCCACCCCCATTCGCCGAAGGCCTCGTTACCCAGCGTGAGGCGGAAGAACAGGATGACCGCCAGGGCCAGGAACAGGCCGATGGTCGCGGTGGTCTGGATCCACGATGTGTACAGGCCGCGCCTGTCATCCGGCGCGTGCTCGGCCACGTAGATCGCCGCGCCGCCGTACTCGCCGCCCAGGGCCAGGCCCTGAAGCAGGCGCAACGTCACCAGGATCAGCGGCGCCAGGATGCCGATCTGCGCGTAGCCGGGCAGCAGGCCTACGAGGACGGTCGCGCCACCCATGATCGATACGGTCAGGAGAAATGCGACCTTGCGCCCGGTCTTGTCGCCGATGCGGCCGAAGACGATGGCGCCGAATGGTCTCACCGCGAAGCCGGCGCCGAACGTGGCCAGGGCGCTGAGCACCTGCGCGGTGGGATCTCCGGGGAAGAAGATCGGCGCCAGGAAGGTCGCCAGCACGGCGTACAGGTAGAAGTCGTACCACTCGATCACCGTGCCGATGGCCGAGGCACCGATCACGAACCGGAGCTTGTAGTCGTAGGTACGGGCAGCAGCAGGAGCGGCCGCAGTCATGGGCGGGTACCTCTCAGCTGTCGTGACAGGGACGGTCCGAGGCTCGGAATCGGTTCGTCGATCGATCTGAGTACCGGCGTCGCGTCAACTCATGCGCGGCCCTTCCTTCCTCCGGCGCGGCCGAGACTTATCGGCGAAGATACACCCCGCGGACAAGACGTTGGCTGCGTTGACACCGGGTAGCACCATGGGGAAAACGCACCGCCAGGCAAGCGCTCCGAGCCGGCTGCCTGCCCTCGAACTCCTGCCGAATGCAAGGGAGCGATGACGGCATGACGACTGAAGCTCGCACCGACGCCGGGACCGTCAGCGACGCGATCGAGAACCTGCTGCGCGAGGAGCGCACCTTCCCGCCGCCGCGCGAGTTCGTCAGCGACGCGCTTCTCAACGACCCGCAGATCTACCAGCGCACCGACTCGGAGGAGGGCTTCCGTGCCTTCTGGACCGAGGAGTCCAAGCGCCTGGACTGGATGGAGCCGTGGACCGAGCTGCTGGACTGGCAGCCGCCCTACGCCAAGTGGTTCATCGGCGGCAAGCTGAACGTCAGCGTCAACTGCCTCGACCGCCACGTGGCCGCCGGCCTGGGCGAGCGGGTGGCGTACTACTGGGAGGGCGAGCCGGGCGACACGCGCACCGTCACCTACGAGGACCTGCTGGACGAGACGTGCCGCATGGCCAATGCCCTGCGCTCGCTGGGCGTCAACAAGGGCGACCGGGTGGCCATCTACATGCCCATGATCCCGGAGCTCCCGGCGGCCATGCTCGCCTGCACCCGCATCGGGGCCGCCCACTCGGTCGTGTTCGGAGGCTTCAGCGCCGATGCCCTGGCGGGCCGCATCGAGGACGCCGAGTGCGTGGCGGTCATCACCGCCGACGGCGGGTACCGCAAGGGCGCCAGCGTGCCGCTCAAGAAGAACGCGGACGAGGCCATCGGGCGGACCTCATCGGTCAAGCACTGCGTGGTCGTCCGGCGCACCGGCGAGGACGTCGCCTGGCAGGAAGGCCGCGACCACTGGTGGCATGAGCTGGTGGCCGGCCAGCCGACGGAGGCGGAGCCGGAGCCGATGGACTCCGAGGACCTGCTCTACCTGCTGTACACCTCCGGCACCACCGCCAAGCCCAAGGGGATCATGCACACCACCGCCGGCTACCTGCTGGGGGTGAGCACCACCCACCGGTACATCTTCGACGTCAAGCCGGAGACCGACATCTACTGGTGCATGGCCGACATCGGCTGGGTTACTGGGCACTCGTACATCGTCTACGGGCCGCTGGCCAACGGCACGACCGGGATCATCTACGAGGGCGCCATCGACCACCCGGACAAGGACCGGTGGGCGCAGGTCGCCGCCAAGTACCGCGCCACCATCCTGTACACCGCCCCGACCGCCATCCGTGCCCTGATGAAGTACGGCGCGTCCGAGTTCGAGCGCGATGACCTCTCGTCGCTGCGCGTGCTGGGGAGCGTTGGCGAGCCGATCAACCCCGAGGCCTGGGCCTGGTACTGGAAGTACGTCGGCGGCGAGCGCTGCCCGGTGGTCGACACGTGGTGGCAGACCGAGACAGGCATGATCATGATCTCGCCGCTGCCGGGGATCACCACGCTGAAGCCCGGTTCCGCGACCTTCCCGTTCCCCGGCGTGCGCGCGGACGTGGTCGATGAGGCCGGTGAGTCAGTTCCGTTGGGGCGCGGTGGCTACCTGGTCCTGGAGCGGCCATGGCCCGCCATGCTGCGCGGCATCTACGGCGACCCGGAGCGCTACGAGGAGACCTACTGGTCGCGCTATCCCGGCCGGTACTTCCCGGGCGACGGCTGCAAGCGCGACGAAGAGGGCTATTACTGGCTCCTCGGCCGCGTGGACGACGTCATGAA
>DATADC010000159.1:0-10928 GCA_036258735.1 Candidatus Limnocylindria bacterium
CAGCCCGGCCGCGGCCCAGACCCGCGGGTAACCAAGCAGGTGCCTATCGATGAGCACCGGCAGACGACTCGCGTGCCCCAGCGGCGGCACGCCGCCGATTGCGTAGCCGGTGGCGTCGCGGGCCTCGTCGCCGGTCGCCCGGCGAACGTCGCCCGCGCCGATGGCTGCGGCCAGCCGATCGGGGTCGAGCTGGTGCGCGCCGGAGACCAGGGCCACCACCGGCGATCCGTCCGCAATGAACACCAGCGACTTGACGATCTGCGCCACGTCGCACCCCACCGCCCGCGCGGCATCCGCGGCCGTCCGCGTGCCTGCCGAGAAGCGCTGCACCTCGATCTGGAGCCCACGCGCCGCGGCGGCGCGTACCACGCGCTCGACCGACGGCGAATCCATGGCCGGATCATGGCACGCGTGCTACGCTCGTGGGGACAACCCAAGAACGACAGGGGAGCGCGAGAGCGCTGAGAGTGCGGACGGCCGCAGACCCTCGAACCTGATCTGGGTCATGCCAGCGAAGGAAGTCGGTTTGAACGCTCCACCGGCGCGCCCCCGACGGGTGCGCCGCTCGTCGTTTCTTGGACCGATGGAGTGGCCGGGCGACGGACCGTCGCGCTCGGCAGGAGGAGCGACGCGTGAAGGCCGTGGTCGTCGCCGGCGGCGATGCCGATCCCGCCGATGCGGCGCACCTGGCAGGTGCCGAGCTCGTCATCGCCGCAGACGGAGGCGCGTCCTTCCTCGACGCGGTCGGGGCGCGCCCGGACGTGCTTGTCGGCGATCTGGACTCGGTCCATGTCGAGCTCGTGCAGAGGTTGGCGGCCGACGGGGTGCTGGTCGAGCGCCATCCGACCGACAAGGACGCGACGGACGCGGAGCTTGCGCTCGGGCGTGCCGTGGCGGCCGGGGCGACCCTGACCATCGTGCTGGGTGCCCTGGCCGGAACGCGGCTCGACCACGAGGTGGCCAACCTGCTGCTGCTGGCCGACCCGGCCTGGGCGGCCCCGCGGCGCGACGTACGCATGGTGCGCGGCGCGACGGTGGTCCGCGCGCTGGCTGGCCCGGGGGCAGTGGCCCTCGAGGCCGCGGAAGGCTGCACGGTCAGCCTGCTGCCGCTGGGCGGCGACGCGGAGGGCGTGCGGACCGCGGGCCTCGCCTACCCGCTGGACGGTGAGCGCCTTCGCTTCGGACGGTCGCGAGGCCTCTCGAACCAGGTGGTGGGAGGCCCCGCTTCGGTCGCGCTCGAGCGCGGCGTGCTCCTGGTCATCGAGGACGGACAGGAGGATACGTGATGACAACCGCAACGACGCCGGCGACCGGGTGGCGGGTGGTCGACATCGTGGTCGCCGCCGCGCTGGCGGTGGCCTTCGGCGTCGTCTTCTGGGCCTGGAACGCCCTGTGGCTGCCACTGTTCGCCGGCCAGGTGAACCCGCTCGCGTACCTCGTCTCGGGCATGTGGCTGGTCCCCGGCGTGCTCGGCATGCTCATCATCCGCAAGCCGGGAGCCGCCATCTTCACCGAGACGCTGGCCGCCGTGGTCTCGGCGCTGCTGGGATCGGTCTGGGGACTGGATGCCGTGCTGTCCGGGGCGGTCCAGGGTGCGGGGGCGGAGCTCGTCTTCGCCGCGCTGTTGTATCGGTCCTTCAGCCTGCCGGTCGCGCTGCTGGCCGGTGCTGGCGCGGCGATCGGCGAGTGGCTGCACGACATGCCGGTGTACTACGCGGGCACGGCCTTCGAGGTCCAGCTGGCGTACGGTGTCTTCATGCTGATCAGCGGCGTGCTCATCGCCGGGCTCGGCTCGTGGCTGCTGGTGCGCGCGATCGCGCCAACCGGCGCCCTGGGCCAGTTCGAGGCGGGACGCGCGCAAACCGAGGTGTGACCAGCTGAGCGCGGCGCCGACCCGGCCGGCCCGAATCGAGGCCCAGGGCTGGGGCTGGCGCCACGCCGGCAGGCGCGCCTGGGCCGTGCGCGGCCTGGACCTTCGTGTGGAGCCCGGCGAGCGGATCCTGCTGCTGGGTGCGTCCGGCTCGGGGAAGTCGACCCTGCTGCTCGGCCTGGCCGGCCTGCTGGACCCCGCCGGCGCCGCGGAGGCGGAGGGCGCGCTGCTGGTGGACGGGGAGCCGGCCCGCGCCGCGCGCGACCGCACCGGGATCCTGTTTCAGGACCCCGAATCCCAGGTCGCCATGGCCAGGGCCGGCGACGACGTGGCGTTCGGCCTGGAGAACCGATGCCTGCCGCGAGAGGCCATCTGGCCACGCGTGCGGGCAGCCCTCGAGGCGGTGGCCTTCCCCTACGGCCTCGAGCGCCCCACCGATGCGCTGTCCGGCGGCGAGCAGCAGCGCCTGGCGCTGGCGGGCGTCCTCGCCATGCGGCCCGGGCTGCTTCTGCTGGACGAGCCGACCTCGAACCTCGATTCCGCCGGCGCCGACATGATCCGCGACGTGCTGCTCCGTGTCGTGGAGCGCCTGGGGCTGACGCTGGTCCTGGTGGAGCATCGCGTGGCAGAGGCCATGCCGCTCGTCGACCGAGTGGTCGTGCTCGAAGCCGGCGGGTCCGTGGTGGCCGATGGTCGACCCCGCCAGGTCTTCGCCGAGCACGGGGACCGCCTCGTCGAGCGGGGAGTCTGGGTTCCGGATCGTCGCCTGCCGGCCCCGCCCCGGCGCCCGCGACGTCCCGTCGACACGCTGCTGCTGGCCGAGCAGGCGACCTACACCTATCCCGGCAGTCGCGTGCCCGCCCTGGGGCGGGTGGACGCGCAGCTCCGTTCGTCCGAGGCATTGGCCATCATCGGTGCGAATGGCAGCGGCAAGTCGACGCTGGCCATGCTCCTCGGCGGCCTGCTGCGACCGAGCGGGGGATGGGTGGTGGCCGGCGAGGCGCTGGCTCCCGGAAGGGGCCATGAGCCGATCTGGCGGTGGCCCGCCACGCGCCTGGCTCGGCAGATCGGCACCGTCTTCCAGGACCCCGAGCACCAGTTCCTGACCCGCTCGGTGCGTGACGAGCTGATGCTGGGCCCGATGCGAACCGGCGTCTCCCGGGCGGGCGCAGCCAGGCGCGCCGACGAGCTGCTGGACCGGCTGCATCTCGCCCACCTCGCCGAGGCGAACCCGTTCACCCTATCCGGCGGCGAGAAGCGACGCCTCTCGGTGGCCACTGCGCTCGCGCCGGCGCCGTCGGTCCTGATCCTCGACGAGCCGACCTTCGGCCAAGACCGGCGCACCGCCGTGGAGCTGCTGCTGCTCCTGGCCGCCCTGCGCGACGACGGCCGGGCCGTGTGCCTGGCGACGCACGATCGCGACTTCGCCTCGGCGCTGGCCGACCGGACGCTGCGCATCCCCCAGCCGCCGGAGGGCTGGGCACGGTGATCCCCTTCACGCCGCTGCGCCCGAACCGCGAAGCCGCGCTGCCGCGGGCCAATCCGGCGGCGAAGCTGGGCGCCGCCGTGCTGCTGATGGGGGTCGTCTTCATCTCCACCGACCCGGTCACCCCGGCCATCGTGCTGGCAGGCCTGGCGTTGGCGACGGCGTTCAGCGGCCTCGCCCCGGGCGTGCTGGTGGCGCGGGCGTGGCCGCTGCTGGTCGCGGCGCTTGCGGTCGCGGTGCTGAACACCCTGTTCGCCGCCGAGCAGGCCGGCGAGGCGCTGGCGGTCGGACCCCTGCGCTTCGGGTCGTCGACCACCGCGGCGGGCATGGCCCTGGCGCTGCGCCTGCTGGCCATCGCCTACGCCGGCGTGCTCGCCATGGCCACCACCGATCCCACCGACCTTGCCGACTCGCTGAGCCAGCAGCTCGGGCTCTCGCCGCGCTACGCGGTTGGGGCGCTGGCCGCCGCCCGGCTGCTGCCGGTGCTGGCCGCCGAGTGGCAGCTCCTGGCGCTGGCGCGTCGTGCCCGCGGCGTGGAGGCCGGCCGCTCTCCGCTCGCTGCGGCGCAACTCTTCTTCGGTCAGCTGCTGAGCCTCCTGGTTGGGACGCTGCGACGCGCCACCCGGCTGGCGCTGGCCATGGAGTCGCGTGGCTTCGGGTCGCTGCCGTGCCGAACCGTGGCGCGACCGCAGCGCCTTGAGCGGCGCGACTGGGTGCTGCTCGCTGCGGCAGCCGGCCTGGGAGCTGCCGCGCTCGGGATCAGCGTCGCGCTGGGCACCTGGAGGTTCCTGCTGTCGTGAGCCGGTATCCTCCACGCCACGTTCCATGATCCGCACCACGCCCTTTCATCCCCGGACCAGCGCGCTCAACGCGACGGGCCTGTGGCAGCACTGGTCCGGGCACCTGGCCGCCACGCGCTATCAGGCGTCCGATAAGTTCGAGTACTTCGCCGTGCGCAATGCGGCCGGCCTCTTCGACACCTCGCCGCTATACAAGTACCGGATCGCCGGTCGTGACGCCGAGCGCTTTCTGGCCGGGATGCTGGCCCGCGACATCCGCGCCTGCCCGCCGGGCCTGGCCCACTACACCACCTGGCTCGACGAACGCGGATTCGTGCTCGAGGACGGCGTGGTCCAGCATCGAGCGCCCGACGAGTACCTCCTCACCTCGCCCGAGCCGAACTTCGCCTGGTTCGCCGACCGCATCGGGCGGCTGAAGGTGACCGTGGAGGAGGTGAGCCTGGACCTTGGCGCGCTGGCCATTCAGGGCCCGCGCTCTCGCGACCTGCTGGCGCGGCTGATCCCCGCCGTGGCGGAGCTGCCCTTCTTCGGCCTCACCACGGGAAGGATCGGCGGGCGCCCGGTGACGGTCAGCCGCACCGGCTACACCGGCGACCTTGGCTACGAGGTGTGGGCCGAGACGCCGGATGCGCTCACCGTCTGGGACGCCATCTGGGACGCCGCCGAGGGCCACGGCGTCCTGCCCTACGGGATGGGGGCGCTATACATGCTGCGCATCGAGGCCGGGCTCATGCTGCTCGGCGTGGACTTCGACTCCAGCCGCTTCGCCTTCAACGACGCCCATCGGTCCACCCCCCTGGAGCTCGGCTGGGCGTGGATGTTCAAGGGGCTGGAGGACGACGGGCGCCCCTTCATCGGGCGTCGCGCGCTGCTGCGCGAGCGGGCGGAGAAGACGTCACGCTGGCGGATGGTGGCCCTGGTGGTGGACTGGCAGGACTACGACCGCGTGTACTCGGCGGCGGGCCTCATCCCGCCCAAGGACCACCGCCCGGTGCACGAGGACTGGATGGTCTACGACGACGAGCGCAGGAGGGTGGGCTACGCCACCAGCACCATGTACTCGCCCGTGCTGCAGCGGCACATCGCACTGGCGCGGGTCCGTCCCGACCTGGGCAAGCCGGGCACCAAGGTGCATCTGGAGTTCACCGTAGACCACCAGTACCAGCAGGTGGCCGCGCACGTTGCTCGGCTGCCGCTCTTCAACCCGGAACGGAAGACGGCGTGAGCATGGACCGATACGACGCGATCGTGATCGGCGGGGGCCACAACGGGCTGGTCAACGGCGCCTACCTCGCCCGGGCCGGTCTCAAGACCCTCATCCTGGAGCGGCGGCACCTGGTGGGCGGCGCGGCCATCACCGAGGAGCTGCGGCCGGGGTTCAGGTTCACCACCTTCAGCTACGCCCTCTCCCTGCTGCGGCCGCAGATCATCCACGAGCTGGAGCTGACCAGGCACGGCTTCCTGCCGCTGCTGATGTCGACTCGCTTCGCACCCACGCCCGATGACGGCGACTACCTGCTCTTTGGTCGCGACCACGACGAGAACCTGCGCGAGATCATCCGCCACTCTCCGCACGACGCCGACGGCTACGAGCAGTACGGCCACGACCTGGACCGCGTGTGCCAGGCCATCAAGCCGCTGCTCGACACAGTCCCGCCCGACATCTTCAGCGACGACCCCGACGAGCTGACCGCGCTGGCCGAGCTCGCGGCGCGGCTTCGAGGCCTGGACAAGCGGACGCTGCACAACGCCGTGCGGCTGCTGACCGGCAGCGCCGCCGACTTCCTGGACGGCTACTTCCGCTCCGAGCTGCTGAAGGGATACCTGGCCAGCTCGGGGATCATCGGGTCCAAGGTTGGGCCGCGCTCGCAGGGCTCCGGGCTGGTGCTGCTCTTCCATTCGCTGGGCGAGCACGACGGCGAGTTCGGAACGTGGGCCTTCCACAAGGACGGCAACGGCGGCTTCACCCAGGTCCTGAGCCGCGCCGCGCAGTCGTTCGGCGCCGAGATCCGGCTGGAGGCACCGGTGGAGCGGGTGCTGACCCGCGACGGCGAGGCCACCGGCGTGGCGCTGTCGGACGGCACCGAGATCGCCGCCGACGTGGTCGTCAGCGCGCTCGACCCGCGGCGCACCTTCCTGGAGCTGGTCGATCCGCGCGAGCTGCCCGACGACCTGGTCGAGGACATCCGCCGCCTCAAGTTCCAGGGAGTCAGCTCGAAGGTCAACTTCGCGCTCGACGGCCTCCCGGCGCACCCCACCCTGGGGGCACGACCGGAGCTCTTCCGCGGCTTCATGAACATCGGTCCGTCGATCGACTACCTGGAGCGCGCCTTCGACGAGGGCAAGTACGGCTGGTACAGCAGCGACCCCTACATCGACTGCGCCATCCAGTCGACGATCGACCCTGACATGGCACCGCCGGGCAAGCACGTGCTGTCGTGCTTCGTGCAGTACACGCCCTACCACCTGCGCGAGAGCGATTGGGACGCCGAGCGAGAGCCCATGGCCGACCGGGTGCAGGCAACCCTGGAGCGCTTCTTCCCCGGCTTCGGCGACCTCGTCCTGCAGCGCGAGGTGCAGACCCCGCTGGACATCGAGCGCACGGTGGGCCTCAGCGAGGGGAACATCTTCGCCGGCGAGTTCCTGGCGCCCCAGATGTTCTTCTTCCGCCCCGCCCCCGGCTGGGCGCAGTACCGCACGCCGCTGCATGGCTACTACCAGTGCGGCTCCGGCACGCACCCGGGCGGCTGCGTGATGGGGGCGCCCGGTCGTCTGGCCGCGGGGCAGATCCTCAAGGACCGCGCCAGGCCGACTTCGCGGGACTGAGCGCCATGCCGCGCTCCGAGGAGCTCCGTGTTCGGGCCGGTGACGCCCAGCTGGCCGGCACGCTGACCCTGCCCGACGAGCCGCCGCCGCCAGACCGCCGCGGCCGCTATCCGAACGCCCTGCTGCTGCCGTCCTGGCTGCCGCGCGACCGCCACGGCGCCCTGGACCGTGCGCGCCACCCGACCTGGTTCGACCCTGGACCGATGGCTCCCGGCCTTCTCGGGCGCCTCGCCTCTGCCCTGGCCAATGCGGGCGTGGCCTCGCTGCGCTGCGACCCGCGCGGCGGCGGCGCATCCGACGGCGAGTGGGCGTCAACGACGCTGTTCACGCGCATCGACGACGCTCGCGACATGCTGGCCGCCATGCGGTCCCACGGCGGGCTGGACCTGCGCCGGACCGGGATCGTGGGGCACGGCGAGGGAGCCACGCTGGCCCTGTCGGCCGCCATCGGCGACCCGGCCGTCAGCGCGCTGACCCTCGTCGGGGCCGCGGCCCGATCGCAGCGGGACGTGCTGCGCCGCGGGGTCGCGCTGCGGGCGCGGACGGGCGCCGACCGCCGCCACCCGATCGTGGCCGCTCTGGACCGCTGGAGCGAGGACCTCGTGGAGCGCGCCGAGCGACGGGAGCAGTCGATGCGCGTTCACGTGGGCGGCGAATGGCTGGAGCTCGGCCTGGCCGGGCTGGAGCAGGCCATCCACACCCCGAACCTGGCGCTGGCCACCATGCTGCACCGCTCGGTCACCCTCGTCCACGGCGAGCTGGACACGTTGGTGTCGCCCGACGAGTCCGAGCTGCTGCTGGCCGCCCTGCGGGACGCCGGCAACGAGCCCGACCTGCGCCTCGTGGCCGGCGCGGGCCACGACCTGGCCGAGGCGCCCGACGAGCTCATCGCCGACCTGGCGCGCGACCTAGCGGCGCGCCTCCAGCCGCGCGAGCTGCCGCCGGTGCTCGTCGCCCTGGAGGAGATGGACGGCCCTCTGCATTAGGGCCGCGCCCGCTCGCTGCTAGGATGGCTCGCATGAAGCCAGGGGCCGGCGAGCCCGCACCGGACTTCAGCATGACGGCCGACGACGGCAGCACCGTCACCCGCGACGGCCTGCTCGGACGGCGCTACGTCCTTTACTTCTATCCAAAGGACGACACGCCCGGCTGCACCGCCCAGGCGTGCTCGCTGCGCGATAACTTCGGCACGGTGATCTCGAAGGGCATCGAGGTCTTCGGCGTGTCGCCCGACTCGGTGAAGAGCCACCAGAAGTTCCGCGCCAAGTACGACCTGCCCTACCGCCTCCTCTCGGACCAGGGCCACCGGGCGGCGGAGGCCTTCGGCGTCTGGGTAGAGAAGAAGCTCATGGGCCGGACCTACATGGGCGTGGAGCGTTCCAGCTTCATCATCGGGCCGGACGGGCGCATCGAGCACGTCCTGGAGCGAGTGAAGCCGGCCGAGCACGTGGACCTGGTGCTGGAGGCGCTGGCGGCGTGAGCGACCTGCCGCGCGGCGCGTCGGTCCTGCTGCTGTCGGTGGGCGTCACGCTGGCCGGGCTGCTGGTGATCGCCGGCGTGCTGGCCGTGGTGTGGGTGCTGGCCGGATGATCTGGATCCTCACCGCCATCGTGCTGCTGGCCTGGTTCATCGGCCTGCTGCTGGCGTGGGGGCCGCTGGTCAACCTGCTGCTGGTGGCCGCCGCCGTGCTGCTGGTCGTCCAGCTCATCAACGAGCGCGAGGGCCAGCTCTGACCGGCAGCCCGGACGTGCCCGGGGTCCTTCCGGTGTCGTGGGTGGTCGCCGCCGCGCTGCTCATGCTGTGGATGATGGGCCTCGTCACGGGTCTCTTCGCCGGCGGGCTGCTGCACCTGCTGCTGCTGGGCGCCGTCGGCATCGCCCTGTTCAACCTGCTGGGGGCGCGCCGCATCTTTTGACCGGGTTCGGCCTCTGAACGGGCCGGCGGGGCGCGTCGAATGCGACGGCCTAGCTGTCACGGGCTTGGGTAGGCTTTGCGGGCAGTGAAGCTGCTGCATTTCGCCGACCTGCACCTCGACGCGCCGTTCGCCTGGGCCTCGCCCGAAGGCGCCCGAGCGCGAAGGCGCAACCGCCGCGAGACGCTGAGCCGCATCGTCTCGCTCGCCGATGCCGAGGGCGTGGACGCCATCCTGTGCGCGGGCGACCTGTTCGAGCACGACCGCGTCAGCCCCGATACGGTCGAGTTCGTGCGCCGCACCTACGCCGAGGCCGATCGACCGGTGTTCCTGGCGCCCGGCAACCACGATTGGCTTTCGTCGCGCAGCCCGTACGCGCTGGCCGAGTGGTCGCCGAACGTCCACGTCTTCGACAGGGATCGCCTGACGCCGGTGACGCTGGCGGATGGCCTGACGCTGTGGGGCGCCGCGCACCGCGCGCCCGCCAACACGGACGGGTTCTTCGCAGGGTTCCGGCCCGATCGGGGCGGCCAGCACCTGGCCGTGGCGCACGCCTCGGAGCGAAGCCTGCTGGGCTGGCAGGAGGCCGGCAAGCAGCCGCACGCGCCGTTCGACGCCCGCGAGATCGCGGAGGCCGGCATCGCGCACGCCTTCCTGGGCCACTACCACCTGCCGCGCGACGCTGACCGCCACACCTACCCGGGCAACCCGGACCCGCTCGAGTTCGGCGAGGAGGGCGAGCGTGGCGCGGTCATCGCCACCATCGGGCCGGACGGGTCGGTCACGCGCGAGCGGCGGAGCGTGGCCGTCAGCCGCGTGCACGACGTGACCGTGTCGCTGCAGGGCGCCTCGGACGAGGACGAGGTCCGAGACGCCGTCAGCGCAGCGATCTCCGGCCTGGACGGCTGCGTGCGCGTCACCCTGGAGGGAGAGGTGGGCCCGTCGGCGCGGGTCGACCTGCGCGAGCTCCAGCGCCTCGGAGAGCACCTGGAGGGACTGGTCGTGCGGGCCGGGCAGCTGACGGTGGCCTACGACCTCGACGCGATCGTCGGGGAGCAGACCGTGCGCGGCGAGTTCGCCCGCGACGCATCAGACTCCATCGGGGATCCGGAGCTGTGCCGGCGGGTGATCCTGACCGGGTTGCGGGCGCTCGAGGGCCGCTCGGACCTGGAGGTCGCCTGACGTGTGGATCGAACGCGTCGTGGCACGGGCATTCGGCCCCTTCCGCGGCGAGGAGCTGCGGCTCGCCCCGGGCATGACGGTCGTGGCCGGGCCAAACGAGGCCGGCAAGTCCACCTGGCACGCCGCCCTGCGCCTGGCGGTCACGGGCCTTCGCCGCGGGAAGGGGCCAGGTACCGCGGCCGAGCGGCTGCTGTCCGACCGCCACCGGCCCTGGGACGCGATCGACGGCTGGGCGGTCGAGGCCCGCCTTCGGCTCGCCGATGGGCGGACGATCGATGTCAGCCAGGACCTGGCCGGCAAGGTGGACTGTCGCGCGGTCGACGTCGGCCTGGGTCGGGACGTGTCCCACGAGATCCTCGACGGCACGCCCGACGCGTCGCGCTGGCTCGGCCTCAACCGCGACGCATTCGCCGCCACCATCTCGGTCAGCCAGGCCCAGGTCCTGGCCGTGGCCGAAGCGGCGGACGACCTCCAGGAGCAGATGCAGCGCGCCGCGGCGACCCAGGGCACCGACGGGACCGCCGCCCAGGCCATCGCCCGCCTGGAGGAATTCCGGCGGGAGGCGGTCGGCGCGGACCGCGTCGGCGCGCGCGGGCCGCTGCGCGCGGCGAAGGACCGCCTGGCAGTGCTGGAAGCTCGCCTGGCCGATGCCCGCCGGCAGCACCAGGAGTACCTCGACCGCGCGGCCGCCCGCGAGGATGCCGAACGGCGCCTGGCGGCAGCCCGCCGGACCGTGCTCCGCGCCGAGGCCGAGCTGGCGCTGGCCCGCGCATCGGCGTCTCGAGAGCGCCACGCCTCAGCGCTGGAGCTTGCCGCGCGCCATCCCAACCCACCCTCGCCGCTGCTGGCGCG
>DATADC010000160.1:0-4378 GCA_036258735.1 Candidatus Limnocylindria bacterium
GGGCGCACCGATGACGAGATCATCGTGGACTTCGCCCGTGCGCTCGCGGCCGACGGCGGCGCTCGGCGGATGCTCGGCGCGGTCCGTCAACGGTACGTCGCCGGCTTCTCCGATTCCTCCGAGCCCGTCCTCCGGCTGGTCACGTCCGGGCGCGCCGCGGGCGTGTTCGACTTGGCGCTGCCCTTCACCACGGTGCAGGGCCATGGGGCGCAGGCCGCCCTCGCTGCCGGCCGCTACGATGGGAAGCTCATCGTCGTCAATTCCGAGTTCGATCCGGCCGAGGGCCTCGTCGACCGCGGCGGCCTCCCGGATCAGTATCGGTTCTACGCCGTCGCCGGGACGGGGCACATCCCGGATTTCTTGGAGGTCCCGTTCTTCTCGAGCAGGAGCTCCCCGGCCAGCTTTGCGCCCGCGCTGCGCGCGCACTTCCTGCAGGGCCACGCGTGGGTGAGGGGCGGCCCGCGACCGCCGCCGAGCACCCACCTCATGACCGCCGGTAACGGGGAACTCGCCCGCGATGGCAACGGCAACGCCATCGCCGTGGACGCGACGGGGCGGCCCGTCCCGCGCCTGCCGTTCGTCGAGCTCGGCGAGGCCCGCTTCATCACCGGGTTCCTCGGCAGCTACGACGCCGTGAAGACCGTCGCGGGCCTGGGATTCGCCAACCACGACGCGTACGTGCGGGCGTTCAGGGACAGGCTCAAAGACTACGCCAAGGCCGGCTTTATCCTCAAAGAGGACGAGGACGCGATGCTCCGCCGCGCGGAGTTGTGCCCTCCGCGGACCTTCACGGAGACGTACCGCGACCACTACGAGGCATTCGTCACGATCAGCCGCTGTGGCGGCTGAGCCCCCGGCTCTTGCGGACCGATG
This sequence comes from Candidatus Limnocylindria bacterium, assembly GCA_036258735.1. Taxonomy (GTDB): domain Bacteria; phylum Chloroflexota; class Limnocylindria; order QHBO01; family QHBO01; genus JAPSGM01. The sequence goes on from DATADC010000160.1 coordinate 874, forward strand.
CGCTGGAGGTCGGATTCGGGCCAATGAGGTCACCCCATCCTGGCCTTGCCCATCGAGGGATCCGCCGCCGGCCACTCCCAATCGCACTCGCCCAGGTCCTCGCACGCCTCCTGGACCGTCGCCCAGATCCGGTCGAAGATCTCCAGGCCAACCCAGCGCTGGAACGGGCGGTGGACCGAGCTGTCGTCGTGGTACTCCTTCGGGAGGTGGTTCCACTGGCAGCCGCTCCGAAGTCGGAAGATGACTGCGTCCAGCGCCGCTCGCTGGTCGATCCGCCTCGGCCCGCGCTTCGGCGGGTCGTGCTCGGCCAGGATCGGCTCGATCAGCGCCCACAACTCGTCCGGTGCCTCCCAGATCGGCGGCGGCACTAGGGGCTAGGGTCGCGCTAGCGCCTTGGCGGCGGTCGCTTGCTCGCCGCGAGACCGAGCGCACCCAGGAGGGAGAGCACGGCAGCGGCGATCCACGGCCCGGCCGTCGGGGTGCTGCGCCACTGTGTCTCGGGTGTGCGATCGAGGACGCCGGACTCCGAGACGGCGGTCGCCCGTGCCGTGCGCGTGGCCACCTCGGCCATCACCGTCTGCAAGGCCTGGGCACGCGCGGCCCGCGCACGGGGATCCACGATGCGGGAGTAGCTCACGATCTGCTCCTGGCGGATGACCACGAGATCGCTGCCTTCCTCCGCGGGCAGGCTCGGCAGCGGTGCTCCCTGGATGGCCGGCGTGAGGCGCAGACCGGGTGGCCCGGCGTAGGCCCAGCGGAGCCGGGTGGCCGGCGCGCGCCCGAAGGCGACGGGCATGGCCTGGACCTGCGCCAGCTTCAGCTGCACGCCGAGGAGGGCTTGCACGCCGGTGCGCAGGGAGGCCACGCCGTCCGGGCCCCGGTACGACTCGCTGTCCTCCGCGCCACCGTAGATCGGGCCGTCGTGGCCACCGGGGCCGATCTCGATCACGGCGTCCGTGGCGAAGTAGGCCAGCACGGCGGCCACGTCGCCGCTCGACCACGCCCGCTCGAAGGCCCCGAGCCATTCCCTGACCTCCGGCGCCGGCGTCCCCCCCGCGGCCGGCGTACCCGGCAGCGCCTGCCCCGCGGCGCGGTCTCCCACGCCGAGCAGCAGGAGGCCGAGCGCGACCATCAGCCGCACCGAGGGCGCCCACAGGTGCCTGACCATGTCCCTATAAACAGGAGCCCACTGCGCCGGAACAAGTTACCAATACTAACACTCATTTGCATTAAATCGCCGTACGCGAAAGGCAGCCCTGTGCGGACCAGAATGCACTTCCTGAGCCGCATGTAACGACGCCAGGTAGCTCGGGGGAACGACTTCGATGCCGCCGGCTGGCGGCGGTGGGCGGTCAGCGTGGGGGGCGCCGCCCCACTCTTTGCGGCACGAGAGGCCCACGTTGGCTACGACCTCAGGGCTACCCTGGGTCAGGGCTGCCGTGCGTAGAGCCCGCGCCCGTAGCGGAGCCACTTGATCTCACCTCCCGGGCCGCGCAGGAAGTCAGACGGCGCAGCACGGAGATCGGCGGCCGGCACCACGCAATCCGGGCCGCAGAACATGACCTGCTCAACGGACTCGCCAGGGGTCGCGAAGTCCCACGCCGGCGAGTCCTGGCGCATCACGGCCGCTCACGGCCCGTAGAATGGAGCCTGGAGTCCTTGATCATCCTGGCGTGCGCGAATCGTCCCACGCCGACGACGCCGAAGCAGAGGTACGGTTGGATGGCAACGGAGATCGGCGTTTCAGCGCCCCTCCTCGGGCGCGCTGAAGCGCGCGTGCCCTATCCACCGAGCGTGGTAGACCGCTTCATCGCCTGGGCGGACCGCGTGCCGGGCCCCGCCTGGTCACTCTACCTGGGAATGCTGGCGGTGCTGGTGGTGATCGTCAACGGCGTCACCTGGCTCGATGGCTCGGTGCGCTTCGGCACACTCGATCTGTATCGCACCTCGATTCCGGTGTATCCGGTGAGCATCCTGGCGCTGATGCACTACTTGAACCGCGCGGCGTGCCGCGCGCTGGCCGAGTTCCGTCCGGCGCTGGGCGGGGCGGAGGCGGAATACGCACGATTCGAGTACGAGCTGACGACATTGCCCTCGGGCAGGACGTGGGTGGTATGCGGGGCCTCGCTCGTGTTCACGGTGGCCTTCGCGGTGTTCACGCCGAGCCTGGCGGAGGCGCTCCGCCGCTCCCCCTGGCTTGCCGGAGTCGATTTCGTCCTCTACGCGATCGTCTTCGGACTGGTCGGCGTGTTCGTGTACCACACGCTGCGCCAGTTGCGGATGGTGCGTCTCATTCACGCCAGCGCCAGGAACGTGAACCTCTTCCAGCTCACCCCACTTTATGCCTTTTCAGGCCTCACTGCACGAACCGGAATCGGATTGCTGCTGCTGAATTCATTTTCTATCTTGACCGATCCGGCAACCCTTGTGAATCCGCCCCTCTTCGGTTTGACGATCTTAACTTCACTCGTCTCCGTGGCGTGTTTCTTCTTACCATTGAAGGGGATACACGATTGCATCGCCTCGAAGAAGCAACGACTCCTGGCCGAAGTGAATGCGCGCCTGGAGGCGGCGATTCAGCACCTGTATCGCCGCGCCGACGCCCAAGATCCGACGGGGATCGAGCAAGTGAATCAGTTGCTGACCGCACTTGTCACCACGCGTGAGGTGCTGACTAAGATCCCCACGTGGCCATGGGAAACGGGGACGTTGACGGGCTTCATCTCCGCGTTTCTGCTGCCCTTTATCGTGGGCTTGATCATCTTATTCTTAGAGCAGGTCTTACGTTGATGTGTTAGAAGCCGGAGTGGAGGGGCCGGCGTTCGAGACCGGGCGAAGGAGCACTGCGGTGGATGCCGCCGTACGTGCCGACTCGCCCCTCTGCTCCGTGTCACCCCGGCGGGGGCGAGGCTGTGGCAGACTGGCATGAGCATGGCTTCGGCAAGCGCCGTCACGATTCCACCGCTCGCCGCGGCCGTGGCGGCGCAGTTCGCTGCGGTGCCTGGGGTGGAGGCCGTGGCGCTGGGAGGTTCCGTCGCCGAGGCGGCGGCCGGCGCGCCGGGTGCGGCCGATGCCGACTCAGACCTCGACCTGTACGTCTACGCCCACGAGGAGCCGGCCCTGGCGGTGCGCGCCGGGATTGCCCGCGCTTGCGGGCGCCCGGCCCAGATCGGGCACACCTTCTGGGAGCCGGGTGACGAGTGGCCGGCGACGGCGGATCAGCCCGCGGTGGATCTGATGTTCCGCACGCCGGCGTGGATCGAGTCGCAGCTCCACCGCCTCCTGCTGCGGCATGAGGCATCGGTGGGCGCCTCCACCTGCCTGTGGCACAACGTCCGAACCTCCATTCCGCTCTTCGACCGCGCCGGCTGGTTCTGCCGCCTCCAACAGCTCGCCGGGCAGCCTTACCCTGAGGGGCTGCGGCGGGCCATCGTGGCCAAGAATTACCCCCTCCTGCGCCGCACGACCTTCTCGTTGCTGCGCCAGATCGAGGTGGCCGTGGACC
>DATADC010000161.1:0-15278 GCA_036258735.1 Candidatus Limnocylindria bacterium
CCCGCCTACGAGACGCGGGCCGAGCTGCGCATGCTGCGCGCGCTCGGCGCCGACGCGGTAGGCATGTCGACGGTCCACGAGCTGCTGGTTGCCCGCCATCAGGGCGCGCGGGTGCTGGGCTTCAGCCTTATCACCAACAAGGCCACGCCGGACATGGAGGGCGAGGTGACGCACGCCGAGGTGCTGGAGATGGGACCCGTCGGGGCGGCGCGCCTGGTCAACGTCCTGCGCGAGCTGCTGCCGGAGCTGGCCTGAGTGCTGTTCTCCAACGACCCCGCGGCGCTGGTCGGCATCCTCGTCGCGCTCCTGGTGGGCCTGACCTTCCACGAGTTCAGCCACGCGTTCGTGGCCGACCAGCTGGGCGACCATCGGCCGCGGGCGCTGGGCCGCGTCAGCCTCAACCCGGCCGACCACATCGACCCGTTGGGCGCCATCATGCTGCTGGTCGCCGGCTTCGGCTGGGCCAAACCTGTGCCGGTCAACCCCGCCGCGTTGCGCCCCGGTCGTCGGGCCATGAGCGCGGTGGCCGCCGCTGGACCGCTGGCCAACGTGGTGGTGGCATTGGTGGCGGCGGTCAGCTTCCGGCTGCTCGACACGCTTGGCCTCGAGGGCTTCGCCCGCGAGGTGGCGTTCTACACGGTCGTGTTCAACTTCGTGCTGGCCCTCTTCAACCTGCTGCCCATCCCTCCGCTGGACGGCTACAACATCGTGCTGCCCTTCCTTCCCATCCGCCTGGCCTGGCAGGTCCAGGCCTACGCCCAGTACGGCATGTTCCTCCTGCTCGGGCTGGTCCTGATCAGCTCCGTCATGCCCGGGCCCGGCCCGCTGTCGTGGATCTTCGAGCTGGCCAGCGTCCTGACCCGGCTGGCCATAGGTGCCTAGCCGGGGTGGGCCGTGTTTCCCAGTTCGTCCGCCACCTCGCCGCGCGCGTGTCGGCCGACGAGGAGGCGCGCGCCCGGCAGCTGCTGCCGGCGGACGCCTGGGCGCTGTGGCTGTCCATGCCCGTGGCGGACCGCCGCCACGCTCTCGACGTGGTCGCCAACCTCGAGCGCCAGGGATGGACCGATCCGGACCTGGTCGCCGCGGCGCTCCTTCACGACGCGGCCAAGGGTTCCCGCCTGCGTTTGTGGCATCGGGTTGGCGGCGTCCTGCTCGAGGCCGGCGCGCCGCGATTGCTGGCACGGATGGCGTCGCCTTCGCCATCATCGTGGGGCTATGCCTGGTTCCTGTATCTCCATCACGCCCGCCTTTCGGCCGACGCCGCCCTGCAGGCGGGATGCTCGGAGCGCACGGCCGCGTTCATCCGGGGCAGCGTTCCTCCCGCCGACGGTCCGGCGGCCCATGCCCTCCACCTGGCCGATGAGGCGGCCTGAGGGCTGATGCCGCTTCAGCCCATCGCCATCGAGCCCGAGGCCGATGCCCCCGCGCTGCCCGCACCCCACTTCGAGGTCAGGCTGGACGTGTTCGCCGGGCCGCTGGACCTGCTGCTGCACCTGATCGAGTCGCGGGAGCTGGATGTCCTGACCGTCCCGCTGGCCGAGCTGGCCGACGCTTACGTCGAGCACCTGGCCAGCCACCCCGTCGCCGCCGAGCAGCTGGCCGACTTCGTGGCCGTCGCTTCGCAGCTCATCCTGATCAAGTCGCGCCGGCTGCTCCCCGGCGAGCCCGCCACGGTCGTCATGGACGCGGCCGACGAGCCGGACGAGGAGGAGCTGCGCCGGCGGCTGGTCGAGTACCGGGTTCTGCGCGACGCGGCTCGCGAGCTCGGCGAGCGCGACGGCCGCTCCCCGGCGTACCGGCGCGAGCCGCGCGAGTCGGACCTGCCCGAGGCGCCGGCCGCGCCGTTGCCCGCATCGGTCCTGGCCGAGGCGCTGGACCGGCTGGCGGCCATCCCCGAGCCGGAGCCGCCGCCACCCGAGGTCGTGCCACGTGAGGTCACCATCGCCATGCAGTTGGCCGTGCTGCGGTCGGCCCTGGCCGCGTCGGGACGAGTGGTGTTACAGCAGCTCCTGGCCGCCTGCCGTTCCAGGACCGAGGCCACGGTCACGATCATGGCCATGCTGGAGCTGGTGAGGCGAAGGGACGCGAGAGTGCGGCAGGACGAGCTGTTCGGCCCCATCCTGCTCGAGCGCCCCGAAGGAGCCGCCGGGTGACGGTTGCGGACGACCTCGGCGCGTTCCTGGAGGCGTTGCTCTTCGTCGCCGAGCGGCCCCTGTCCACGGCCGAGGTAGCGCAGCTGGGCGGCGTGTCGGCGGTGCAGGCGGAGGCCGCCCTGGCGGCGCTCGGCGAGGAGTTGGCGGGGGATGGACGCGGACTGCGGCTGCAGCGACTGGACGACGCCTGGCAGCTCGCCACGGCGCCGGAGGTCGGGGAGCGGCTGGCGACCTACGCCGCTCGTGAAGAGGCGCGTCTCAGCCCCGCCGCGCTCGAGGCACTGGCGGTGGTCGCCTACCGCCAGCCGTGCACCCGGGCCGACGTGGAGCGGGTGCGCGGCGTGGACTCGGACTACGTCATGCGTTCGCTGCTGCACCGACGCCTGATTGCCGAAGTCGGGCGGCGCGACACGCCGGGCCGGCCGATCCTGTACGCCACGACCTTCGCCTTCCTGGAGCGATTCGGCCTCACCTCGCTCGACGACCTGCCGCCGCTGAGCTCGCAGGCCGCGGCGGCTACCGCCCTCGCCACCATGGCCGATGCCGACACGCCACTGGCCCGCGAGCCGGCCGATGCCGGCTGAGCGGCTCCAGAAGCTGCTGGCCCAGGCGGGCGTCGCGTCGCGTCGGGCGTCCGAGGAGCTGATCGCCGCCGGCCGCGTGGCGGTCAACGGCAAGCCAGCTCGCATCGGACAGTCGGCCGACCCGGCGGTGGACCGCATCACGCTCGACGGCAAGCCCATCGGCCCCGTGGAGCGTCGGGTTCACTTCGCGGTCCACAAGCCGGCGGGCTACGTGTCGTCGTCCCGTGACGAGCGCGGCCGGCGCTCGGTGGTGCGGCTGCTGCGAGGCGCACCCGAGGCCGCCGGCTCGCGGCTGTGGCCAGCGGGGCGCCTGGACGTCGACTCGGAGGGCCTACTGGTCGTGACCAACGACGGCGAGTGGGCCAACCGGTTCCTGCACCCGCGGTACGGCGTCGAGCGCGAGTACGCCGTCCTGGTGGACCGCGCCCCGCATCCGGACGACGTGGTCGCCCTGCTCGACGGCGTGCAGCTGTCCGATGGGCCGGCGCGCCTCGTCTCGCTGCGCGCCGCGCCGCCTCCGGCAGAGGTCGAGCGAGAGCCCGACGAGGGCGGGACGTGGCTACGCGTGCGCGTGACGGAGGGTCGCAAGCGCGAGATCCGCCGCATCTTCGCCGCGGTCCGGCTCCGTGTCCTGCGCCTGGTGCGGACGCACTTCGGGCAGCTCACGCTCGATGGCCTGGCGCGCGGCGCCTGGCGGACGCTGGAGGCGGCCGAGGTCGAGGCGGTGTCCGGGGCGGCCGCCACGCGGCCTCCCGCCCGCCCGCGGCGCACGCCGGTGGCGGTCGCCATCGACGGGCCATCCGGCTCCGGCAAGAGCACCGTGGGCCACGCGCTGGCGCAGCGCATCGAGGCGAACTTCGTCGACACCGGGCTGATGTACCGCGCTCTGACCCTGGCCGCCCTGGAACGAGGCCTCGACCCCGACGACGCCGAGGCGCTCGGCCGGCTCGCGATCGCCGTGCGGATCGAGGTGCGGCGGCCGCTCCCACCGGAGCGGGACCGCCGGGAGACGGTCCTGCTGGACGGGATTGACGTCACGCACGAGGCGCGCGCGCCGCGCATCGACCGCGCCGTGAGCGCCGTCAGCCGCCACGCCGCCGTCCGCGAAGCCATGCTGGGCGTCCAGCGCGCGCTGGCGCGCGAGGAGGACACCGTGATGGTCGGCCGTGACATCGGCACCGTGGTGCTGCCCGACGCCAAGCTCAAGGTCTTCCTGGTCGCCGATGCCCGCGTGCGCGCCGCCCGCCGCGCGGCGGAGATGGGTCGGCCGGACCGCGTCGACGAGTACCTCCGCGAGATCGAGGAGCGCGACGCCGCCGACTCCAACCGACCGGTGGCGCCCCTGCGTCGCCCGCGCGGTGCCCTGGTGCTCGACACCGGCGAGCTGAGCGTCGACGCCTGCGTGGACGCCATCGTGGCCCGGCTGCCGGGCGGCGCCGCGGCTTCGACCGCGGCGCCCGCGGACGCATCGGTCCGGGCCTAGGTGCGCACCTGGTTCTTCCATCCGGGAGCCACCATCACCGGCTGGCTGCTCTGGGTACTGGGCCCGCCCACCGTGCTCGGGCTGGAGAATGTTCCGCGCGGCGGCGCCTACTTGGTGGTGGCCAATCACTGCTCAAACCTCGACCCTCTGGGGCTCGGCTGGGCGGTTGGCCACCGGACGGGGAGGGTCGTCCACTTCATGGCCAAGGCCGAGGTCCGCGGCTGGCCGATCATCGGCTGGCTGGCGCTGCAGGCGGGCGCCTTCTACGTGCGCCGTGGCTCCGGGGATCGAGCGGCGCACCGACGGGCCCTTGAGCTGCTCGCCTCGGGGCGGCCGCTGGCGCTCTTTCCGGAGGGGACTCGTAGCCGGGACGGGCGCCTCAAGGAGCCGCGTGCGGGAGCCGCCATGCTGGCCATGCGGACCGGCGTTCCGCTGCTGCCGGTCGGGATCGGCGGAACGCAGCGCGTCTTCGGGGGCGGTCGCTGGTGGCCGCGCCGGACGCCGCTGGTCTTTCGCGTGGGACGGCCCTTCAGCCTGCCGCCGCTCGATGACCCGGACCGCGCCGCGCTGCGCGCCGCGAGCGAGCGGATCATGCGCGAGATCGCAGTGCTCCTGCCACCCGAGCAGCGCGGCCGCTGGGACGACCGGCTTGGCGACTGAACCAATTGCGGATGGTCCGGCGGTCCAGGTGTGAGCCCCTGACGGCCTAAAGCCGCGACGCCCGATACACTTTGAATCAATGACCACGGCGACTCCGACCCGCCCCGACGTGCGCATCGCGGAGCGCGCCGGCTTCTGCTACGGCGTGCGCCTGGCAATTGACAAGGCCAAGAAGGCTCGCGACGAGGGCAAGCCGGTCACGACCCTCGGCCAGCTCGTCCACAACCCGGGCATTAAGGCCGACCTGGCCGAGCGCGGCATCGTCACCGCCGACCTGGCCGACCAGATGGAGGGCGGGACTGTGGTCATCCGCGCCCACGGGGTGCCGAGGACCGAGATGGAGAGGCTCCAGGCCAAGCAGGGGCAGCTGGAGGTCATCGACGCCACCTGCACCTGGGTCCTCCAGTCGCAGAAGGCCGCCCGCGAGCTGGCGGAGGCGGGCTACACCGTGTGCATCATCGGCCATGAAGACCACCCCGAGGTGAAGGGAGTCCGCTCCTACGCCGGCGACAAGCACGTGGTCGTGGACGACATGGATCGGTCCACCTGGGAGCGCGTGCCGCGCACCAAGAAGCTGGGCGTCCTCAGCCAGTCCACCATCCTGCCGCACAAGCTGGAGGAGTTCGCCGCCTTCTGCCTGCGCCGATGCCACGACCTGCGCGTGGTCAACACCGTCTGCCCGGTCACGCTGACGCGCCAGGACGACTCGGTGAGGCTCGCCGCCGAGGTGGACGCCATGGTGGTGGTCGGCGGCAAGAACTCCTCGAACACCAAGGAGCTGGCGGTCAAGTGCCGCGAGGTCTGCCCTCAGACGATCCACGTCTCCGATGCCGACGAGCTGGCGAGCGAGTGGGCCGATTGGCTGCGCGACAAGCCGCGCATCGGCATCACCGGCGGCACGTCCACCCCGGAGGGCGACCTCGAGGAGGTCCGCGACCGCGTCTACGCCCTGGCTGCCGCCTGACCGGCACGCGGGTCAGCCGGTGACGCCGCCGTCCACCTCGCCTAGGAGCCGCCGCAACCGACGACGCAGCACGCTGTAGGAGAGCCGCCGCCGCGCGATGTCGAAGTTGTGGCGCGCGATGCGCCGCTGCCGCGCGGGATTCGCCAGTGCCTCGCGCACGGCGGCCACCGTCTCATCGGTGATCGCTCCGTCGATCTCGATGAACTTGAAGCCCATCGGCGCGATGTCCGAGACGTAGACCGGGTAGCGGTTGACGACCACCGGCTTGCCGTAGAAGACGGCCTCCAGCAGCGCGTTGCCGTAGCCCTCGTACAGGCTCGGGTAGGTGATCACGTCGGCCGCCAGGTAGGCGTCGTGCAGCGTGTGGGCGGGGCCGATGGGCCGGCCCTCGAAGTCGGGCTCGAACCGGTCGGCGGCGTAGCGCAGGCGCACGCCGGCGGCATCGGCCAGGCGCTCGATCTCGAGCAGGTAGTCCAGCCCCTCGTCCCCGGCCGGCGAGGTGATGAGCAGCACCGCGTGGGGATCCCCCAGGCATCGCACGAGCTCGATCGCCAGCTCGATGCCCTTGCGCGGCACCACCCGGGTCGGCTGCACGACCAGCAGGCCGCGATGGTCCATGCCCAGCTCGGACCGGATGCGGCGCCTGACGGCGGGATGGGGACGCGGCCGAGGCCGCTCGAAGTCGAACACGTTGGGCACGACCAACGAGTCGATCCCGCGCCGCCGCCGCAGCTCGCCGGCGGCCAGGCTGTTGATGGACGCGTGGCGCACCGTCGGCAGGTCAGGCGGGAAGGCCTCCTCCAGCACGTCGGGCACCACGCAATGGGCGAAGCGCTCGCGCTCCCACCAGTAATCGTGGTTGTGTCCGATGGCCGGCATGCCACGTCGTTCCACGACCCGCCGCAGCGCCACACCGAGCGGCAGGTGCATGGGGATGGCCCAGGCGTTCTCCACGATGATGGCGTCCAGGCGCCTGACGTCGATCCACGAGTTGAGGACGGGGATCAGCAGGTCGGCCAGGCGGTCTATCTCGGCGCGGACAGCACCCGCATCGCTGTCGGGGTCGAATGCGGCGGCGGTGACGCGCGCGGCCGGTGGCCAGCCGAAGTGCATCGGCGGCACGAGGCGGGCATTGGCGCGCAGCGCATCGACCTCGCCGGCGCACAAACGGACGGTGTGGCCCATCCGCGCCAGCGCCATCTCCCACTTGGTGGCCTCGAAGGTGACTCCGTCGACGCCGGCCAGGCGGGTGGCCGCGATCCCGATTCGCATCGGGCCCGATGCTAGCGGGGATGCGGGCTGCCCTCGCTACACTCGGTGCAATGGCCCCCACCGGATCGCTGCCCGTCGTCGCCATCGTGGGGCGCCCCAACGTCGGCAAGTCCACGCTCTTCAACCGCCTCATCGGAGAGCGGGTGGCGATCGTGGAGGACGTGCCGGGCACCACGCGTGACCGCGTCTACGGAACCGCGGAGTGGAACGGGAGGCGCTTCACCGTGGTCGACACCGGCGGGCTCGAGCTGGAGCCGGGCACCGACATCGAGGCGCGCGTCCAGGACCAGGCCCGCGTGGCGGTCGAGGAGGCGGACGTGATCCTGTTCGTGCTCGACGCCGCGGCCGGGCTGGCGCCGCTGGACCACGAGGTCGCCGATCGCCTGCGCCGTGCATCGAAGCCCACCATCCTGGTCGTCAATAAGGCCGATAACGCCCGCCGTGAGCTCGAGGCCGCCGAGTTCCACGCCCTCGGCATGGAGCCGTTGATCACCATCTCGGCCCAGCATGGCCGAAACACCGGCGACCTGGCCGACATGGTCGTCTGGGAGCTGCCGCCCCTCGCGGATGCCGAGGCCTCGGCATTGGCCTCATCCGACGACGACCTCACCCCGGATGCTCTGGATGAGCTGGACCAGGCTGAGATCGGGCCGCCGCGGGTCGCGATCGTGGGCCGGCCGAACACCGGCAAGTCCACCTTCGTGAACCGAGTGCTGGGCGCGGAGCGGATGATCGTCTCGGAGGTGCCGGGGACCACGCGCGACCCGGTCGACACCGTGGTGATGGTCGACGACGAACCGATGGTCCTGGTCGACACCGCCGGCATCCGGCGCCGCGGCTCCATCGATCGCGGCATCGAGCGGTATTCGGTCCTACGCGCGATGAAGGCCATCGACCGCGCCGATGTCGCCGTGGTCATGACCGATGCCACCGAGGGCTACACCGCCCAGGACGCCCACGTGGTGGGGTACGTGCTGGAGGCGGGGAAGGGGATCGTGCTGGTCATCAACAAGTGGGACGCGGTCGAGAAGGACGGACATACCGCCGATGACTGGCTCCGCGCCCTGCGGCGCGAGGCGCCGTACCTCGCCTGGGCCGACATCGTGTTCGCCTCGGCGCTCACCGGGCAGAGGGTGGAGCGCATCCTGCGCGAGGCGCGGCGCGTGGCGGAGGAGCGCTACCGCCGCGTCCCTACGGCGGAGGTCAACCGCGTGGTCGCCGATGCCGTGCGGGCCAACCCGCCGTCCCACGTCCGCAACCGCCTGCCGAAGGTCTATTACGCCACCCAGGCCGGCGTCGCGCCGCCCACGTTCGTGATCTTCGTCAACGACCCGGAGCTGATTCACTTCAGCTACCGCCGCTACCTGGAGAACCGGATACGCGACGCGTACGGGTTCCTTGGCACGCCAATCCGCCTGGTGTTGCGGGCGCGCGAGTCCGAGGAGGCGGCGCGCCGCTCGGCGCGATCTCGCCGCGCGGCCGGCACGCGCCGCCGACGCCGCTGATATGGCGATTCAGGGCAAGCCGCACAACGAGCGGCATCGGGCACAATGAGCGGCCCATGACGACGAGCGCATGACGGGCACCGGCGCATGACTCGGATCCTGCTGTACACCGGCAAGGGCGGCGTGGGCAAGACCAGCGTGGCGGCGGCCACGGCGCTGACCTGCGCGCGGCGCGGCTACCGGACCATCGTGCTGTCCACTGACATCGCCCATTCCCTGGGCGATGCTTTCGGGGAGGAGCTCGGCCCTGAGCCGAAGGAGATCGCCCCGAACCTGTGGGCGCAGGAATCGGAGGTCTTCCACAACGTCGCCAAGTACTGGGGCCGCATCCAGGAGTACGCCGTCAGCGTGCTGAGGTGGCGCGGCCTGGACGACGTGCTGGCCGAAGAGATGACGGTGCTGCCCGGCATGGACGAGGTGGGCAGCCTGCTGTGGATCGCCGAGCACCACGACTCGGGCAACTACGACGTGATCGTGGTCGACGCCGCGCCCACCGGCGAGACCCTGCGGCTCCTCAGCCTGCCGGAGGCGGCCAAGTGGTGGATGGACAAGATCGAGCCCATCGGGCGCCGCATCAGCAAGCTGACCGGGCCCATCATCCAGCGCGTGGTCGGCATGCCCATGCCCGGCGACGACGTCTTCAATGCGGGGGAGGACCTGTTCCGCAGGCTCGAGCACATGCACACGCTGCTGTCGGACCCGGCCCGCACATCGGTCAGGGTGGTGCTGACCCTTGAGCAGGTGGTGATCAAGGAGGCGCAGCGCTCCTTCACCTACTTCCACCTGTACGACTACCCGACCGACCTGGTGATCGCCAACCGCATCCTGCCCGACTCGGTCGGACCCTACTTCCGCGGCTGGTACGACGCGCAGCAGCGCTACGAACCGATGGTCACCGAGCTCTTCGCGCCGATCCCCATCCGCCACGCGCCGTTTTTCGACCGCGAGGTGGTTGGCCAGCCGATGCTCAACCAGCTAGGCGACGCGGTCTACGGTGAGACCGACCCCACGCAGCACTACTATCGCGGCCGGCCATACACGGTGGTGCGCGACGACGGCGAGTTCGTGCTCTCGGTCGAGCTGCCGTTCGCGTCGAAGGACGAGATCGGGCTGTCCCGGCACGCCGACGAGCTCGTCATCGACGTCGGGACCTGGCGCAGGAACTTGGTCCTGCCCCGCGCGCTGATCGACGCGCCGACGCGCGGCGCGAAGTTCGAGGACCACGTCCTGAAGATTCGCTTCGCGGCTGCGCCGCGCAGCACCATCGGAGGTACCAGTCGTGGATGAGACGCGGACCGAGGAGCTGGAGCAGCGCATCGCGGAGCTGGAGTCGCGCCTCAACCGCGGGGCCAGAGGGGAGCGGCGAGAGAGCATGGAAACCGCGTTCTGGGCACTCATGCACAACGTCTTCCCCGAGGAGACGCGACGCCACATGAAGGCCGCCGGCCGCGAGCAGCTGCTGGCCGCGCGCACCTACCTCGACCACTTGATCGCGAGGCTGGACGAGCCGCAGCCGCAGCAGAGCACCCCGGAGCGCGAGACCATCGAGGTCGAATGACCGATCGGGTGGGGGTCGTCGGCGCGGGCGCCTGGGGGACGACCCTCGCCGCCGCGCTCGCGGCACAGCGGCCGGTGACGCTCTGGGCCCACACCGCCGACGCCGCCCGCGCGCTCGAGGCCGATCGCGAGAACCGCCGCTACCTGCCCGGCGTGGCGCTGCCGCGCTCCGTGCACGTTGCGTCCGGTGACGGTGACCTCGCCGAGCGGCACGAGGCGTACGTGCTGGCCGTGCCGTCCGCCCACGTTCGGCCGACCCTGCGCCGCCTGGCGCCGGTGCTCCATCCGGACGCGCCGGTGCTCAGCGTGGTGAAGGGCATCGAGGAGGGCACGCGGCTTCGCATGAGCCAGCTCGTCGCCGAGGAGCTGCCCGGGCGTCGCGTGGCCGTTCTATCGGGCCCGAACCTGGCGGCCGAGATCGCGGCCGGCAAGCCGGCAGGCAGCGTGGTCGCATCAGACGACGACCGGCTCGCGATCCAGCTCGCCGCCATGCTCGCCAGCGACCGCTTCAGGGTCTACACCAACCCCGACGTCATCGGCGTCGAGCTATGCGGTGCGCTCAAGAACGTGATCGCGCTGGCGGCCGGGATGGTGGATGGGCTGCGACTGGGCGACTCGGCCAAGGCGGGGATCATTACCCGCGGGCTGGCCGAGATGACCCGGCTGGGCGTCGCGGCCGGCGCGAACGCGCTTACCTTCGCCGGCCTGGCGGGCGTCGGCGACCTGATCGCCACCTGCATGAGCCCGCTGTCGCGCAACCGCCGGGCAGGCGAGCTGATGGCCTCCGGCCTGGCCTGGACCGATGCGGCAGCGCGCCTCAACGGCGTCGCCGAGGGCGTCACCACCGTCCGGGCGGCGCTCGACCTGGCCGCCGATCACGGCGTGGAGCTGCCCATCGCCGAGCAGGTGGCCGCCGTGGTGCACGACGGCCTGCCACCGACCGCCGCGGTCGCCGCGCTGATGAGCCGCGAGCCCAAGGACGAGCTCGCCGGCCTGCCCGCCTAGCCATGTGGCAGCTCACGGTCGCGCCGTTGGAGCTAGCGCTCCGTTCGGTGATCGTGTATGCGCTCTTCCTGGCCGCCCTCCGGCTCTCCGGCAAGCGGGAGCTGGGCCAGTTCACCATCTTCGACCTGGCGCTGGTGCTGCTGGCCGCCAACGCGCTGCAGCCGGCCATCACCGGTCCGGACGCCTCGATCCCCGGGGCGCTGGTCATCGTCGCCACCCTGTTCGGCCTCAACCGGCTGGTCGCCTTGGGGCGTCGTCGCAGCCCGCTCGTGCGCCGAGTCCTGGACGTGCCGCCCACCGAGGTCGCTCGCGATGGGAGATGGATCAGGCAGGCGGTCCAGCGCGAGGGGCTGGACGACGGTGACCTCGCCGCCGCGCTGCGTGAGCACGGCCTCGAGTCGGTGGACGAGGTTGAGCTGGCGGTGCTCGAGCACGACGGTTCCATCAGCGTCGTGCCCAAGGCCGGCCCGGGCGTGCGCATCCCGGCGCGCCGGGGCCGTTACCGTCGGGGAATGGGTTGACCGCGAGTCGCAGCCGGGCCCCGGCCCATTCCGGCGGCGCGATGCGCGAGCGGTTGTCCGCGTTGGCGGCCCGACATGGATTGGAGCTGGTTGGCGTTACGGACGCCACGCCGCTGCCAGAGGCGCGTGCCCGGATGCAGGCGTCGGTCGAGGCCGGCCGCATGGCCCGCATGGGCTGGATGGGCGGGGACCGGACCGCGCTGGCCACCGACCCCCGCGCTCACGACCCGCACGCCCGCTCGGTAATCGTGGTCGCCGCCTCGTACGCCGGTCGCGATCGCGCCGCCTGGGACCCGGCGCCGGAAGCTCTGCACAACGCGCTGGCTCCGGTGCTGGCCGGGACGCCGGCCGAACCAGCAGGGCGTATCGCCCGATACGCGCTCGGAACCGACTACCACGTCGCCCTGCGCGCGCGCCTGGAGGCGCTCGCGGCGGACCTTCGCGCGGAGGGGCTTCCGACGGGCGAGGTGGCCTACGTCGACGACCGGCCGCTGGCGGAGCGCGCGTTGGCCGACCGCGCCGGCATCGGTTGGATCGGGAAGAACACGAACTTGCTGACGCACCTGCCCGCCGGATCATGGGTCTTCCTCGGCGCGTTGCTCTCCACTGCCGATATCCCCGCCGACCCGCCGCTCCGCAGCAGCTGTGGCTCCTGCACGCGGTGCCTGGCCGGCTGCCCGACCGGCGCCCTCGTGGCGCCGCAGACCATCGACGCGCGCCGATGCATCAGCTACCTCACCATCGAGCATCCCGGCGCGTTATCGGCGTGGGAGGCCAGCGCCATCGGCGACTGGGTCTTCGGCTGTGACGTGTGCCAGGAGGTCTGCCCCGTCAACGCCGAGGCGGACGACGCCGGCGCCCTGCGCGTCCCGCTCATTCCGCTGATTGAGTGGCTGCTGCCCCTGGGAACTCGCGCCTTCACCCGCTTGATGGGGGAGACCGCGCTCACCCGGGCAGGGCGGCATCGGCTGCTGCGCAACGCCATCGCGGCCCTGGCCAATGCCGGACCGATGACTCCCGATGCCGTGGTTGTCCTTCGCCGCGCGGCACGGGATCGCCGAACCGAGGTCCGGGCGCAGGCGACAGCCGCTCTGCGAGACCACGCCCTGTAGAGTGCGGCGCATGACCGCGGAGCGGCGCCAGTTCGGCTGGTTCGCGCGGGTTCGCTCAGCCGTCGTGGAATGGCCGCTCCACGTTCTGCTGATCAGCATCTATCCGGCGGTGTGGCTCCTCAGCACGAACATCGGCGCGGTGGACGTCCAGGAGGCCTTCCTCCCCATCGCGCTGTCGGCTCTCGGTGCTGTGGTCCTCTATGCGCTGCTCCGCCTGGCCCGCCTGCCGCGGAGGCGCGCTGCCCTCGTCGTCTCGATCACCGCGGTCGCGGTGCTCATGTTCGGACATGCGGCGAATGTCGTAGGCGAAGCCGTCGCGAGGACCGTGCTCCTCGGCATCTGGCTGGCGGCCGCGGCTGCGGCCGTCGTCCTGGCGTGGCGGGTGCGCTCGGACCTGCGGTCGGTCACCGGCTTTCTCAACGTCGCATCCGCGGCGCTGGTTGCGGTGGCCGCCACCTCCATCGGTGCCTCTTTGTTCAGCCAGGCCGAGGCGGTCCAGGAGACGCCACCGCTCGGAGAACGGGTGCAGCCATCCGCCGGCTCGACCGCTGAGCCCAAGCGCGACATCTATTACCTCATGGTGGAGGACTACGGGTCGCCGCGCGTCATGTCGCAGTACCTGGGCCTGTCCGACGATGGGCTGTTCGACTGGCTGGAGGACGCGGGCTTCGCTGTCCTGCGCGATACGCGCGCCAACTACGGGCGCACCGCTCACTCCATCGCATCGTCCATGAACATGATCTACCTCGACGAGGTGGCGGCCGCTATCGGGCCCGAATCGGACAGCTACGCTCCCTTGCGCGACATGGCCGCCGAGTCGGAGGTCGCGGCGTTCCTCCAGCGGCAGGGCTACACCTACGTGCACCTCGGTTCGCAATGGTGGCTGACCGCCGTGAGCGAGATGGCGGACGTCAACCCGCGCTTCGCGCATTCGTCTGATTTCACCGCCTCGTTCATCGAGGCGACGATCATCCCGTCGGTCACCAACCTGTTCGGTGTATCGCAGGCCACGTTCGACAACCGCCGCCGGGTGTACGACGCTGCGATCTGGGGCCTGGAGACCTTCCGCGAGGTGAGGCAAATCCCCGGCCCGAAGTTCGTGTTCTTCCACCTCTTTCTTCCACATCATCCGTGGGTCGCGCGCGCGGACGGCTCGTTCGCCACCGCCGCGGACGACAGCGCTCGCACGCTGCGCGAGCGAATGCAGGATCAGTGGTCCTTCGTGTCGCTCGCCATGCGCGACCTCATCGACGAGCTGCTTGCGTCCGCAGGCGAGCCTGAGCCGATCATCGTCTTCACCACCGATGAGGGGCCCACGCCGCGCCGGGTGCCGAACGTGTACGGGGACACCGATTGGTCGCGCGCCAGCGACGCGGAACTCGACCAGAAGCTGGGCATCTTCGCCGCGTACTACCTGCCGGAGGTCGAAACCAGCTGCCTCTACCCGACCATGTCATCGGTTAACACCTTCCGTCTGGTGTTCAACCTGTATTTCGACACCGGTCTACCCTTGCTGCCCGATCGGAACTACATCCACCAGGACCGCAAGCACCTCTACGCCCTGACCGACATCACCGATCGGCTGGCGCCATCCTCCGCGGGGCGCCAGACCGAAAGCACCTGCTGACTCCGCCCGTGGCGGCGTGGCCGCCGTGGCATCGTGGTCGGGTACACTGCCGGCGGCACCAGTCGTCGGGGCGTAGCGCAGCCTGGTAGCGCACCTGAATGGGGTTCAGGAGGTCGGAGGTTCGAATCCTCTCGCCCCGACCAGTAATCTGAGCACGAAATGGCCCCTCCGCGGCAATGCCGGGAGGGGCTTTCGCCTAGGGCTTGTAGTCCACCTTGTAGCCCTATAACGACTCGGCGAGCAGCGAGAGTACCGCCGCATGGACGCGGTTCTGACTTCGAGGTAGAGCGGCCAGACCGGGTGCTCTGTCATAGCGCTTAAATGTCATAGCGCGTATACGTCCTATCCCCCGCCCAGTCGGCTCGGAAGGGGCACGCGTCCGGCCCGACCGGCTCGAAGTGCAGCTTGTCGCCCTCGATCGACCATCGGTAGGTGCCATTGCCTGGGCACTGGTGGCTGCCCGAGAACGTGATCTCGTCCCCTTCCACTTCGATTCGCCCAGCACCGGCACCCAGCCAATTGATCGTGTAGTCCGTGGCCGTGAAGGTGAGTATGGCGATGCCGGGCCCGATCTCGGCCCGCCAACGTCCCTGGAGCGCGGCGGGAGCGGGCAGGGCTGGCGTCGACGCAGGTGCCTTCGTGGGCGCGGTCGTCGGGGCGATGGTCGGGGCGGCAGATGTTGGCGCCAGGGCCACGGTTGCCGGTGGTGGAGAGGCTGTCCCCGACGCCTGCCCGGAGCACGCGGCGACCGACTGTCCCAGGACGGCCGTGAGCACCAGAATGAATGCCCGCACGGATTTTCGTCGCGAGCCGATCATCGTGACGATCTCCCTCT
>DATADC010000162.1:0-5405 GCA_036258735.1 Candidatus Limnocylindria bacterium
GCCGCACCAGCGTTGAGACGCGATTGCCGGCGCGCTCGACCCAGTCGTTCGCCGCCAGGCGCCGCGCGAGCGCGGCCTCGAAGCGCGGAGACGCGGGCACCGGGCGCAGCGAGCGGGCGAGGGTCTCCGCGCTTCGAGACCGCGCTCGCGCAGCGCTTGGCGGCGAACGACTGGGTCGAGCGCGCCGGTAATCGCGTCTCAACGCTGGTGCGGCAGGCCACGGAGCGTCCGGGTCGACTCATCGCGGCGGGCGCGGTTTCATCGGCCGCCGTCGGCGTCACGGTGACGGCTTTCTTCGCGTGGCGCTCGACGCGGCGGCATCCGCATCGGGCAGGCTGGAGGTAGGCGGCGGACTGATGCGCATCAAGTTCCCCCTGGGGCGCCGTGACGGGCCGACCGACGCCTGGACCAAGTGCCCGTCGTGCGAGTCTCAGATCTTCAACAAGCAGCTGGAGCGCAACCAGCGCGTGTGCCCGACGTGCGGCCATCACTTCCGCATGAGCGTCGGCGAGCGGCTGGACCTGCTGGTGGACCGCGATAGCTTCGTGGAGCGCGACGCCGGCCTCACCTCCGGAGACCCGCTCTCATTCGTGGACCAGCAGGCGTACCGCGACCGCCTCGAGGCAAGCCGCATCAAGACCGGGCTGCGCGAGGCGGCCATCTGGGGCACCGCGCGCATCGACGGCAGGCCCGTGGCCATCGGTCTCTTCGACTTCCGGTTCATGGGCGGGAGCATGGGCAGCGTGGTGGGGGAGAAGGTGGCGCGCTGCCTGGAGACGGCCATCGACCAGCGCATCCCGGCCATCGTCGTGTCGGCATCGGGCGGAGCGCGCATGCAGGAGGGCACCCTGTCGCTGCTCCAGCTGGCCAAGACGACCGCGCCCCTGACGCGCATGGACGTGGCCGGCGTGCCGTTCATCTCCGTTCTCACCGACCCCACGACCGGCGGCGTGCTGGCCAGCTTCGCCAGCCTGGGAGACGTGATCGTGGCCGAGCCCGGCGCCCTGATCGGCTTCGCCGGCGCGCGCGTGGCCAGCGGCACGGTGGGGGAGGAGCTGCCCGAGGGCTTCCAGCGCGCCGAGTTCCTGCTGGAGCACGGCTTCGTCGACATGGTGGTGCCTCGCGCCGAGCTGCGGGACACGCTGGCGCGCCTGCTCAAGCTCCTGCCGGTCGCCGCCGAGGATGCGGTATGGCAGCTCGAGCGGCCTCGCGGCCCGATCGGAGTGCTGTCGGGCCTTGCCGAGCGCCTGGGTGACGCAGTCAGCGAGACCATCGGCATCGACGTCGAGACCGAGGGCGGCAACGGCGGTCCCCCGGCTCCCGCGGCTGAACCGGCACGCCCGCCACGGGCCAGGGACGGTCGATGACGGCGCAGGCATCCACGCCCGACGCGGTCCAGGAGGCCTGGCGTCGCGTCCAGCTGGCTCGCCATCCCCAGCGACCCCGCGCCCTCGAGCTGGTGAGCCACATCTTCGACGAGTTCGTGGAGCTGCATGGGGACCGCAGCTTCCGCGACGACCCGGCCATCGTCGGCGGGCCGGCGCTGCTCGACGGGCGTCCCGTGATGGTCATCGGGCACCAGAAGGGGACCGACACCGAGTCGAACATCCATCGCAACTTCGGCTCGCCACATCCGGAGGGCTTCCGCAAGGCGCAGCGCCTCATGCGCGTGGCCGAGAAGCTGGGCATGCCGGTCGTCACGCTGCTGGACACCGCCGGCGCCTTTCCCGGCCCCGCCGCCGAGGAGCGCGGCCAGGCGGAGGCCATCGCGGCCAGCATCAAGCAGATGACCGCGCTCCAGGTGCCGATCGTGGTGGTCATCGTGGGCGAGGGTGGCTCCGGCGGCGCGCTGGCCATCGGCGTCGGCGACGAGGTGCTGGCCCTGGAGAACGCGGTGTACTCGGTCATCTCGCCGGAGGGCTGCGCCTCCATCCTGTGGCGCGCGCCCGACAAGGCACCCGAGGCGGCGGCCGCCATGCGCATGACCGCGGCCGACCAGCTCCAGCTGGGCGTGATCGACCGCATCATCGACGAGCCCGGTGGCGGCGCCCAGGAGGATGTCGCCGCCACCGCGCGGGCCATCCGCGAGGCAGTGCTGGCATCGCTCGGCCGCGTCACCCGCCTCGAGCCTGAGGCGCTGCTGGCGACCCGCTATGCTCGACTGCGCGGCATCGGCGTCATCATCGAGACCGAGGTGGAGCCGACCGTCCCCGCCGAGGCCGCAACGCTGCGCGCCCGGATCGGCCGCCTGCTGCGGCTGCCAGGCGTCCCGCGCCGCCCGCGGTGGAGCGAGGTGTGGCCCAGCGGGGATGATTCAACCGACAACGAGGAAGGCGCATGAGCGACCCCGACAGCGACCTGCGCCAGGTCGAGCTCGCCGCCAGGGAGATCGTGCCGAAGCTGGCCGCGCGACTCGGCAGCCACGGCTTGGGAGAGCTGGAGGTGCGCCATGGCGAGTTGCGCGTGCGGGTGGCAGGTGCGCCCGCCAAGCCGGAAGCGGATCGGGCGGCGGCCGGCGCCGCCGCCGGTGGCGGCCAGCCACATCGTGGCGTGGAGCAGCGTCCCGCCGCAGGAACGAACCACGGGGTGACCTCGCCGGCCGTCGGCTACTTCGGCTTTGCCGAGAAGCTCGGGCCCGGGCTCGGGGTCGACAAGGGAGACGTGCTTGGCCACGTCGACATGCTCGGCGTTCGACACGAGGTGCGCGCCCCGCGGCGCGGCACCGTACGCCACCTGGTGGCCGAGGCGGGCGAGCCGGTCGAATACGGCCAGGTCGTGATCGAGCTGGAGCCGGCCGAATGACCGTCGCCCTGCTCTTCTCACCGCAGGGGTCGCAGGCGGTCGGCATGGGAAGCGATCTGGCGGAGGCGGTGCCGGCTGCGCGCGCCGCGTTCGACGAGGCGGACGCCGTGCTGGGTTGGTCGGTGAGCGACCTGGCCTGGAACGGTCCCGAGGAGCGGCTGAACGACACGCGCTGGACGCAGCCCGCGCTGCTCACGGCGTCGGTCGCCGCGTTCGCGGCGCTTCGCGCCCGCCTGGAGGTCTCGCCGGCGTTCGTGGCGGGGCACTCGGTGGGCGAGTACGCGGCGCTGGTCGCGGCCGATGTCCTGGCCTTCGTGGATGCGCTGCGGCTGGTCGCCCGACGCGGCGAGCTGATGGCGGCCGCGTCGACGAGCGGCGGCATGACGGCGGTCATCGGGCTCGACCGCCAGGCGGTTGAGCGGGCCCTGGAGGCGGTCGCCTCGCCCGCGGACGTGGTCATCGCCAACGACAACGCCCCCGGCCAGGTGGTTGTGAGCGGCACGACCGACGGCCTCGCGACAGTGGAGGAGGCGCTCCGCACGGCGGGTGCGCGCCGCCTGATCCCGCTCAGGGTCAGCGGCCCGTTCCACTCCCCGCACATGGCGCCGGTGAGCGACGCGCTGGCCGAGGCCTTCGAATCGGTCGCGTGGCGGGAGGCCGGCGTCCCGGTGATCAGCAACGTCACCGCCGAGCCGGAGCGGGATGCCGGAAAGCTGCGCAACCTGCTGGCCGAGCAGGTGCGCTCGCCGGTGGAGTGGGTGGCATCGGTGCGGCGCATGCTGGACGAGGGCGTGGACGCCTTCGTGGAATGCGGCCCGGGCGGCGCCCTGACCGGGATGGTGAAGCGTATCGCGCCGCAGGCGCGGACCCTCAACGTGTCGGACGTCGCCAGCCTCGCCGCCACCGTGGCGGCGCTGTCCGGCGTGCCGGCGGAGGCATCGGTCTAGCGTGTTCGGCAAGATCCTCATCGCCAACCGTGGCGAGATCGCGCTGCGCATCCTGCGCGCCTGCCGCGATTTGGGCATCCCGGCGGTGGTGGCCTACAGCGAGGCGGACCGCGAGACGCTGGCGGTGCGCATGGCGGACGAGGCGGTGTGCATCGGTCCCGCGGAGGCACGCAAGAGCTACCTCAACCAGCCGGCCGTGGTATCGGCCGCTCTCATCACTGGCTGCGACGCCATCCATCCCGGTTACGGTTTCCTCTCGGAGGACGCCGGCTTCGCCGAGGTGGTGGCCGCGCACGACCTGCACTTCATCGGGCCGCGCGCCGAGGTCCTGGAGCGCTTCGGCAGCAAGTACGCCGTGCGTCGCATGCTGGCCGCCAACGGGTTGCCCACCGTGCCCGGCAGCCGCGGCATCGTCAGCGATCTGCCCGATGCGCTGGCCCAGGCCCAGGAGGCGGGCTACCCGGTGCTGCTCAAGCCTTCGGCCGGCGGCGGCGGCCGCGGCATGCGCCTGGTACGCACCGCGCGCGAGATGGAGACCAACTTGCCGCTGGCCCGATCCGAGTCGCAGGCCGCCTTCGGCGACGACAGCGTGTACTTCGAGAAGTGGATCGAGGAGTCGCGCCACGTGGAGGTCCAGGTGCTGATCGACCAGCACGGCAACGGGGTGCACCTGGGCGAGCGGGACTGCAGCGTGCAGCGGCGGCACCAGAAGATCATCGAGGAGGCCCCCTCGCCGGCCATGACTCAGCCGAGCCGCGAGCGGCTGCGCGACCTGGCCATCCGTTCGGTGGTTGCCGCGGGCTATGAGAGCGCCGGGACGCTCGAGTTCCTGCTGGACCGGGACGGCAATTTCTACTTCATCGAGATCAACTGCCGCATCCAGGTGGAGCACCCGGTGACCGAGATGCTGACCGGCGTCGACCTCATCGCCGAGCAGATCCGCCTCGCCGCCGGCGAGCGGATGAGCCTGACCCAGGAGGCGGTGCAGCTGCGCGGCCACGCCATCGAGTTCCGCATCAACGCCGAGGATCCCGGTGATAACTTCGCCCCGCAGACCGGCGTGATCGACGAGCTGCAGCTGCCCGCCGGCCCCGGCGTGCGCGTGGACACCCACATCTACGCCGGGTATGAGGTGCCGCCCTTCTACGACTCCCTGCTGGCGAAACTCATCGTGTGGGGCGAGGACCGTCCATCGGCCGTGGCGCGCGCCCGCCGGGCGCTGGCAGAGTTCCAGGTCGAGGGCGTGCGCACGAACCTGCCCTTCCACCGCGGCATCATCCACACCGATGCCTTCCTCGACGCCGAGGTCAGCACCAACCTGCTGGACCGCGTTGGCCCGGCCGCCTTCGTGGCGGGCAGCGCATGACGAGCGAGGCAATGCCGATGGAGGCAGACGTGCCGATGGAGGCAGCCGACATCATGCGGGTCATCCCGCACCGCTACCCATTTCTGCTCATAGATCGCGTGGTCGAGCTGGAGCCCGGGCGCCGCGTGGTCGCAACCAAGAACGTGACGGCCAACGAGCCGCAGTTCACCGGCCACTTCCCGGAGCGCCCCATCATGCCCGGCGTGCTGATGGTGGAGGCGCTGGCCCAGGCCGGCGCGGTGGCCGTCCTGTCGCTGCCCGAGTATGCCGGCAAGCTGGCACTGTTCGCG
>DATADC010000163.1:0-5617 GCA_036258735.1 Candidatus Limnocylindria bacterium
CGCCGAACCGCTCAGGCGCGTGGCCGCGCCCAGTCCGCGCGCGCGGCACCGAGGACCGCTGCCTCGCGCCCTGGCGGCGGTCGGGGTGTTGCTCCTGCTGGCCGCGGTGGGCGCGGCGGCGATCGTGGCGCCCGCCGCATCGATCACCATCACGCCCACCCGCGTCCCGATCGAGCCCGTGACGTACACGCTCGAGATCCCGCCGGACGGAGTGGACCAGGGCGAGGCCTCGGCCACGGTGACAGGCGAGGCTACCGGGATCTTCCGCGAACCGACCGCGGCCATCGGCGCCGTGGTCTTCTCGAATTGGAACACCGTGGACGTGGAGGTCCGCGCCGGCACGCGCGTGGCCGCCGGCGATGTCGTGTTCGAGACGGTCGAGGGCATCATCGTGCCGTTCGGCTTCTTCAACCCCTTCGTCCCCGGCGAGGCGTCGGTCGAGGTCGTAGCCGTCTCGCCGGGGCCGGGCGGCAACGTGCCGGCCGACGCCATCGATACCGTCCTCGACAATGAGATACGCGGCTACCTCCGCGGCCTGCCGGACAACCCCAACCGGCTGGTACGTAACCCGGACCCCACCGCGGGAGGCAGCGACAACGAGCAGCCACGCGTCACGCGGCAGGACGTCAACCGAGCGGCCACGGCGGTGCGCCGCGAGCTGGCCGCCGAGCTGGACGAGGGGCTGAACGAGCAGGACGGCATGCTGTACGCGCCGGTCGAGGCCGGCGAGCCGCAGGTCGACGTGCCGTCCGGCCTGGTCGGGCAGCGTGGGCAGGAGACGTTCACATTGAGCGGGACGCTGGCCTATCGACGGGCGCACGTCGAGGCAGGGGCGGTGGAGGCTGCGGCCGCCGAGCGCCTGCTGGCCGATACGACCGTCGTGCCCGCGGGCCGAACCATCGCCCAGGAGACGGTGAGCGTCGCGATCGAGCGCGTCACGAGCCGAGGCGATCGTATGGTGGTCCGCGTGCGCGTCACGGCCGAGGCGGACCCGGTGCTGGACGCGGAGAGCATCCGCAGCCAGGTCGACGGCATGACCGAGGCGGAGGCGGAGGCCGCCTTATCCTCGCTGGGCGCGGTGGACGTGGTCCTGTGGCCCGGCTGGGTGGATCGCGTACCGGACATCGCGTGGCGGGTCAGCGTGGAGGTGGAATGACGCGAGTCATCGGCCTGGACCATGGCAAGAAGCGGATCGGGATCGCGGTCGGAGACACAGAAACCGCCATGGCATTCGCCCGACCGGCCCTGCGGCGCCAGAGCATGGCGGTGGATCTCGACACCATCGCGGCCCTCGTACGCGACGAGGACGCCGAGCTGGTGGTGGTGGGGCTGCCTCGCAACATGGACGGCAGCGAGGGGCCCCAGGCGGCCGCAGCGCGGGACTTCGGGGAGCGGCTGGCCGCCATCGGCCTGCAGGTGGCCTACATGGACGAGCGGCTGACCAGCTGGCAGGCCGCCGAGGAGCTTGCGGCCGAGGGTCGCGAGATCAGGCGTGACAGCGGCGAGCTGGACTCGGCTGCCGCCCGGCTGATCCTGCAAGAATACCTGGACCTCTCCCAGGAGCCTGAATGACCCGATCGCCCGACCCTGTCTGGGGACAGGAGGACCGCCGCAACGCGCGCATTCGCCAGCTGCGCGAGGAACGAGATCGCCCCATCCGTCGCCGGCGACCTTTTCAGCCGGTCGTGCTGCTGGGCTGGTTCGCAGGAGTGATCGCGCTGGTCGGCGTGCTCATTTTCATCGGCTTCCTGGCATTCGCGCCGCGGCTGATGCAGTGGGTGCAGGAGAACCCCGGCTCGATCGAGCACGGCATCGTGCGCGATTTCGTGGAGTGGTACGACCCGGGCGCGCTGACCGACGAGCCGGTGGGTGGCGAGCAGCGGGTGACGGTGAGCGTGGCGCTCGGCTCGTCGGACGCCGACATCGGCCAGATGCTGTTCGACCACGGGCTGGTACGCAGCCCGCTGGCCTTCCAGTACGCGGTCCTGCAGGCCGGCCGCGAGGGGACGCTGGAGGCGGGCACGTACGACCTGTCGCCCGCCATGCGCCCCTCGGAGATCGTGGCCGCCCTGCGCAACGAGGCGGGCGACGAGGTCGAGCTCACCTTCCAGGAGGGCTGGCGACTGGAGGAAGTGGTGGGCTACGTCGGCTCCACGCCACTGACGCTCAACCTCGAGGAGTTCGCCCAGCTGGTACGACGCCCGCCCGCAGACCTGGTGAACCAGTACGCCTTCTTGGCGGACCTGCCGGTGGACCGCACGCTGGAGGGCTACCTCTACCCCGATACCTACCGCGTCTTCGCGAACATCGACGCTCGCGAGATGGTCGAGGTCCTCCTCGGCAACTTCGAGGAACGGTTCACGCCGCAGATCGCGGACGCCATCGCCGCGCAGGGCCTGTCGGTGGATGAGGCGGTGACCCTGGCCAGCATCGTGGAGCGCGAGGCGGTGCTCGACGAGGAGCGGCCGCTAATCGCCGGCGTGTACCTCAACCGCATCAACAACCCGACGGGCGAGACCGCCGGCCTGCTGAATGCCGACCCGACGCTGCAGTACGCGCTCGCCACCAGGCAGCATCGAGGGGCGCCCGTGGACGAGTGGGGGGCCATCGAGTGGTGGCCGGAGCTGCAGACCGCGGGCAGGGACGTCCAGGTCCCCAGGCGCCTGGAGGCGTACCAGACCTACGTGACCCCGGGACTGCCTCCGACGCCGATAGCCTCGCCGCGGATGGGGTCGCTCGAAGCGGTCGCCTTCGCCGATACCGAGAGCGGCTACCTGTACTTCGTGGCCGGCTGCCCGGACGGCCAACGCGATGGCTCGCACTACTTCGCCCGCACCTACGCCGAGCACCAGCAGAACATCGCCCGCGCCAACCAGGAATGCGCTGACGCGTGATGGAGGCGGGCTCGCGCCTCGAGCGGGCACGCGCCATCCTGCGCGACCAGGGTCTGGACGCGCTGCTCGTCAGCCGCAGCGCCGCCAAGCGCTGGCTGTCCGGTTTCACGCTCGGCCCCGGCGAGGAGGCCACCTCGGGCTGGTCAGGCACCCTCCTGCTGACGGGAGACGCGCAGCTGGTCCTGGCCGACGCTCGATACACCGAGCAGGCCGAGCGTGAATGCCCCGGCTGGGAGGTGCGTCGCACCCGTGGGGAGATCCACACCGGGCTCCCGCCCGTCGCGGCGGAGCTCGGAGTGACGCGGCTCGGCGCCGAGGCCCGGGTCCTGAGCCACGCCGCATGGTCCGGGCTCACGGCCGCCGGCCTCTTGCTGCAGACCGTGGACGACGAGCTCGAGCGACTCCGCGTGCGCAAGGACCTCGACGAGGTGGCCGCCATCGAGCGGGCGTGCGCCCTCACCGACCGTTGCCTTGGCCACCTGCTGGGCATCGTCCGGCCGGGAACCGCCGAGTCGGAGGTGGCCTGGGAGATCGCTGACTGGTTCCGGCAGAACGGCGCGGAGGCGCTGGCCTTCGAACCCCTGGTCCTTGCCGGTCCCCGCGCCGCCATGCCTCATGGCCGGCCGTCTGGGGCGTCGCTGACCGTCGGTCAGGCGCTGCTCATCGACTTCGGCTGCCAGGTGGATGGCTACCGCAGCGATATGACGCGCACGGTGTACTTCGGCCGGCCCGATGCCGAGGCGCGACGGCGCTACCAGGCGGTCCGCGAGGCCCAGGAGCGCGCCTTCGAGGCGGTGGCGGTCGGCGTGGCGGGGACTGATGTGGACGCCGTCGCCCGTGACTCGCTCGCACGGGCGGGGCTTGGAGAGGCGTTCACGCACGGCCTCGGCCACGGGATCGGACTGGAGACCCACGAGGAGCCGCGGCTGCTGACCTGGGACCGGCCACTGGAGGAGGGAATGGTCTTCACGCTGGAGCCCGGGGTCTACTTCCCGGGTGAGATGGGGATTCGGATCGAGGACGACGTGGTCCTCGAGGCCTCCGGTCCCCGTCGGCTCACACACTCGCCGCGCGAGCTGCTGGTCCTGTAGGAGCCGGGCGCGCTGGCATATGCTTCGGGCGTGATCAGCACCGGCGACGTCAGGAAGGGCGTGATCATCGAGCTGGACGGGCAGCTGATGAAGGTCCTGGACTGGACGCACATCAAGATGGCCCGCGGCTCGGCACAGGTCCGCATGAAGCTCCAGAACGTGCGAAAGGGCGACATCGTCGAGCGCACGTTCCAGGCGGGGACGCGATGGCCGCGCGCCCGGGTCGACCAGCGCAAGGCCATGTACCTGTACTCCGACGGCGACGCGTACCACTTCATGGACAGCGAGTCGTACGACCAGTTCGCCATCCGCGCCGCCATGCTGGCCGACGATGCGCGGTACCTCAAGGAGAACACCGAGGTCATGGTCAGCACCTACGAGGGCGAGGTGCTGGGCGTGGACCTGCCGGTGGCTGTCGACCTTGCCGTCACGCGCACCGAGCCGGGGTTCGCCGGGGACACCGCCACCGGCGCCAAGAAGCCGGCGACGCTCGAGACTGGCCTGGTGGTGCAGGTGCCGCTGTTCGTGAACGAGGGCGACACCATCCGCGTGGACACGCGCACCGGCGAGTACGTCACCCGGATCCAGTAGGCACCGTCCCATGAGCGAGCCGCAACCGAGCCTGTGGGACCAGGTCCCCGATGGGGCTCGCCCCGCGCCGCGAATCTTGCGCGTCAGCGACCTGAACCGGCGCGTGCGCGTCCTGCTCGACGGCGACCCGATGCTGGCCGACGTCTGGGTCGAGGGCGAGGTCAGCCAGCCGTCGTTCCCGCCCAGCGGCCACTGCTTCTTCACGCTCAAGGACGCGGCCAGCCAGATCCGTGCGGTGCTCTTCCGCGAGGAGCTGGCGGTGGCCAACGTGCGGCCGCAGCACGGCATGCAGGTCATCTGTCACGGGCGCCTGCGCGGCTACGAGCCGCAGGGCGTGTACCAGCTGTACGTGCTGACCGTCACGCCGGCCGGCGCCGGCGACCTGCACCAGCGCTACGAACAGCTGCGCATCAGGCTTGCCGCCGAGGGCCTGTTCGACGACCGACGCAAGCGGCCGCTGCCGCGCTGGCCGCGACGCATCGGCGTGGTGACGTCGCCGGTCGGCGCAGTCTGGCGCGACATCAACAACGTCATCCGCCGCCGCTACCCGCTCGCCGAGCTGGTGCTGGCGCCGACGATCGTGCAGGGGGTCGCGGCCTCGGGGGCCATCGTGCGCGCGCTGCACCGCGTCTACGCGCAGCGCGACCTGGACCTCGTCATCCTGGCGCGCGGCGGAGGCTCGCTGGAGGACTTGTGGTCGTTCAACGACGAACGCGTGGTGCGTGCGGTGGCAGCAGCCCCGGTGCCGATCGTGGTGGGCGTCGGCCACGAGAGCGACGTGACCCTGGCCGACTTCGCGGCGGACGTGCGCGCTCCGACTCCCTCGGCCGCGGCCGAGCAGGCCGTGCCGGATGCCACCCAGTTCCCCGCCATCCTGGCCCGCCTCCGCGAGCGCGCCGCCGGCGCGTTGCTCGCCAGCCTCAGCGTGCGACAGCAGCGGCTGGCGGCCGAGGGCCGCGCCCTGCGAAGCCTGGCACCCGACGTGGCTGGCGCCCGCCAGCGGGCGGCCGACCTGGTGGACCGCGGTCACCGGGCCCTGGT
>DATADC010000164.1:0-1569 GCA_036258735.1 Candidatus Limnocylindria bacterium
ATGCCCCTCGGCGTCGACGTCGTGGAGCCGCCGATGCTGGCCGCCCTGGAGGCGGAGGGCATCACGGTCCGCGACGGGCAGCAGACGATGCTCGACGCCCGAGAGGTCAAGTCGGCCGACGAGATCACGCTGCTCAACACCGCCTGCGCGATGGTCGACGGCGCCTACCAGCTCATCGCCGAGCGCCTCAAGCCCGGCATCCGCGAGAGCCAGCTCGTGGCGGAGGTCACCAAGGCACTGTTCGAGATGGGCTCGGAGCACGTCGACAACATCAACGCCGTCTCCGGCGAGCGCTGCTCCCCGCATCCCCACGTCTTCAGTGACCGGCTGATCCGGCCGGGGGACCAGGCCTTCTTCGACATCATCCAGACCTACGTGGGCTACAAGACCTGCTACTACCGGACGTTCACCGTCGGGACCGCCACGGATGCGCAGCGCGACGCCTACAAGCGGGCACGCGAGTGGATCGATGCCTCGATCGAGCTCATGCGGCCGGGCGTCAGCACCGACCAGGTGGCATCGGTGTGGCCCAGGGCGGGGGAGTTCGGCTTCGACAGTGAGATGGAGTGCTTCGGCCTCCAGTTCGGCCACGGCGTGGGGCTGTTCCTGCACGAGCGGCCGATCATCAGCCGCCTCAACTCGCTGGACAACCCGGTGGAGCTCAAGGAGGGAATGGTGATCGCGCTGGAGACCTACTGCCCGGCCAAGGACGGCTACTCGGCCGCGCGGATCGAGGAGGAGGTCGTCGTCACGGGTGACGGCCCGCAGGTCATCACGCGCTTCCCCTCCGCGGAGCTGTTCGTGGCCAACGCGTACTGATGGCGACCACGACCGTTCCACGCGCCGAGATCGACCGCGACCTGCGGCTACGGCTGTACCGCACCATGGTCGAGTGCCGCGCCTTCGAGCAGCGGACCCACGAGCTGTTCCTGGCAGGCTTGGTCCGCGGCACCACGCACCTCGGTATCGGCCAGGAGGCGGTGGCGTCCGGCTTCGCGGCCGCGATGCGCCAGGACGACTGGACCTTCTGCACCTACCGCGGCCATAACCACAACCTGGCGCGCGGCGTGCCGATGGCGCCAGCGCTCGCGGAGCTGATGGGCAAGCAGGGCGCGCTCAATGGCGCGAAGGGCGGGTCCATGCACCTGACCAGCGTGCAGCACGGCGTCATGGGCTCGTACGCCATCGTCGGGGCGCACATGCCCATCGCGGTCGGGGCGGCGTGGTCGGCGCAGTACCGCGGCTCGGGACAGGTGGCGGTCTGCTTCTTCGGCGACGGGACCACGAACATCGGCGCGTTCCACGAGGCGCTCAACCTGGCCGCGGTCTGGAGGGCGCCCGTCGTCTTCGTCTGCGAGAACAACCACTACATGGAGTACACGCCGATCGGCGCCGTGACCGCCGTGAAGCGGCCGGCCGCGGACAGGGCCGCGGCCTACGGGCTGGCGCCGCTGGTCGTGGACGGCAACGACGTCGAGACGGTGTACGAGATGGCGCGGCGGACCGTCGACCGGGCGCGGGCCGGCGAGGGGCCGAGCCTGGTTGAGGCCATCACCTACCGCCACGGGG
>DATADC010000165.1:0-16985 GCA_036258735.1 Candidatus Limnocylindria bacterium
CCCGCCGTTCGCACTATCCCGCCAGGAGACGTGATGGCAGCCGTCGCAACCAGTCCCCGGCGCCTCAACCTGGTCTCGCTGTTCCTATGGCTGCTGGGGGGCGGCCTGATCCTGATCGCCGCCTGGGGAGCGTTCCTGACGCTGACGGCGGGCCGCTACAGCCTGGCGAACTGGCAGAGCTTCATCCTCTCCGGCATCGCGCTGGGCTCCGTCTACGCCCTGGTGGCGCTGGGATACACGCTCGTCTACGGGATCCTGTTCATGATCAACTTCGCCCACGGCGAAGTGTTCATGTTCGGGACCTTCACGGCCCTGTTCGCCGCGCGATACCTCAACGATGCAGGGATGATCCAGTCGCAGCCCTGGGTGGCCTTCCTGCTGGTCATCCTGGTCGCCATGCTGGTGTCCATGACCGTCGCCGTACTGCTCGAGCGCATCGCCTACCGGCCGCTCCGCAACGCTCCCCGCTTGGTGCCGCTCATCACCGCCATCGGCGCGTCGCTCTTCTTGCAGTACACCGCGCGAGGCTTCTACGGCTCGGGCGTCAACGCCTACCCCGAGTTCCCGCAGCTGCAGGGCAGCATCAGCGTCCTGGGATTCGCGGTTCGGACCGATCAGCTGCTGGTGATCGTCGCAGCCCTGGCCCTGATGGCCGGCCTGTACCTGTTCGTGGAGCGCACGCGCACCGGGCGTGCCATGCGCGCGGTTAGCGAGGACAAGGACGTGGCGGCCATGATGGGCATCGACGTCAACCGCGTCATCCAGATCACATTCGCCATCGGCGGGCTGCTCGCCGGCGTGGCCGGGGTGCTGTATGTCCAACTCTTCAACCAGGTGATCTTCATCATGGGTTTCCTGCCGGGCATCAAGGCCTTCACGGCCGCCGTGCTCGGCGGCATCGGCAACATCGTCGGCGCCATGCTCGGCGGCCTCGCGCTCGGGCTCCTTGAGGCGGTGGCGCCGTACCTGCTGCTGGAGGGCTATGGCGTGGCATCCCCGAACCAGCTAAAGGACGCCATCGCCTTCACCGTGCTCGTCCTGGTGCTCATCTTCCGCCCGGCCGGGTTCCTCGGCCGCAAGGAGCACGTCTAGCACATGCGCGGCATGCTGGGTCGGATCCTCCTCTTTGGCGTCATTGCCGGCGTGGCGTGCTTGCACCTTGGGATGGTGGGCATGGTCGGCTCGTTCCAGGAGCGGACGGTCCTGGACCTCTCCATGGTGGTTGAGGATGGAGGAGTCGGCCTCGGGTTCCTGATGCCATTCCTGGCCATCCTGGTCATTGCCAACCGAGCGGCCGCTCCCCGCCTGCAGGAGGAGGTCCCTACGGGGCCCGGGAGGCGCCTGCTGTCCGGCACGGTCGCGGGGGCGGCGGGCGGCGTGGCGCTGGCAAGCCTGGCCCTCCTCGCCGATTCCAACGCTGCGGCGTCCGTCCTGGTCAACGCCCGCCCCCCGCTGGCCAACATCCTGTGGCTGGGGCTGGAGCCCGTCCCGGGCTCGCTCATGCTCGTCGCCGGTGGGACGTTGGCCGGCCTGGTCGGGTCGGCACTGGTGCTGCTGCCCGGGCTTGCGGCGCGAGCCGCCATCGTGGCGGGCCTTGCCGTGCTGCTGGTCGCGTTGCTGGAGCCGTTCCTGTCAGTGATCCTGGCCAACGTCGGGCTGGAGTTTGTCGAGGACCTGGTGTACGCGCGCGGCGCCCTGCAGCTGCCAGCCGCGGTCGTCATCGCGGCGCTCGCGGGCGGCGCCCTCTACGCCGGCCGCTCCGGCGGCGCGCTGCGTGGCCGCGGGCAGGCGCTCGCGACCGGGAGCCGAGCCAACCTGGTGCGCTGGGCATTGCTCGGCGTGGCCTTCGTCCTTCTGTTGCTCCTGCCGCAGATCGTTGGACGCCGCCTGTCCGACGTCGTCACCCAGGTCGGCCTCTTCGTGCTGCTTGGGCTGGGCCTGAACATCGTGGTCGGCTTCGCCGGCCTGCTGGACCTTGGCTACGTCGCCTTCTATGCCGTTGGGGCCTACACCGTGGGCGTGTTTACGTCTCCTGGCTCCCCTGCTTTTGCCCCCGGGTTGCCCTTCTGGGTCTCGCTTCCCTTCGTCATCCTCCTATCGGTGACCATCGGCCTCATGATCGGTGCGCCCGTTCTGCGCCTGCGGGGCGACTACCTGGCCATCGTGACGCTCGGCTTCGGGGAGATCGCTCGCATCCTGGTCGGCTCGGCATGGCTGCAGCCCTATCTGGGGGGCGCCCAGGGGATCACCCGCATCCCGCCGGCGGAACCCTTCGAGCGCGCGCCCGAGTCGGTCTACTACCCGATCCTGGCCTTCTGCGTCGTGGCGGCGCTGGTGGCGATCAGCCTGGCCAACTCGCGGGTCGGGCGGGCGTGGAACGCCATGCGCGAGGACGAGTCGGCCGCCGAGGCATCGGGCGTGAACACCATCGTCTACAAGCTGCTCGCATTCGCCATCGGCGCAGCCATCGGGTGCATCGCCGGCGCGTTCTTCAGCGCCAAGATCGGGACGATATTCCCGAACAGCTTCAACATCCTGATCAGCATCAACACCCTGGCGCTCATCATCCTGGGCGGCATGGGGAACATCGCCGGCGTGATTGTGGGCGCGCTGGTGCTGGTCGGCCTGCCGGAGCTGCTGCGCGAATTCGAGGCGTACCGGCTGCTGATCTACGGCGCCGTGCTGGTGGCCATGATGCTGCTGCGGCCGGAGGGCCTCCTGCCGTCCAGACAGCGGGCAGCCGAGCTCCACGAGGAGAGCGAGGAGGAGGCGGGCGAGGGTGAGCAGCCGACCGCTCCGACCAGTCGCAAGCCGGCGGAGGCAAGCATCGGCCCATGACCCATACGACGGCTCCCCGCGCGGTTCCCGCCGTCGGCACGTCCGACGCGGCCGACGCCATCCTGCGCGCCGACAAGGTCACCATCCGCTTCGGCGGCCTGGTCGCCAATCGCGACATCGACTTCGTGGTCCCGCGCGGACGCATCGTGTCGCTGATCGGCCCCAACGGGGCGGGCAAGACCACGTTCTTCAACCAGCTGACCGGCATGCTGCAGCCAACCAGCGGGGACATCGCCTTCGAGGGCGAGTCCATCGTCGGACTGACGCCGCACGTGATCGTCGAGCGCGGTATCGCGCGGACGTTCCAGAACATCCGCCTGTTCGGCGCCATGACCGTCCTGGCCAATGTCATGGTGGGGCGGCACGTGAGGATGAAGGCTCCGTGGTGGGGATCGATGCTGCGCCTGCCAGGCGTGCGCGCCGAGGAGCAGGCCACCCGGGAGCGGGCGCGCGAGCTCCTGAGGCTGGTGGGCCTGCCGCGCCGCGTGGAAGACCACTGGGCCAAGAACCTGCCCTACGGTGATCAGCGCCGCCTCGAGATCGCCCGGGCCCTGGCCTCCGACCCCAAGCTCCTGCTGCTCGATGAGCCGACGGCCGGCATGAACCCCGGGGAGACGGCCCAGATGACGCGGCTCATCGGGCGCCTGCGCGACGACCTGAACCTGTCGATCCTCCTCATCGAGCATGACATGAAGGTGGTCATGGGCGTCAGCGAGGAGATCACCGTCCTCGATTACGGCGAGCGGATCGCCTACGGGTCTCCCGAGGAGGTGCGCCGCGACCCGCGCGTCATCGAGGCCTACCTGGGCAAGGGGGCGGCCAGCGCATGACCGATGGAAACGGGTCCGACGAGCGCCTCCTGGAACTCGACGAGGTCCACACCTTCTACGGCAACATCGAGGCCCTGAAGGGCATCTCGATTCACGTCAACCGTGGCGAGATCGTTACCCTGATCGGCTCGAACGGCGCCGGAAAGACGACCACGCTACGGACCATCAGCGGGACGCACCGGCCGCGACGCGGCACCGTCCGCCTGGCCGGCGAGGAGATCCAGGAGGTGCCGCCGCACCGCATCGTCGAGCGCGGCCTCGCCCACGCGCCCGAGGGCCGCCGCGTGTTCAGCCGGATGAGCGTGCTCGAAAACCTGCAGATGGGCGCGTTCAGCCGCCGTGGCGCGTCGATCGGCGAGGACCTGGAGCGAGTCTTCGTGCTCTTTCCGCGCCTCCGCGAGCGCCGTACTCAGAAGGCCGGGACGCTGTCGGGCGGGGAGCAGCAGATGCTGGCCATTGGCCGTGCGCTGATGGCGCGCCCCAACCTGCTGCTGCTGGACGAGCCGTCGATGGGCCTGTCGCCGATCCTTACCGAGCAGATCTTCGAGATCATTCGCGACATCAACGGCCAGGGCACCACGGTCCTGCTCGTCGAGCAGAATGCCCAGATGGCGCTGCAGGTCGCGAACCGCGGCTACGTGCTCCAGAGCGGCAAGATCATCCTGGACGACACGGCAGCCAACCTCGCCGCGAACGAACAGGTCCGCCAGGCATACCTGGGCGAGATCTAAGGGACGAGTCGCGTGGCGCCTGACCCGGGCCGGGGGCGCGGACCGGCCGACTACCGGCCGGACCTGCGTCCCTTGATCGCTCTCATCGTGCTGTTGGGACTGGTCGTGATCGGGTGGTGGCTGCTCTCGCCGGTCATCCTGCCGGTTCGATGATCGCGGTGGACCGGCGCAGCTGGCTGCTCGCAGCGGCGGGGATCGGCGTGGTGCTCCTTGTGCTCTCGTTCGTGCCCCAGTGGCTGGTCCACGATCGGGAGGTGCGCGGCGAGGGCTACCGCCACGTGACCATCACGCTGTCGGCCTGGCGCGTGCCGGCGGCTCCCGTCCTGCCGGCCGCGATCGTTGCGTCGGCATTTTCAGCCCTGGCGGCTGGCGTGGGACTGATCGGTCGTCCGGTGCCCCGCTGGGTAGGCATCGGTGCCGCCGGCGTCGCCACACTGGTGCTCGCCGCGCAGCTCGTTCCCATCGCCCGGGACGGCCACACGACCAGCGTCGACCTCCGGCCCGCCTGGGCGTTGGCGGTCGCCATCCCATTGGCCGCGCTCCAACTCGTTGCCAGCGTGGCGGCGGATCGCCCGATTCCTCGGCCGCCTCGGCCCCATGCCGTACTCTTGGTAGCCGCCGCAGTGGCGACCGTTGTGCTAGCTGGTGCCGGACGCCAGGCCACCCTCATCGCGGCGGAGCCGACCGGCGAGCACTGGTCGGAGGGCACCTACGTCCGCGAGGCTACCGGCGCCGTGCCGGCCGCGACGCTCGTCATCGCCGACGGTCGCTTTGAGATCGCCGGGCGTTGGAGCGGCACATGGGAGGGTGTTGGCCTCACCGTCGTGATCCAGGGAGATCCTGCCTGCCCGGAGGCTCGCGGCGCGTACCACGTGCACGACGAAGGTCCGGACGGCAGGGATATTCGGTTCGTCAAAGTCCTCGATGTGTGCCGCGACGGCGAGCGGGCCGAGGACCTAGAGACCGGTATCTGGGTGCGACAGGACTAGCACCCCAGCCCCGGCGACGCGCCGCTGGTTACCCTGGGCAGTCCACCACCCTGGTCGCGACCGGCTCGTCCGGGTAGCGCGTGGTGTACCACCGAGCTTCGCAGGACGGCGCCAGCCCAAACCAGCCCCGCTCGAGGGTGAGCCTTCCGAGGTCCTCCATCTCGAATGTCCGCGACGGCGGACCTGCGGCCACCACCGTTTGGCCCCAGCTCGCGCACGCCGGCTCGCTGAGGCCGGCCGAGGCGGCACACTCGACCCCGACGTCGCCTGCCGACGCGCGAATCGGCGGTCGCAGCGCCAGCGCCCCTGCGGCCGCGACGAGCAACACGACCACCACGCCGGCCGCGACCGCCGCTCGACGGCCGCTCACGTGCTCAATGCCTCCGCGGCACGGTGAAGCCCACCCCGGCGCCGTACAGCACCAGCGCCACGCCGGCCGCGGCGGCGGCGATCCCCGGCGACTCCTGGGGCAGCGGCACGAAGCCCACCGACCACAGCTCCCAGAGCCGGTAGCCCAGCGCGCCGCCGGCGGCGATCCCGAGCACGAGGTACGACCACGGGGAGTCCAGGAGGAAGCCCCAGCGGCCACGCATGTAGCCGATGTCCAGCAGCACCAGCGCGGCGATCGCCGCCCCGAAGATGACGAGCCCGGGGCCTTCCAGGCCGATCCCCTGGGCCGTGGGCACCGGCACACCGCTGACCGACCCGCCACCGGCGCGCCACCACGGCAGGAAGCCGGCCACGATCATCAGCAAGCTGCCGAGTAGGATCGGCACCCGGAAGCGGCGGCCCTCCGTCATGCCGTCAGCCCTCGGTCATGCCGTCAGCCCCCGGGCGGCTCGGCTCCGTACACGGATGGCTTGAGGACGCCGATGTAGGGCAGGTTGCGATATCGCTCGTCGTAGTCGAGCCCGTAGCCGATCACGAAGCGGTCGGGGATCACGAATCCGCGGTAGTCGATGGGGATGTCCGCCAGGCGGCGAGCCGGCTTGTCCAGCAGGCAGCAGATGCGGATCGACGCCGGTCCCTTGTCGTGGAGGTACTTCAGCAGGTAGTTCATGGTCAGCCCGGTGTCGATGATGTCCTCGACCACGATCACGTCGCGCCCCTGGATCGGGCCGGAGAGGTCCTTCAGGATACGGACCTGCCCGCTCGACTCGGTCGAGGCCCCGTAGCTGGAGACCTCCATCAGGTCCAGCGACACCGGGATCTCCATGGTCCGGATCAAGTCGGCCAGGAAGACGATCGAGCCCTTCAGGACGCTGACCAGCACCGGGTCGCGCTCCGCGTAATCGGCCGCCAGCTGCCCGCCCAGCTGCCCGACGCGCTCGGTAATCTCCTGCTCGCTGACGAGGACCTCTTCCACGTCGTCGTGGATCGGCGCTCTGGTGGCCGGCTCGGCGGACTTCATCGGTGCGCGGTCAGGCTTCGGCGCCGGCCGCGGCGTCCAGCGGGCCGTTGCCATTCATGGCCTCCACGTCAGCCAGGAAGTCGAGGCGGCCGTACTTGAGCATCAATGCCTTGAAGTCGCGGGCGTAAAACAGCTTCACCCGGACCTCGGGGTACAGCTGGCGAAGCCAGCGCAGCTTGCGGTTCTTGCGCCGCACCAGGGACTGCTTGAGCGTCGTCAGCTCCACGTAGAGGTCCACCTCGGGCAGGTAGAAATCGGGCGCGAACGACTCGGTGACCACGCCTTCGGCGTTCCAGGAGATGGGGAAGACGTCGGGTTCGTATCGCCATTGGACCTGGTAGTAATCGAGGATCCGCGCCAGCTCCGCCTCGCTGTCGTGCGCGAAACGGGGTGGCGAATGGGTCGGTGCCGCCACCTACTCCTCGATCCTACCGTCGCCGGGTGTCCCAGGCGCCATCGGGGCTGAGTATATCCACCGTACTTATCCACATTCCGGACGATGTGCGTGACTTGGTGGATAAGCCGGGTTGTTGTCCACCCTCTCCCGCAGGTATGGTGGCGCTCCTGCTTCCCCGGTGGCCGAGTACGGTAACCGGGCGCGTGCGGGGCCGATGCGAAAGCCGGCCGTCCAGACCGCACCGTCCGGGAAGACCGAAACGCCAGCCGAGGAGGCATTTTCCTTTTGTCGACCACCGCCTCAGGCACCGATGCCGCCGCGCGCGCGGCGCGCGCGGCGTTGGCGGAGCTGCTGGCCGATGCGCCGGCCCTCGCCGCACCGCTGCCGGTCGACTTCCTCGACGCGGTTGAGCGGTACGTCGCCCTCCTGCTCGACGCCAACCGGCGGGTAAACCTCACGCGGGTCACCGATCCGGCTGACGTCGCCCGCCTGCACCTGCTCGACGCGCTTGCCGCGCTGCCGGCGCTCGACGCGGAGTCCCACGTGCGCGTCGTGGACCTCGGCTCCGGCGGCGGCGTGCCGGCCATTCCGCTGGCGCTGGCGCGCCCCGACGTCGAGTGGGTCATGGTCGATTCGGTCGGGAAGAAGGCGGCCACCCTGGAGAGCTTCGTGGCAGCCCTCGGCCTGCGTAACGCTTCGGTGGTGGCAGAGCGTGCCGAGGCGATCGGGCGCGACCCCCGCCATCGCGAGCGGTACCACGTTGCCACGGCGCGGGCCTGCGCCGCCCTGCCGGTCCTGTCCGAGCTGGCGCTGCCCCTGGTCCGGCCCGGCGGTCGACTGCTGGCCTGGAAGGGACCGCTGTCCGAGACGGACGACGAGGTCAGACGCGGGCGCGCGGCCAGCGGGCAGCTGGGAGGCGGGCGGCTGCGTATCGTGCCTGCCGGCCTCCCGCCGCTGGGCGGCCACACGTTCGTGGTGGTGCCCAAGGCGCGCCCGACTCCGGCCCGGTTCCCGCGGCGTCCGGGCGAGCCCGCACGGCGTCCCCTCGGCTGAGTCGCGGGCGGACGGCAGGGCGACCGTCGGTAGACTACGGGCCGTGCGTCTGGCCGTCCTCTCCGACATCCACTCCAACCTGGCGGCGCTGGAGGCGGTGCGCAACGACCTTCCGCGGGTGGACGAGATCTGGGTACTGGGCGACATCGTGGGATACGGGCCGCAGCCCAACGAGGTGATTGTGGCGCTCCAGCAGATGGGGGCCCGCAGCGTGCTCGGCAACCACGACGCGGCGGCCATCGGGACCATCGACAGCGGCTGGTTCAACCCCGACGCGGCACGGGCCATCCGCTGGACGTCGGAGAGGATCGACGACAACTCGCGCGCCTACATGGCGACCCTGCCCGAGGTGCGCACCGAGGGCGAACTCACCGCGGTCCACGGCTCGCCGCGCGACCCGATGTGGGAGTACGTCACCGGCGCGTCGGTGGCGGCCGCCAACTTCGGCGCCTTCTCGACCGACCTGTGCCTGCACGGGCACACCCACGTGCCGATCGTGTTCCGCGCGGACGACGGCAAGGTTGCCGCCGTGGCCTCCACGCCCGACGAGCCGGTCTCGGTGCGAGCCGGTCGGTCGCTGGTCAATCCCGGCAGCGTCGGCCAGCCACGCGACGGCAACCCGGCCGCTTCCTACCTGGTCATGGACACCGATGCGGACGTGGTCGAGTTCCGGCGCATCTCGTACGACGTCGCGGCCACCCAGAAGGCGATGCGAGATGCGGGCCTGCCGCCACGCTTGGTCGAGCGCCTGAGCTACGGCCGCTAGGCCCGTGGCGCGCGCCTTCGCCGGGCTGGCCGTCGTGGCCGGCGCCCTGGCTGCCTGCGCCACGACGCCCACGGTGACGGCGATACCGACGCCCACCGCGACCACCCCGGTGGTTACGCTGGCGGAGCTCGACGCGGAACCGGCCGAGCACCGGGAGGAGTCGGTGGCGGTGGCCTTCGACCCCGACGACGCATCGGCACTGCTGGTGGAGGTTCCGACCGATCTCGACCTCGCATCGCACGCGGTGGTCTGCGTCTTCCTCGGCGCGCGCCCGTCCAGGGGCTGGAGCATCGAGCTCCTGACGGCGACGCTGAGCGGCGACGTGCTGACCATCCGCGCCCGCGAGGGTTCGCCTCGCGGGGGTACGGCCGGCGGGACTACGTACCCGGCGGACTGCGGCCTCCTGACACGCGGCGGCCTGCCCGCCGGCGAGCTCGAGGTGCGGGCCGAGGACACCGTCACCGGCGAGTTCATCGCCGCCACCGTGGTGGAAGTGCCGGCGGCATCATCGGCCCCGTGAGTGACGCGTAGGATAGGGCGGCCATGATCTTCGGACGCCGCGCCGACAAGCGCGTGCCGCTGCTCAGCTTCGAGCGCATCCTGGTCCCCCTCGCCGGCACCGTGGCGGACGAGGCCGCGCTACGGCTCACCGCGGTGCTGCTGCAGGGGACGCCGGCGCAAGCTCTGCTGCTCCATGTCATTGAGGTGCCGTTCGAGCAGCAGCTGGATGCCGAGGACGCCGACGCCATTTCCTACGCGGACGAGGTCCTCGAGCGTGGCGAGGCGATGCTGGCCGAGCGCGAGGTGGAGGTCCGCACCGCCATCTCCCAGGCCCGCGCGGCGGGCGCCGCCATCGTGGACGAGGCCGTCGAGCAGCGCGCCGACCTGATCCTGATGGGCCTGCCCTACAAGAAGCGCTTCGGCGGTGGCTGGGACGCCGGGCGCACGGTACCGTACGTGATGCGCAACTCGACGGCGCCGGTCTGGTGCCTGCGCGCGGAGACGGAGGACCTCGCGGTCACGCCATGAGGGTCATCATCGTTGGATCCGGGCGCGTCGGCGCGCGGACGGCCTCGGAGCTGGACGCGCGCGGCGACCACGTCACCGTCGTCGACGTCGACCAGCACGCCTTCAACCGCCTGCCACAATCCTTCGGCGGCGCAACCGTGCGCGGCAGCGGGACCGACGAGGACGTCATGCGCGCGGCAGGCAGCGAGATGGCGGACCTGCTGATGGCGCTGACCGAGGGCGACAACCGCAACGCCCTTTCCGCGCAGCTCGGCAAGCACACCTTCGGCATCCCGCGCGTCATCGCCAAGATCAACGACCCGGTGCGCGCCGAGGCGTATCGGTCGCTGGGCCTGGAGACCATCTGCCGCACCGTCATCCTCGCCGATGCGCTCGTCACCGCCGCCCACGACGGGGCCGAGGCCACCGACGGGCACGTCAAGCCGCCGACCGCCGAGCCGCTGCGCGGCGCGCCCGCGGCGGGCACCAAGGCCGCCGAGGAGGCGGAGGAGGCGCTGGCCGAGACGGCCACGTCGAGCGACGGGGGGTAGCCGATGTACGTAGTCGTCATCGGCGGCGGAAACGTCGGCTACTACCTGACCAAGGAGCTGCTGGCGGCCGGCCACGAGGTGGTCATGATCGAGAAGGATCCCGCGCGCGCCCGCCAGATCGCCGACGAGCTGGGCAGCATCGTCATCCCCAACGACGGCTGCGAGGGCCGCTACCAGGAGGAGGCCGGCATGGCGCGGGCCGACGTGACCGCCGCGGTCACCGGCGACGACGAGGACAACCTGGTCGCCTGCCAGGTGGCCAAGATGCGCTTCAACGTGCCGCGCGCCATCGCTCGCGTCAATAACCCCAAGAACGAGCGGCTATTCCGCCAGCTGGCCATCGACGAGACGGTCAGCCCCACCCGCACCATCTTGGGCGTGATCGAGCACGAGATTCCCGTCCACGACCTGCTGCACCTGACCGAGCTTGAGCGCGGGGAGCTCCAGATCGTGGAGGCCCAGCTCGATGCCAGCTCGCCGGTAGTCGGGCGCGAGCTGCGCCAGGTGCATCTCCCCGAGGGCAGCCACGTGGCGGTCGTCATCCGTAACGACCGGCCCCTCGCGGTCCGGCCCGAGACGCGCCTGCTGACCGGGGACAAGCTGCTGGCGATCACCTCGGCCGAGCAGGAGGCGGAGCTGCGGTCGCTGCTCATCGGGGAGTGACCCGCGTCCCGGTCACGCCGGAGCGGGCGTTGCGCCTGGCGCTGGTGGGCTGGGGCCTCGGCGACCTGGCCATGGGCCGGATGCGTGCCGGCATGGCGTGGCTGAGCCTGGAGGCGATCCTCCTGGCCGCGACCACGGCCGCCACCCTGCTGCTGGCGGAGACCACGTGGTACCTGGCGCCCTTCCTCCTGGGCGTCGCCTTCCTCGCCATCTGGGCCGCGAAGGCCGTTGCCACATACCGCCATGCACGTTCGCTGCGGGACGCCGCCCCCATGGCGCCGCAACGCTCGCCAGCGCTGACCATTGCCTGGCTCGCCATTCCGCTGCTGGCCTGGGGGACGGGCTTCTGGCTCCTCGCCGCCGAGCACGCCACGCCGGCGGCCGTGGTCGATCGCTTCGTCGCCCGCTGGCCCGATGTGGATGTCCCCTCGGCCATCGTCTCGTATCGCGGTCCCGACGTTGATCGCGTTGGCGGTATGGCCCTCGCCGAGCTGACTCGGTTATGCGCGCTCGGGAGGCTGGCGGATGACTGTGCCGATGCGCCCCAGAACCTCCTCCGCGATGTTCGCGTCAGCGTGGAGGCCATCGACACCACGCATGCGGTGGCCGTAGCCGAGCTGGTGGAGTACCGCCAGGAGTCCACGCGGCTGCTAGGCATCTTCGAGGCCGGCGAGCTGGTGCCGGTCGCAGTGGCATCGGTCCTGCGCCTGGAGCTCGAGGCGCTGCCGGCGGCGCTTGGTTCACGCGAATGGGTGATCGTGAACGCCCGGCTCCAATGACGAGTACCGAAGGCATGACCGAGACGCTCGCCGAGCCCTCGGCCGATCCCGCGCTGCCTCGCGGCGACCGTTTCCTGGAGGCGGTGGGCGCCTCGGTGGCTGCGGCCGTGGTCGGCGCCCAGGAGCCGCTGCGCCTGCTGGCCACCGCGCTGCTGGCCGACGGCCACGCCCTGGTGGAGGACGTCCCCGGCGTGGGCAAGACGCTGCTGGCACGGGCCTTTGCTGCCGCGCTCGGCCTCGGCTTCGCCCGCGTCCAGGGCACCCCCGACCTGCTGCCCAGCGACGTGACGGGCTCGAGCATCCTGGACGGCGCGACATTCCGGTTCGTGCCGGGCCCGGTCTTCACCAACGTGCTGCTGGTGGACGAGATCAACCGCGCCACGCCGCGGACCCAATCGGCGCTGCTGGAGGCCATGCAGGAGCGCCAGGTGAGCGCCGAGGGCGAGACCCGCCCACTGCCCGACCCGTTCCTGGTGCTCGCCACCCAGAACCCCG
The DNA here is from genome assembly GCA_036258735.1 of Candidatus Limnocylindria bacterium. Taxonomy (GTDB): domain Bacteria; phylum Chloroflexota; class Limnocylindria; order QHBO01; family QHBO01; genus JAPSGM01. The sequence goes on from DATADC010000165.1 coordinate 12,512, forward strand.
TCGAGCTGGAGGGCACCTTCGCCCTGCCCGAGGCGCAGCTCGACCGTTTCCTGCTGCGCATCACCATCGGCTATCCGGCGGAGGCCGACGAGCGGCGCATCGCCGCACGGCACCAGGTGGCGCCCGACCCGCTGCGCCAGGTGGCGCAGGTCGCGTCCGCGGACGACGTCCGCGCGCTGCGAGAGGCGGCGCGCATCGTGCGCGTCAGCGAGGAGGTCGAGCGCTACGTGGTGGCGCTGGTGCGCGCCACGCGCGATCACGAGGACGTCCGGTTGGGCGCCTCCCCGCGCAGTAGCGTGGCGCTGTACCGGGCTGCGCAAGCCCGGGCGCTCCTCGACGGACGCGGCTTCGTGCTGCCCGATGACGTGCGGGCGCTGGCCCACGCGGCGCTCGAGCACCGCCTCCTCCTGGACGTCGACCGCGAGCTCCGTGGCGCCACCGTCGCCGGCGTGCTGGACGCCGTCCTGGATGCCGTGCCGCTGCCGCTCGAGGCCGAGCCTCCCGCCTAGGCGGACCAATATGCGGGCCTGGCTCCTGCTCGCGCTGGCCATGGCCATCCTCGGCGCGGCGCTGTCCGCCCCCGGCCTGCTGCTGGTTGCCGGCGTGACGACCATCTATGGATCGCTGACCCGCCTGTGGTCACGGTACGGCGCCCGGCGCGTGGAGTACTGCCGACGGCTGGGCGCCGGCCGGGCGGTGGCCGGCGACTCGATGCCGCTGGACGTGACGATCTGGAACCGCAAGCCGCTCCCCCTGCCGTGGGTGGCGGCCGAGGACCTGATGAGCGACGGGCTGACGGTGCGCGAGCGACCGAGCCTCGACCGCGACAACGAGGTGATCGGCCGCCGCATCCTGCACAACGCCTGGTCGCTGGCCTGGTACGAGCGGGTCGTCCGCCACTTCCACCTCGACGACCTGCGTCGAGGGGTATACGAGTTCGGCCCGGTCCGCATTCGCGTGCGCGACATCCTGGGCCGCGACGCTGTCGACGGCCGGCTCGAGCTGCCCGCCACCCTCGTCGTATCGCCGCGCACGCTGCCGGTTCGGCGTTCCGGGCTGGAGCTCTCGCCCATCGGCGAGCGACGAGCGCGGACGTCGCTGTTCACCGACCCGGCGCTGTACGGCGGGGTCCGCCCCTTCCAGCCCGGCGACACGTTGCGCCACGTGCACTGGCGCGCAACTGCCCGCCTCGGGACGCCGGTCATCCGCCGCCACGAGCCGGCGCGCGGCCGCCAGGTCGTGCTGGCCATCGACGTCCAGACGCTGCCCGGCGCCCACTGGCAGATGACCTGGGACGAGTCCGCCTTCGAGGCCGTGTGCGTGACCGCCGCCTCGCTCGCGCGCCAGCTCCTCGACGGCGGCGCCTCGGTGGGCGTGGCGGCGGCCAGCTTCACCGGCTCACCGCAGCGCTTCGCCTGGCTGGCGCCCCAGGCCACCGCCGCGCAACTAGGCCGCATGGGAGCCCTGCTGGCGCGCATGGGGCCCATCAGCTCCAGCCCGTACGGCGGCCTGCTGACCTGGCTCACGCGTCGCCTGGCGCCGGGCGGCAGCGTGCAGCTCTTCTCGGTTCGCGACCCGCGCACCTTCCTGCCGGCCGCGCGGCGGCTGGGGCGCGGCGGCTACGACGTGCAGCTGGTGGCAGTCGGGGCTGACGCGCGCAGGCACGCCGTCACAGCTCGAGCCGCCGGGCTGCGCGCCGCGGCCGCCGAGCTGGTCCCGACACCGGATCATCCCGATGCGATCATCCTGGCCGTCTAGGGTCCTGCTGCCGGCCGCGCAGGTCGTGGCGGAGGGCAGCTGGCTGGCGGTCTGGTACGCGGCCGCCCAGGCGCTGACCGGCCGGCCCGTCTGGCTCGGGCCACTCGAGCTCACCGTGGTGGCGTGGGCGGGCATCGCCTGGGGGCGGCGCCGCGGCTGGCGGTCGGCCGCCCCGGAGGCCGTAGGCCTGCCGCTCCTGGCGTTGGCTGCCGGCGCTGCGGGCTGGCTGATCGACCCCGAGGTGCGGCGCCAGCTGCTGGCCGGAGACGCCATCACGGCCCTTGGGCTGCACGCCGGCGGCTGGATCGCCGCGGCGGCCTTCTGGCGCGGGGAGGCGCATCGGTCGAGCGACGATGACGAGGCCATCCAGGACCGCATGCTGCGCTGGGGCCTGCCCAGCCTCGCCCTCCCGTGGGTCATCGGCCATCTTGCGCTGGACGGCGCGCTGGAGCAGGAATTCATGGCCGCCGCCTTCATGGCCACCGTGCTGTTCGTGGGATCGGCCTTCACCGCCATGGGCCTGGCCAGGCTGGAGGCGGTGCGCGCCTCGACCGGCAGCGACTGGCGCGCGAACCGCTCCTGGGTCGGCGTGCTGCTCGGCACCACCGTGGTGCTGACCTTGCTCGCCATCCCGGCCGCTGCGCTGCTCGGCATCCCGGCGCGGGCGCTGCTGACGGTGCTGTTGGGTCCGCTGCAGGCAGCGTTCGTCGTGCTGCTGCTGCTCATGACGCCGGTGGTTTTCCTGGCCGCGGCATTGGTGGACGCCATTGCGCCGCTGCTGCCCGAAAGCATCGACCTCGGCCGCCTGCGTCTCCCCGACCTGGCTGTCGACGCCCGCCAGATCACCACCCGAGCGCCGGTGATCCTCTTCTACCTGGCGGTGGCCGTGCTGATCGTGCTGGAGGTCGTGGTCGTGGGCTTCGCCATGTGGACGCGCTGGCAGGAACGCCGCCGCATGCGCCTGGCGCTGGCCGACCCCTTCGAGGAGCGTTCCATCGTCGTGCCGCCGACCGAGACCCGTCCGACCGTCCCGCCGTCCGCCACGGCTCGCCGACGGGCGCCCGCGACCGATCCGGCCGCGGTCTACCTCCATGCGCTTGACGCGCTGGAGCGCGATGGGCGCTGGGCGCGTTCGCCAGGCGAGACTCCCGCCGCGCACGCCGACCGCGCGCGACGCGAGGGCCTGGGCGGCCCGTCGCTGGCGCGGATGGCGGCCGCCTACCAGCTGGTGCGCTACGCGGGCCGGCCGATGACACCCACCGAAGGCGGCCGAGCGGTCCAGCGACTACGCTCGTTGCGCGAGCGCCTCAAGCGGCCGGCCCCAGTGGACCCGCCGCTGCATCGGTCATGACAGCAGTCTTGACAACAGTATTGTCAGGGATTAGGGTACGCCCACGGTCCGATTTCACCCATCCGTGAAGGAGGTTCGAAGGAGCTGTACCCATGGCAAACATCACTCGATTCGATCCGTTCGGTGAGATGGTTACCCTCCGTCAGGCGATGGATCGCCTGTTCGAGGACTCCATCGTCAGCCCGCTGACCACGCGCGGCTACAACGGCGGCGAGAGCGTCACGCCGGCGCTTGACGTGCGCCAGACCCCCGATGAGATCGTGGTGACGGCGTCCCTGCCCGGGGTCAAGCCGGACGACGTCGACATCACCATCACCGGGCAGACCCTCTCCATCCGAGGTGAGTTCAAGGAGGAGGAGAAGGTCAACCGCGACCAGTACCTCTATCGTGAGCGCCGCTTCGGCACGTTCCACCGCCAGCTCCAGCTGCCGGTTCGCGTGCAGGGCGAGGCGGCCAGCGCGACCTTCGAGAACGGGGTCTTGACCCTCACCATCCCGAAGGCGGAGGAGGTCAAGCCGCGGCAGATCCAGGTCAAGGCGGCCCCCAAGCAGGTCGCTTCGACCGATGAGAGCCAGACCGCGTGAGGTCGCGGCTCAGCGGCGAACTCAGCGTACCGACCAGCGCGGCCGCGGGGAGAGCCAACCAACGGAGCAGGCGGTGAGCTCGCTCCGCGACCCTCACCGGCCGCGCTACTTCATCAGCATCGCCGCCGAGCTGGCGAGCGTGCATCCACGGACCCTGCGGATCTACGAGGAGGAGGGCCTCCTTTGCCCGCAGCGTCGTAACAACCTACGCCTCTACTCGGAGGCGGATATCCAGCGGGTGCGCGTCATCCGCTTCCTCACCCGACGCCAGGGGGTGAACCTGGCGGGCGTCAAGGTGATCCTGCAGCTCGAGGCGCTCGGCAAGATCCGCGTCTACGACCTGTTCGATTCCGACGATGTCGAGCGCTTCATCGAGGAGGGCGAGACAAACGGCAAGCCCGTCGCCCGTTCGATGACCAAGGACTGAAGGACTCAGCATGAACGAACAAGTTAGGGAGCGCGACGACCAGCAGCTGGACCAGGTCCAGGTCCTGCCGCTCGTCGCGCTGCGCGACACGGTCATCTTCCCGGAGATGATCGTGCCGCTCCAGGTCGGCCGTGACCGAAGCGTGAAGGCGCTGGATCGCGCCGTACGCGCCTCGCAGCCGGTGGCGCTGGTGACGCAGCGCTCGTCGGAGACCGAGGAGGTCTCCAGCGCCGACGAGCTGTACTCCATCGGCACGCTGGCCAAGATCGCACAGGTCATCCGGCTCCAGGACGGGACCATCCGGGCCATCGTCCAGGGCCAGCGCCGCATCCGGCTGCTGGACCTGCTGCAGAC
>DATADC010000166.1:0-3810 GCA_036258735.1 Candidatus Limnocylindria bacterium
TTCCCCTTCGGCGGCGCACTTGGGATTGGCCTTGGGGGATTCCTATTGCTCATCGGCGCGGCGTACCTCGTCATCGCCTGGCGGATGCGGTTCGGGGAGCGGGCGACTTGGCTGGCGGCGGTGGCCGTGCCAGTCGTGAACCAGGGTGTACTGGCCATCCTGGACCTGAGCCTGTACGGCACGATCCCGCCGGAGGACTACCTCTTCATCGGCGTGACGCTCGTGACGCTGGTGCTGCTGGCCCTTCCGCCTGTGCGCCGGTTCTTCGTCCGCTAGCTACTGAGATTCGCGGTACGGGGCTTGCCACTCCGAAGCAGGCGCTCGAACGAGGAGCGGTCGAGATCGACGAAGAGGCCGTGGTCCCGCGCGACCGCGATGGCGGCCACGTTGACGTCGAGCTCGAAGTACACGGCCTTGGTTGCATTTCGCGCCTGGCGCATGAACTGGCGGCGCTGGATGAAGAGGCCCACCAGCAGCCAGCCCATCACGCCGACAAACAAGCCGATGATGCCCGGCAGCAGGTCCCGCAACTCCATGCTGCGCGCAGTATCGCCTACTCCTCGCCGATGTCCTCGTTCCAGATCTCGGGGTGGGCAGCGATGAACTCGTTCATCAGCTCCACGCATTCGGCCGAGTCGAGGTTGACTACCTCCACGCCGCGGCTGCGCAGGTAATCCTCGCCGCCCACGAACGTTCGGTTCTCGCCCATCACCACGCGCGGGATGCCATAGAGCAGGATGGCACCGGTGCACATGTCGCACGGCGAGAGGGTGGTGTACATCGTCGAGCGGCGGTAGACGGACGCGGGCAGGCGGCCGGCGTTCTCCAGCGCATCGGTCTCGCCGTGGCGGATGGCGCTGTTCTGCTGGACCCGCCGGTTACGCCCCACGCCCAGCAGAGTGCCGTCGTCGGCGATCAGCGCGCCGCCGATCGGGACGCCGCCCTCGTCGCGGCCGATCCGGGCCTGTGCAATCGCGTGGTCCAGGCCGGCAAGGTCGAGCTCCCGCGTATGCATCGGTCCTCCTTTGGTCAAGTGCGGCGATAGGGCTTGAGGTACGCGCCCGGGTAGGCGATGTTGCGGCCCGAGAGTGCCAGCGCGGCGATGACGACCAGGTACGGAAGCGCCAACAGCAGCTCGAAGGGCAGGTTGGCGAACTCGGGCAGGATGCGCAGCCGGAACTGCAGCGAGAAGATGAGCGAGAAGAGCAAGGCGCCCAACACCCCTCGACCGATCCGCCAGCGCCCGAAGATCACCAGCGCCACGCACACCCAGCCGCGCCCGGCGATGATGTCCAGGGTGAAGCTGCCGAGCAGAGCCAGCGTCAGGAACGCGCCGCCCACGGCCATCAGCGCGCCGCCGATCATGAGCGCCAGGTAGCGGGTGCGCACGACGCTCACGCCGGCGGCGTCGGCCGCCTCGGGATTCTCGCCGACGGCCCTCAGCTCCAGGCCGAAGCTCGAGCGCTGGAGCAGCCACCAGGCGGCCGGAACGAGCAGCAGGAAGGCGGCCCAGGTCAGGACATGCTGGTCGAGGACCCTTGCCGGGTCGCCGAGGGTAGCCAGCGGGTTGACCGTCTGCATGGGCTGGATGCGCTGGAGCTCGCCGCCCTGGAAGATCAGTCGGTTGGTGAACTCCGACAGGCCGATGAGCCCGATCGTCAGCCCGATGCCCGACACGTGCTGGTTGGCACCGAAGGTCACCGTCAGCAACCCCATCATGGCCCCGGCCCCCAGCCCGACGCCGATCGCCGCCAGCAGGCCCGCGATCGGCGACCCGGTGGCCCAGGCGGTGACGAATCCGGCGAAGGCGCCGGCGTACATGGTCCCCTCGATGCCCAGGTTCAGCACCCCGCTGCGCTCGGCGTAGGTCTCGCCCACCGTCCCGTAGACGAGGGGCGTCGCGTTGCGGAGGGTCGCCGCCAGCAGGTCGATCAGGAAGCTCATCCGGGCGCCACCTCCGCCGCGATGGACGTGGAGGCGCCGCCCTCCTCGTCGGCCGCCGCGCGGCGCGCGGCGGAGTGGCGTCTCTGTGCGAGCAACGCGACGGTGGTGAGCAGCAGGGTGGCCTGCACCACCGCGCCCAACTGCGAGGGGATGCCCAGCGAGCGCGCCGCGGAGCTGGCGCCAACGGTCAGGTCGCCCAGGAAGAGCGCTGCCAGCGCGACGCCGGGCATGCTCAGCGTCCCGAGCGTCGCGACCACGATGCCGGTGTAGCCGTATCCCGGCGAGAGGCCGCCGGTCAGTCGATTCTGGATGCCGGCCACCTCGCCGACGCCGGCGATGCCGGCAATTGCACCGCTGACCAGGGCTGCCCCCAGAAGCGTGCGGGTCACGTTGATGCCGGCGAAGCGGGCGCCGACCGGGCTGAGGCCGGTGGCGCGCAGTCGCAGTCCGGCCGGCGTACGCGAGATGACGTACCACGCAGCGACGATGACCACGACCGCGAGCAGGAAGCCGAGATGCAGCCGCGAGCGCTCGAGCAGGTTCGGGAACTCGGCGGAGGGGGCGATGCGCGGTGACTCCGGAAAGCCGGTCACCGGGTCGCGCCAAGGCCCGTGGAGCAGCCCGTTGACCAGGAGCAGGGCGACTGGGTTCAGCAGCAGCGTGGTGACCACCTCGTCGATCCCAAACCGGACGCGCAGCAGTGCGGGCACGAGTGCCCACGCCGCACCGGCCAGCGCCCCACCGACAATCATCAGCGGCAGCGCCACCACCGGCGGCAGGCCGCCGACCACCATCCCGATCCCGGCCGCCGCGATCGCGCCCGCCAGCAGCTGTCCCTCAGCGCCGATGTTCCAGTACCCCGCGCGGAAGGCCACGGCCACCGCCGCGCCGGTGAGCAGGATCGGCGTGGCCGTCACCAGCACCTCCACCGCGGTGAAGCCCGACGTCAGCGGCCGGACGACGTAGGCGTAATAGGCCTCGAATGGATTCGCGCCGGCGGCCAGGATCGGGAGCGCGGTGATCAGGAAGGTGATCCCGATGGCGGCCAGCACGAGCACGGGCGCGGAGCGTGGCGCGGGAGCTGGCACCCGCCTCATGCCGCCGCCTCGCGGCCAGCCATCAGCATTGACAGGCGCTCGGGATCGGCGTCCGCCACGTCCATCTCCCCGACGATGCGGCCGCCGTAAAACACCACCAGCCGGTCCGCGAGGGCCAGCAGCTCGTCCAGGTCCTCCGAAACCACCAGCACCGCCGCTCCGGCCGCACGACGCTCGAGGAGCTGTCGGCGCACGTATTCGGTGGCGCCCACGTCGAGGCCGCGCGTCGGCTGCGAGACCACCAGGACCCGTGGGTCTCGCGCCAGGACGCGCGCCAGCAGCACCTTCTGGACGTTTCCGCCCGATAGCGACGCGACCGCGTCGTTCGGCCGGGCTCGGATGTCGAAGCGCTCGATCAGCGCGGTCGCGTACGCCTCGATGGCCTCCTCGTCGAGCCGCCCGCCGCGTCGAAACTCGTCGAGGTGCTCCAGCACCAGGTTGTAGGCGACCGATAGCTCGCCGATCAGGCTGGCGTGCCGGTCCTCGGGGATGCGGCCGATGCCCGCCTGCATCATGGCCCGTGGGTCGCCGCCGGCCACCTGGCGCCCGCCGACGCGGATGGAGCCCGCCTCGAGGCGCCGCATCCCGGCCAGCACGTCCACCAGCTCGCTCTGCCCGTTGCCGGAGACGCCCGCCACGCCCAGGACCTCGCCGGCGCGCACGCCGAGGCTCACATCGGCCAGCGCCCGCGTCCCCGCCACGCCGTCCGCGGTCACGCCGCGGAGCGCCAGCACCGGCTCGCCGGCCGCCGCGGAGCCGGCTGAGCGCT
>DATADC010000167.1:0-2494 GCA_036258735.1 Candidatus Limnocylindria bacterium
ACCCTGGGCTGGTCCCGCCAGAGCAGCCGCATGTCCCGGCCCATCAGGCCGTTGTCACGATGCCAGCGGTGGGCACCGGTGGGCGGGTGCGGCGGGTGGACGTCCAGGTGGGAGTGGTTGATGTAGACGTTGGGCGAGAGAAGCTCGACCACGAGCGCCAAGAGTGGCGGCCAGTCGACGACTTCTGCCAGATCGGGGTGCTGCGCCAGGCCTGACAGTTGGTGAAGCTGCCTCGTCGTATCGGGGGATCGGGCTGCCACCTCGTCGACCGCCCGAAGCAGACGGTCAGCGAGGGGCCTGTCGAGGACTCCAACCACGGACCAGCCTTCGCCCGCCACAGCCTTGGCCATCTCCGCGGTAGTGGGTGTGCTGTAGGTCATGCCGCCAGTCAAGCCAGCGTGCTGTTGCCGGCACGTATGTGGTTTTCGATACGCCGACGATAGACGCGACTGGGCTACGCGCGGTCGGCCCTACGGCGCCTTGTCGGCGCCGGCGATCACGATCACCGTCGCGTCTCCGGCGAGGGCGCGGCCGTCGGCGGTAACCGGCTCACGCTCGCTGATTCCGACCGTGCGGCTCACCGCCTTCGCCTCGGCCTGATGTCCCGGCGCGTACTGGACGACCGACTCGGCGAGCTGCTGGTCGGAGAAGACATCGATCATGCCCTTCTTGAAGCCGGCGGCGGCGATCTGGTCGCGCAGCATGGCCGCCAGACCGGGAACCGTCGTGCCGTTGAGGACGGCAACGGTGACGTCGCCCGGCTTGACCGCGGCGCCGTTGCGTTTCGGCTTGTTGTGCAAGCTCGCCTGTGCGTTGCCGGAATCGTCGCCGCCGAGCTGCGTGACGCCGTAGGCGGCCGCGCCGCCGACGACGAGCAGCCCGACGAGCGCGACCGCGACGTAGCGAATGCCGATCCCGCTGTGCGAGCGCTGGGGGCCCCGCCCCGAGCGCTCGGGGGCTCGACCCGCCCAGTCGCGCAGCCGTTTTACCTCACGCGCGTGCGAGAAATGGAGGGCCGAGAGCCCGACCAGGCCCACGACCGCGGCAAACGCCGCGGCAGCGCCGATCTCCTGGACTATCTCCAGCAAGGCTCGGCCTCCGCGTAGGCGCGCACCACGTCCTCGAGTCGCGCCACGCGGCTGCCCTTGACGAGCACTGCGTCACCCGGGCCCATCGTGCGCAACAAGGCGACAGCCTCGTCGACTCCCGTCACGTGCGCCTCGCCATAGAGCGCGGTCTCGTAGCCCACGACCTCGATCCCGAGCTCTTCCGCCACGAGAGCGAGCCGGCGATGCTCGGACTCTCTCTGGTCCCCCAGCTCGGCCATCACTCCCAGGACCGCCAGCTTGCGTTCACCGGGCAACGCGGCCAGAGACCGCACGGCCGCCTCGGCCGATGCGGGGATCGCGTTGAAACAGTCGACGACCAGGACGGGGCCGCCGGGCACGTGATGGACCTCCATGCGCCAGGGCGAGCCCTGGTTCACCGCCAGTGCCTCGGCCACGCTCTCGATCGGGACCCCACACCACAGCGCGACCGTCGCGGCAGCCAGCGCGTTGGCCACCTGGTGCGCGCCGTGCAGCGCCAGCCGGACCTCGGTCTGCCCCCACGGCGACGACAAGCGGAACCGTGCACGCAGATCCCGGTCGAGCGTGACGTCGTCGGCACGCACGTCGGCGTCGGCAGCCACCGCATACCCCAGCACGGGACACGCGCTGAGCGACGCCATATCTCGGACCCGTGGGTCGTCGAAGTTCAAGACCGCGAGACCCGATGCCGGCAAGGCGGCCACGAGCTCGCTCTTGGCACGGGCCACACCGCCGAGGTCGCCCAGGTACTCCACGTGCGCCATGTCGACGCTGGTCACGACCCCGACGTCCGGACGCGCGACCGCGGCCAGCCGCTGGATGTCCCCCACACGCCGGACCCCCATCTCGAGGACCACCCACCGCGGAGCCTCCGGCGCGTTGAGCAGCGTCAGAGGCAGCCCCAGCTCGTTGTTGAAGGAACGCTCGCTCGCGGCGGTGCGCAACGTCGACGCCAGGCAGCCGGCCAGGAGGTCCTTGGTGGTCGTCTTGCCCACCGACCCGGTGATGCCGATCGCCCCGCCGACCCGAGTGCGGGCCAACGCCCCGAGGCTCAACAGTGCGGCGGCGGTGTCGCGGACACGGATGGCCGTCCCGCCAACCGGCTCCTGCGCGGTGAGATAGGCCGCCGCGCCCGCCTCGAGCGCTGCCGGGATGAAGGCGTGGCCGTCGCGTTCGGCCACGATGGGAGCGTAGAGCTGCCCGGGCCGGGTGGTCCTCGAGTCGATGCTCGCCCCATCGATGCTGACATCGGGGCCAACCAGCTCACCGCCCAGATGGGCCGTCGTTCAGATGCCGAGAAGCGCACGCGTCACTCCTGACGACGATTGTCATAGTTTCGGTCGATGTCTGACCTAGCCGCGTTGGCTGGCCGTCGCGACGATGTGATGGGAAAATCAAAGTAGGTG
>DATADC010000168.1:0-1615 GCA_036258735.1 Candidatus Limnocylindria bacterium
GGCGCGGGCCGGTCCTCGCCGGCTGGAGCGTGAGGCGACCGAGCGCCAGCTCGCCAAGCTCCGGCGCGGCATCGGTCGCCTCATCGACAGCTATGCCGAGGGGCTGATCGAGCGCGACGAGTTCGAGCCGCGGCTCGCCGAGCTGCGACGGCGGGTGAGCCAGCTCGAGGCCGAAGCCGCTGCGTGCCAGGATGCCGCCGAACAGACCCGGTCCCTCCGGCTCGTCATCGGCAAGCTCGAAACCTTCGCCGAGTTGGTCGAGAGCCGGCTGGAAGCGGCGGACTGGGCCAGCAAGCGCGACATCATCCGCGCCCTCGTGCGGCGGATCGAGATCGACGATGACCACGTGCGGGTCGTGTTCCGCATCGACCCAAACCCGAGCGACGACGGACCTTCACGCCGGCATTTGCAACATTGTCCAGGACGTGACCGCGCTCTGGCGCTACATTCACACCGGCGTCGTGCCGCCCGGTGCCGAATGCAAGCCGATGAACGCGTAACGAGGCACGGGACGGCGTCGGCTTCGCCGCCCCTGCTCCGGAGTGGATGAGCGACCGCCCGCCGTATTGGCACGGAACGCCGCTGTGTGAGATCGGTCCCATCCCTCAGGAAATCCCACGCCCACGGATGAGGCATCTTGGTTCGGAGCGCCACGCTCCACCGGACATGAGTTTATGCGGACGGGGTCCGCATCGGTCGATGGGGTTTCGCTCCAGGAGCTGACCGGCCACGCCGGGGACAGATACAAGGAACGCGAGGAGGGATGCCTTGCCACCCATCAATTCACCCATACGCTCCACAAGGGCGGCGGTGGCACGAGCCGCTGCCGGCACCGCTGCAGGCGGCGGAGGCCGCGCTTGAAGTACGAGGTCAGGCCGCGCACGAGGTTGCGGGGGCGCCGGTGTGGCACTTTTTTTCGTCGGGCGTGGCGTTGTGCACGCTGTCCCACATGCCGGTCGAGACGGCCCACAACAGCGCCAGCGCCATGACCAGGATCAGCCGGCTCAGGCGCTCGGGGCGCCGGATGTGGCTGTCCTCCAGGCCGAAGCCGCGGGTCTTGAAGTCGGAGAACATCGCCTCGATGCCCCACCTGAGGCCGTAGTCGAACGCCCGGGGCACGGTCGGCGCCTCGGACAGGGCGATGGGCCAGGGCTCCGGGTGGCCGGGCTCGTGGACCATGGCGACGTGGGTCGTGACCCGCTTCCCGGTGAGCGCAATGCCGCTGAGCAGGTGGTCGCCCCGCGCGAAGCAGTCGGCCAACGTGGTCTCGCCGCCGCCCTCGAACACCAGGAGATCCTGCTTGAGCCGCAGCCGCCAGCCCCAGCCCCGCCGCCGGCACCAGGCGATCAGGTCGGGCGTGCCGTAGAACCGGTCACCCAGCAGCACCGGCCCGATCCCCGCCGGCAGCAGGCCGGCGACCACCTCCAAGGCCGCGCGCTGCTCGGCGAAACCGATCGCCCCCTGCGTCGCCTTCACCCGCCACGCCAGCGGCAGGGCACGGCCGCCGACCCGGGCCGCCACCATGACCAGCTGGTGCCGCTCGGTCGCTTGCGTCTGGTCGATGATCAGCACGACCCGGCGGCCGTCCGCGGCCAAGCGGGCCAGGACCTCGCGG
>DATADC010000169.1:0-3381 GCA_036258735.1 Candidatus Limnocylindria bacterium
ACGAAGTCGAACGAGAGGACGGACGGATCGCCGGCGGGGGGAGCGGCGGGCGGGGCGACATCGGTGCGGGCTGGCGAGATGCCGTTTGCGGCGGTGAGAGCCACGAGCCCGATGACCAGCAGGTGGACGAATCCGCGCGTGAGCGGGCGCGGAACGGTCATCCGGCGCAGCGGCCGTCGCGAGTCGGGCAATACAAAGCTCCAAGGAGATCGGGACTTGACCGGGTCTCGCGATCCCGCTCTAACCCGTACCGGCGTGGGCAGCTGCCGGCTCGAGATCGCCGCCCGATGCTAGCAGCGCCGTCAAAGCCTGGTCAACCCGGATCAGCCACCTGCAAAGCGGGCGATCCAAGTTCCGCGAACGACGTCCCGGCGGCGTCTGCCAGTGTGATCCAGGCCAGGTGCCTGGTCCCCGCCGGCGACTCGAGCGGGACCTCGACCGAGACGGACTCTCCCGCCGCCAGGGCCGGCACCTCCACCCCAATGGGCGTCAGCCGCGGCGGGCCGGGCAGGTACGGCAACCCCGAGGCCTCCCGGCCGCCCAGGAGCTGGACGCCCTCCGGCCACGCCCGCCAGCCGGTGTTGGTGAGGCGCACGCGAAGCGCGCCGCCATCCGCGACCTGGCTCGCCAGCTCGGGAGCCCAGAACGGCGGGCCGTTGCCGGGCGCTGGCACCGCGAGGCGGCCGGCCTCGCCGCCGGGCACCAGCGCGTCGTAGCGTACCGCCAATGGGCGTTCGGCCAGCCAGGCTGAGATGCCACGGTAGAGGCCGTCAGCCACGGCCCGGCGCCCGGCGTCGCTGGCCAGGAGCTGGCTCTCCGCCTGGAGCGACATGGAGCCAACTTCGCTCAGCACGGCCGGCATCTGGGCGCCGCGGTGCGGCTTGCACCACGCATCGCCCGGCGTCTCGCAAGTGTCGCCCTCACGCCACTGGCGCGAGACCATGTAGTAGGCCACCGCCTGCGTGCCGCGGTCCTGACGATCGTAGCGCGCCACCCGGTCGAGGGCGGCGACCACCGTGCGCTGGGTGCTGTTGCCCAGCGCTCCGCTGGCGTCGCCCCATGGCGTCTCGTCGTCGTAGAACGTCTGCGTGGCCGCGATCTCCAGCGCCACGCCGTCCTGGGTCATGGAGTTGACGTGGATGCTGACCAGCAGGTCGGCGCGCGCCAGGTTGACAAGGTCGATGCGCGCCTGCAGCTCGTCCCGGGTCCGCACTCGACCGGTCGGCTCGAACCCCGCCCTCCCGTCGCCGTCCACGTCGCGCCAGGCGGGGCCATGGCAGCCCTGGGGCGGATAGTCGTCGCCGGCCAGCGCGGAGTCATCGGTCCGCGTCATGACCACCGTGATGCCCTGCGCCTCCAGCAGGTCGCGAAGGATGAGGCCGATGGCCAGGGTATCCGCCTTCTCCGCCTTGTCGACCCGGTTGTCCCACCTGTTGGGCACGCCCCAGTCCAAGCAGCCCCCGTGCCCGGGGTCGATGGCGACCACGATGGCCCCCGGGTTGGGCGCGTACACCTCGCTGTCGGAGCCGGGCGCCGGAAGCACCTGCCCGATGTCGTCGGTGGGAGCGGGGGAGACCGTCGCCGGACCGCCCGAGGAGGCCGACGTCCGGGCCGACGGGTCGGCCGAACGGGGGGTCTGGCCACCGCAGGCGGCCAGCATCAGCGCCAGGGCGAACCCCAGGCAGGCGGAGGCTCGGAGGGGTCGCGGCACGGGAGGCGGGTCGGGGCGAGCTAGCGCTCGGAGGCCTCGACGCTCTTGGACAGCGACACCAAGAACTCGGCATTGTCCTTGGTCTTGCCGAGGCGCTGCATGAGCAGCTCGATACCCTCGTTGGGGCCGACCGCCGACAGCATGCGGCGCATGGTCCATACCATCCGCAGCGTGTTCTCGTCCAGCAGCAGCTCCTCGCGGCGGGTGCCCGAGCGCAGCACGTCGATGGCCGGGAAGATGCGCTTCTCGGACAGCTTGCGGTCCAGCGCCAGCTCCATGTTGCCGGTGCCCTTGAACTCCTCGTAGATCACGTCGTCCATCCGCGAGCCGGTGTCGACCAGGCAGGTGGCGATGATGGTCAGGCTGCCTCCGTCCTCGATGTTGCGGGCGGCGCCGAAGAAGCGCTTGGGCGGGTAGAGGGCCACCGGGTCGACGCCACCGGACAGGGTCTTGCCCGATGCCGGCAGGGCCAGGTTGTAGGCCCGCGCCAGGCGGGTGATGGAGTCCAGCAGGATGACCACGTCGCGCCCCGTCTCGACCTGGCGCTTGGCGATCTCGAGCGCCATCTCCGCCACGCGGGTGTGGTTCTCGGTCGGCTCGTCGAAGGTCGACGCGTAGATCTCGCCCTTCACCGAGCGCTGCATGTCGGTGACCTCCTCCGGCCGTTCGCCGATGAGGGCCACCATGAGCAGCGTCTCGGGGTGGTTGTCGGTCACGCCGTGGGCGATGTGCTTGAGCACGGTCGTCTTGCCGGCCTTGGCTGGCGACAGGATCAGGCCACGCTGCCCCTTGCCGATGGGGCTGATGAGGTTGATCAGGCGCTGGGTGAGGTTCTTTGGATCACCCTCCAGGTCGAACATCTCGTCGGGGAAGACCGGCACCAGCGAGTCGAAGTAGGGCCGGCGCTTGGCCGTCTCGGGGTCCACCCCGTTGACTGTGTCGACGCGCAGCAGGCCCCAGTACTTCTCCTGGTCCTTCGGCGGCCGCGTCTGGCCGGCGACCTTGTCGCCGGTTCGCAACCCGAAGCGCCGGACCTGCGAGGAGCTGACGTAGATGTCGTCCGGCGACGGCATCACACCGTGGCGGCGCAGGAACCCGAAGCCCTCGTCGACGATCTCCAGGATGCCGGTGGCTTCGCCCGGCTGCATCTCCTCGCGGCGCTGGTGCGCCGGCGCCAGGGGCACCACGTCCAGCAGCTTGAGCACGAGGTCGGAATGCTCGAGCGCCTCGTAGTTGTCGATGCCATGCTCCCCGGCCAGCTCGCGCAGCTCATCGACCGACTTGGCCTGCAGGTCGGCGAGGTTCATCCCACCGTTGAGCTCGTCCTCGTCGGTCGGGAACGGGCCGGCATAGATGGACGAGTACTGGCCCGAGCCATACTCGTTGCGCCGCCGCGCGTAGGCGGGCCGTGGCTGTTGGCGGCGCTGACCATCCTGGCGGCGGCGCGGCCGGTTGCGGCGCGGCGGGCGCCCCTCGTCGCTCATCGCGCTTCCTGCTTCCAGCAGTGCTTCATGTGAGGGTGGACCTCGAGCGGTGATTGGGCTGGTGGTGTCGGCAGCGGTCGCCAGTCCAGGCCGGACGGGACGTTCCGGGGATCCGACGGAGCTGCCTCACCGGTGAAGCGGCGCGGGCCGTGCGTTCCGGAAAGGTTGCTCGCTCAGTGGGATGAC
>DATADC010000170.1:0-2665 GCA_036258735.1 Candidatus Limnocylindria bacterium
CATCACCCGTCAGAACAGAGAGCCTGCTCGTCCTGGGGCTCCTCCTGTTCGCTGAGAGAGGAGGCGACGTAGGGTGCTCTCCCCCCTAGCCCCAATACCGTTCACCTAAGAGCCCTCTCTGATTGGGGCTGGTGAGGTCAAGCTGCTCTGTTGTGGTCTGTCGCTCCCGTGGGTCGCTCGCTTCTCTTCGCGGTCGGCGCGAAGACCGCCGCATCATGGGGTCAGGGAGGCGAGGCGTCTCAATCTGTCTCGCGACCTTCGGGATCGTTGTTCCGAGGTTCCGGACTCTCAACGAGATCGCCTCCGCCCCTCGTCCCCACGGGGACGACATGCTCCGCCGGTCTGGCGGAAGCCGGCGTTGTGTCCCCTTATGCCGTGCTGGGCATGGCCTGCACCGAAGCCTCCTTGCCCCAGCGGAACTCGGTGCCGTCGCGCCACAGGCCATGCAGGATCACGGCGAGCTTGCGGGCCACCGCGACACGGGCGCGAGCCATGCCGCGGCCCTTGGCGATCTTCATGCCCCAGGCCCGCAAGGCCGACCATTTCTGGCTGCGCACGAGCAGCGAATGGGCGGCCTCGTACAAGGCGGTTCGGGTCAGTTCGTCACCGCACCGGCTAATGCGACCCTGCACGTCGGTGCCGCCCGATTGGTGACGGCGAGGCGTCAAGCCGAGATGGGCGCCGACGTCGCGGGATCGCCGGAACCGCTCCGGCCGGTCGATGGTGGCACGGAACGCCAGCGCCGTCAGCGGGCCGACGCCGGGCACCGTCATCAGGCGGCGGCAGACGGGCTCGTCGCGCGCGATGGCGAGCCCCTGCTTGGTGAGCCGGGCCAGCTCGCGGACCATCGTTGTGATGATCGTCAGCATCGGCTCGACGAGGGCGGTCAGCACCGGATCGGATGCCGCCAGGGCGCGGACGCGTTCGGCGAACTGCTTCCGTCCCGGCGTGCCGAGCTTGATGCCGGTCTCCCGCAATGCCGCACGGACGCCGTTTTCCAGGTCGCGTAGCTTGTTCAGCACCATTCGCCGCGCCGTCAGCAGGGCTCGCCAGGACCGGCATGTGGCGCTCTTGACGTGTACCGGCCGGAACCAGCCGGTGCGGACGATCTGGGCCAAGGCGCGGGCATCGTTGCGATCCGTCTTGACCGGCATCGACCCCATGGCCGCCTTGGCTTGGCGCGTCTCCATGCACAAGGCCGGAAGCCCGGCCTCGTTCAGCTTGTCGTGCAGCCAGGCCGTCAGCGAGCAAGCTTCCAGGCCGATCCGATCCATCGGCATGTCCAGCTTCCGGAAGAAGGCGATCAGGGCGTCCGGCTCGCTGGCGATCCGTGCCTCCTTAACCACCCGACCCGCTTCGTCGATCACACGGATCGCGGTCTCTTCCAGACCGTATGTCCGCCAACGAGCCAGGGTGGCTCGTCCTACAATGCGCGGGTCAACGACGAGGGTTGCTCGCGCTGGCGAGCCTATCCTCAGCGCAAGGAGGACGAGCCATGGAGGAGGATAGCACCGTCTTCATCGGGATCGACGCGGCCAAGGCAAAGCACGCCGTGGCGGTAGCCGAACCCGGACGGCAGGGTGAAGTGCGCTATCTTGGCGAGATCGATGCCAGTCCCGAGGCGGTGCGGAAGCTGATCACGCGCCTGGCGACGAGGCATGGGCGGCTCCACGTCTGCTATGAGGCCGGCCCGACCGGGTACGGGCTCTACCGTCAAGTCGTGGCGCTCGGCCATGCCTGCACGGTGGTGGCGCCCTCGCTTGTCCCGCGCAGGCCCGGCGACAGGGTGAAGACGAACCGGCGCGATGCGGTGTCGCTGGCGCGCCTGCTGCGGGCCGGCGAGCTGACGGCGGTCTGGGTGCCGGACGAGGGGCATGAGGCGATGCGCGACCTGGTGCGGGCCCGCGAGGCGGCTGTGGAGGACCTGCGCCGCAAGCGCCAGGCGATCTCGTCGCTGCTGCTCAAGCACGGACGCGCCTATTCCGGCCGGAAGACCTGGGGTGCCCTGCACCGGCGCTGGCTGCAACAGCAGGTGTTCGAGCATCCGGCGCACGAGGTGCTGCTGGAGGAGATGCTGCTGGCCGAGCGGCATGCGCGCGAACGGCTGGAGCGGATCGAAGCGGCAATCATGCGGCTGCTGCCGAGCTGGTCGCTGGCGCCCCTCGTGGCGGCGCTGCAGGCGCTACGCGGGATCAGCGTCGTCGCCTCGGTCACCATCGCGGCGGAGGTGGGCGACCTCGGGCAGTTCGAGAGCGCGCGGCAGTTCATGGGCTGGCTCGGGCTGGTGCCAGGTGAGCGCTCGACCGGGGAAACGGTGCGCCGGCTCGGCATCACGAAGGCCGGGAACGGACGGTTGCGGCGAGTGCTTGTGGAAGGTGCCTGGACCTACCGCCATCCGCCCCGCACCGGAAAGAAGAAGCACTACGCGCGCGAGGGCCTGCCGCCGGCCGTGAAAGACATCGCCTGGAAAGCGCAGACGCGGCTGTGCGCCCGCTACCGCGCGCTGGCGGCGCGTGGCAAGAGGCTGACGGTGGCGGTAACCGCCGTTGCGCGCGAGCTCGCGGGCTTTGTCTGGGCGATCGGGCGGGAGGTGAAGCCGGTGTAGCAGACCGTCCTCCCATCAGGAGACCCCGACAGGGCTGCGCACGGGCGGGGGCGAGGCGAC
>DATADC010000171.1:0-21776 GCA_036258735.1 Candidatus Limnocylindria bacterium
CGATGCCGCGGCCAGCCCGCGCTCGGGGACCACCGCCACCCACTTCCAGCTCTCGGTCCGCTACGTCTCGCCCGGCGGCAACCCCGCCAAGGCGGTGACGGCTCAAGCCGGCCCAGTCACCGTCGACCTGGCGCTTGCCACCGGCACGCCGCTGGACGGCACCTGGAGCGGCGTCACGCTGCTGCCGGCCGGGACGTGGCCGGTGAGCTTCGCGGCTTCGGCCGCGCGGGGCCCGGATCCGACGCTGGTGGGACCCTCGCTCGCCGTGGCTGCACCCGCCACGGTGGCCACGCCGGCCCCGACCCGCAAGCCGTCCGCCGGTGAGGCCGGCGACGAGCCGTCCAGCGCCCCGAGCCTCGACGCCCAGCCCTCCAGCCGCGGCGACCGGCCATCGCCGGACGCCAGGCCGCATGACGGCCCGCCGGCGTCGGACCACGCCGCGCCCGAGACTCCGGTGCCGGCGCCGGCGAGCTCCGACGGCGAGCGCTCCTCCACCGGGGATACGCGTCCGCGGCGATCGACCAAGCCGGCCGGAACGGCTTCCCCGGCGGCTGAGCGGCCGCGGTCCGAAGCTGACAGGCCCACGCCCACCGGCTCGCACGCCGGTCCCGTCGGCGAGGACCAAGAGCGTGACCTGCGAGGCCTGTTGCTGCTGCTCGGAGCCATCGTCAGCGTGGCGACGGTCGCCCTGGTCGGAACTGGCTGGCTGCTGGCCGCGCGGGAACGCCGCGGCGACGCCGAGCCGACCCCGGAGGGCGGTCGGGCACTGCCACGCCGCCGGGCCACGCCGATGCCACCCGCCGACGACCCGGTCCTCGCCGCCCTGGGCCTGGACCGCGACGACGACGCACCCGCCGACCCGCGGCGGGGCAGCCTCAGAAGGGCTGCTCCCAGGCCGCCGCGAGATCCGCGACGCTGACGGCGAGCCGCCGGCCGTCGACCGACAGGTTCAGCGCTCCGTCAGCCACCGTCCCCAGCTGCGCGGCGGGCACGTGCGCTTCGGCCGCGAGGGCAACCAGCTCCCGCACGCGGGCATCCTCGACCGCGGCCAGCGCCCGTCCACCCCGCTCGCCGAACAGCGCCGCGCTCGGCAGCCCGCATGCGGGCACCGCGACCGTCGCCCCGCAGCCGGACGCGATGGCCATCCGCGCGAGGGCCACGCCCAGGCCGCCGACACTCAGGTCGTGGAGCGCGCGCACCACGCGGCCATCGGCAAGCCGGCCGAGGAGGCGCACCAGGCGCGCGCCGGCCTCGACGTCCAGCGCCGGCCGCCCGCCAAACCGTGCCCGCCGCCAGGCGAGCTCCGAGCCGGCCAGCGCCGCAGCGTCGTCGGCCGCCTCGCCCAGCAGCCAGATTTCGTCGCCCGCATGCCAACGCATGGGCAGCATCCGCGTGCGGTCCTCGAGCAGCCCCACCGTGCCGACCACCGGCGTCGGCAGGATCGGTCCATCCGGCGTCTCGTTGTAGAGGCTGACGTTGCCGGAGACGACCGGCAGCCCGAGCGCGCGGCAGGCATCGGCCATGCCCTCGATCGCCTCGGCAAGCTGCCAGTAGCCGTGTGGCGTCTCGGGCGAGCCGAAGTTGAGGCAGTCGGTGAAGCCGATGGGCCTGGCGCCGACGCAGGCCACGTTCAGCGCACCCTCCAGCACCGCGGCCGCGCCCGCCAGGCGCGGGTCCAGCGCACCCAGGCGCCCGGGGCCGTCCAGGCTCAGCGCGATGGCCCGCCGTGTGCCCTTCACGCGCAGCACTGCGGCGTCCCCGCCCCCGGGCCCGAGCATCGTGTTGGTGCCGTTCATGTGGTCGTAGCGCCGCCAGATGTTGCGGCGGCTGTGGACGTTCGGCGAGGCCAGCAGGTCGAGCAGGTCGCGGGCGGTCGGTGTGGCGCGCGCCAGGTCGTCCAGTGGCTCGGCACGCCGAGCGTCCAGGTCCGCCGATGGCGCCGCGGGCCGCAGGTAGCGTGGTGCATCGTGGGACAGAGCCGTGCCCGGGACACGGCACACCACCTCGCCCCCGAACGTGGCGCGGACCTCCGGCTCCGCCACCACCCGGCCGATGGTCACCGCATGGAGCTCGTAGCGCTCGAAGGCGCGCCGCACCTCTTCCTCGCGGCCGGCGCGCACCACCAGCAGCATCCGCTCCTGCGACTCGGACAGCAGCAGCTCGTACGCGCTCATGCCCTCCTCCCGGGTCGGGACCAGGTCGAGCTGCACCTCGGCGCCGCATCCGCCGCGCGCCGACAGCTCGGCCAGCGCGCAGGTCAGCCCCGCCGCGCCCAGGTCCTGCATGGCCACCACCGCGTCGGAGCCGGAGAGCTCCAGGCAGGCCTCCATCAGGAGCTTCTCCAGGAAGGGGTTGCCCACCTGCACGGCGGGGCGCCGCTCGTCCCGGTCCTCGCCCAGCGTGGCGCTGGCGAAGCTGGCCCCCTGGATCCCGTCACGCCCCGTTGCGGCGCCGACCAGCACCAGGGCGTTGCCCGGGCCAGCCGCACGGGCCAGGGTGATGTCCTCGTGCCGTGCGATGCCGACGCACATGGCGTTGACCAGCGGGTTGCCGTTGTAGCTGGCGTCGAACGCCACCTCGCCGCCGACGTCGGGGATGCCGATGCAGTTGCCGTAGCCGGCGATGCCCGCCACCACCCCGTCGAACAGATAGCGGTTGCGGGTGGCCGCCGCCGCGTCCGTTCGTCCTGACGGGTCGTCCTCGGGCGCCAGCGGCCCGAAGCGCAGGGAGTTGAGCAGGGCCACCGGGCGGGCGCCCATGGTGAAGACGTCGCGAATGATGCCGCCCACGCCAGTGGCGGCGCCCTGGTAGGGCTCCACCGCGGATGGATGGTTATGCGACTCGACCTTGAACACCACCGCCAGCCCGTCGCCGATGTCCAGCGCGCCCGCGTTCTCGCCGGGCCCAACCAGTACCCGGTCCCCGGCCGACGGCAGGCGTCCCAGCAGCGGCCGCGAGTGCTTGTAGGCACAGTGCTCCGACCACATGGCGCCGAACATGCCGAGCTCCACGGGGTTCGGTTCGCGCCCCAGCGCCTCCGTCGCGGCGCGATACTCGTCCTCGGTCAGCCCGTGGCGCTCGACGGGCGGGGCGATGGTCACGGTCGAGGGCACGGCCTCGCGGTCGTCAGCTGGCGCCGAGCGGCATGGGGCGGTCCCGGCCCAGCTCTACCAGCAGCGCGCCCACCACGGCGATGATCATCATCACCAGGAAAATGGTGTCGACCGCGTCGACCCGGAACGCGGCGCGCTCGAGTGCCACTCCCAGGCCGACCAGCAGCACGGCGAACGTCGCCAGCCGCAGGTGCGGGATGGCCGGCAGGCGGTCGGCCAGGAACACGGTGGCGGCGATGGCCAGCAGGGCCACGAACAGCAGCAGGTTGAGCGGGTTGCCGAGCCGCACCAGGAGGGCCAGCGCGGCCAGCGCGCTTCCGCCGCCGATCAGCCACCCGCTGAGCATCACCGGCAGCGTGATGGGCAGCTCCCGCTGCGGCGTGGCCGGTGCAGCTGCCGCGACCGGTCGAGAGCCGGCGGCTGGCGGCGGCGCTGTAGCGCTCGCCGACGGTGGCGGAGCCGCGGCCGTCCGCGGTGGTGGCGCAGCCGCCGAACGTGCAGCGGCAGCGGGTGATGCAGCCGGTGGCGGCGGCGGGGCAGCGGCAACGGCTGGCGGGGCCGGCGCTGGCTGGCGAGCCTCCGGCGGCGGCCAGGCCGGTGCCGGCGGGATCGCCACCGTGTCCTGGTCGGTCGGCGACCCTGCCGAGCCGATCGGCCGAGCGTCGTCGTCGAGCATGAGCGTGCGGCCGCAGGTCGGGCAGAAGCGGGCGTCCTCGTCGACCTCGGTCCCGCAGCTGGGACAGAACGGATCAGGCACCGATCAGCCGCGCCCGAACCGGGTCAGCACGCCGATGATGGCGATCAGCGAGGCCAGCATGAAGATGATCCCGCCCGGCGTCAGCTGGCGCATGACGCCGAGTAGATCGGTCCCGCCCGAGCCCAGTACCTCCACCACGAAGAAGAGCACCACCAGCCCGATGGCCCACACCAGCGCCACGACCAGGCCGATGACCTGGACCGGACCCGGCACCCGCTTGGCAATGCCGCCGATGGCCAGCAGCACCAGCAGCGCCACCAGCACCGGCGCCGGCGCGGCGAAGCCGAAGTACGCCTGCTCTGCCAGCGTGTCGAGGCCCTCGTACCCGCTCCAGAAGGCGATGCCGTACCCGCCCGGGCCGTAGGCCCCTTCGAACAACGATGAGGCGCCGATCGCAAAGGGCAGCACCCACGCCACGCCGGTGAAGATTGCCCCGATGAGCAGCACGACCGGGCCCAGGAAGGCACGTCCCGCCGGCTCCGTCCTGGCCTCGTGCGCCACACCCGCGCCGGCGGCCTCGGCAGGCGCCACCGGCGGCGGAACGTAGCCCTCCTCCGCCACCCGCAGGTTCGCCCCGCAGTTCTGGCAGAAGGCCACGCCGGCACGGTTGTGCGTTCCGCAGCGCGCGCAGGCCTGGGTGCCCTCCGGCGGAGCGGGACGGGCGACGGTGGTGGGCGCGCCGGCGGCGACGAGCCGCTGGCCGCAGTTGCGGCAGAAGGCGATGCCGGGCCGGTTCTCCGTACCGCATCGGGGACACAGAGTGCTCTCGCCCGGCTCGGTGGCGGGGACGCTGTGCGCGGCCGCCACCGGCACGACGGGCTCGGTGGCATCCGGCGGCCCCGCATAGGCCTCGACGTCGGACGGTGGGGGGCCGGCCACCGGCGCATCGGCCTCCGCCGCGTCGTCGGATTGCCTCGGGACGTCGGCTGCCTCGTCGCGCTGCTGGCGCTCGTCGTTGTGCATCGGGCGATCAGCCTCCATCCGGGCCGGGTGCGACGGCCCGCATCATAGCCGAGCCTCCACCGCCCGCTCGGCTCGCGGGGCCTGCGCCGCCAGCCAGCGATCCAGCGAGCGCAGCAGCCGCAACCCGTCCGTGCCGCCAACCTCTGGGTCCGCGGCGCGCTCCGGGTGGGGCATGAGGCCCAGCACGTTGCCCCGCGGGTTGACCAGCCCGGCGATCCCCGCTGCCGAGCCGTTGGGATTGGCGTCGGGGACGACCGCCCCCGACGGGTCTGAGTAGCGCAGCGCCACGCGGCCTGACGCATCGAGCTCGGCGAGCACCGAGGGCTCGGCGTGGTAGCGCCCCTCGCCGTGGCTGATCGGCAGGCGGATGACCTCGCCGGCGGCCACCTCCTCGGGCGACAGCCAGGCACCCACCGGCCGCTCGACCCTGAGCCACTGCCAGTCGCACCGGAACTGGAGGTGGTCGTTGCGGAGCAGGACGCCGGGCAGCATCCCGGCCTCGCACAGGATCTGGAAGCCATTGCAGGAGCCGAGCACCGGGCCGCCGGTCGCCGCGAACTCCTCGACCGCGCGCATGATGGGCGAGAAGCGGGCGATGGCGCCGGTGCGCAGGTGATCGCCGTGGGCGAAGCCGCCGGGCAGGACCACGGCGTCCACGTCGCCCAGCCGCGGCTCGGCGTGCCACACCACCCGAGCGTCCCAGCCCAGGATGGGTGCCACGTCCATGAAGTCGCGCTCGCTCCACGTTCCCGGAAAGACGACCACCGCCACCCGCGGCCCGCGGCTCACCGCACCACCTCGCCGGCCGCCTGGTCGACCTCGGCGCGGAGCTCCCAGTCCGCGGTCTCCATCACCGGATTGGCGAGCAGGCGGCGGCACATCGTGGCGATCGCCTCCTCCGCCTCCTTGCGGTCCCCGGCCTGGAACGCGATGCGCAGCAGCTTGCCGCTGCGGACCGCTTCGACCGTCGAGAACCCCAGCGCGCGCAGGCCCCCGGCGATGGTCAGGCCCTCGGGGTCGGCGATCCCCGGCCGCAGCCGGACGTGCACGTCCGCCAGCCAGCGCACTAGGCCGATGCCCCTGACGTCCGCCACTCCCGCCCGGTGAGCAGCTCGTAGGCGCGCACGTAGCGGTCCCGCGTTCCGGCGATCACCTCCGCCGGCAGCTCCGGCGCGGGCTGCTCCTTGTTCCAGCCGGTCGCCGCCACGAAGTCGCGCACGTACTGCTTGTCGAACGAGGCCGGGGACGAGCCGGGCGCGTAGTGGCCCGCGTCCCAGAAGCGGCTGGAGTCCGGCGTGAGCACCTCGTCGATGAGCGCCACCTGCCCGTCGATCCAGCCGAACTCGAACTTGGTGTCGGCCAGGATGAGCCCGACCTCCTCGGCCCGCTGGGCGCCGGCGCGGTACAGGGCCAGCGAGCGCTCCTCGAGCTCGCGGGCCAGCTCGACGCCCACCATGCCCGCCAGCTGCTGGCGCGTGATGTTCTCGTCGTGGCCGACCTCGGCCTTGGTCGACGGCGTGAAGATCGGCTCCGGAAGTCGGTCGGCCTCGCGCAGGCCATCAGGCAGGGAATGGCCTCCGACCGTCCCGGTGCGGCGGTACTCGGCCCAGCCCGAACCGGCCAGGTAACCGCGCACCACGCATTCGGCATCGATGCGGACGGCGCGCCGCGCCAGCGTCACGCGCCCCTCCAGCTCGGGGATGCGGGCGGCATCGGGCAGGTCGGCGGCATCGGCGCTGATGAAGTGGGTGGCACCCAGGCCGGCAAGCCGCCGGAACCACCAGGCCGACAGCTGCGTCAGCACGCGGCCCTTGTCGGGAATCGGCTGGTCGAACACCACGTCGAACGCGGACAGGCGGTCAGTGGCCACCAGCAGCAGCCGGTCCTGGCCCACGGCGTAGGTCTCGCGTACCTTGCCGCGATGCACCAGGGGAAGGTTTTCGATCGAGCTGCGAACCAGCGTCACTGCACGTCCTCCGAGCGTCCCTCGTCGATTTCATAGCGATTCCCGACCCCGACAACGCCATCCGGCGGCAGGTTGAGGCGCCGGGTCACGAACGCCTCCACCTGGTCCAGCAGCGACAGCACCACCAGGATGAGGATGGTGCCGACCACCGCCATCACCAGCAGGCCAGCCCCGGCGGCGGTACCGATGGCCGCCACCGACCACAGCGAGGCCGCCGTCGTCAGCCCCCGGATGTTGCCGCGGTGCTGGAGGATCGTCCCGGCGCCGATGAATCCGATGCCCGACACGATCTGGGCCGCGATCCGGGTGGGGTCCACCATGTCGCCGCTGAAGCCGTAGCCGGACACGATGGTGAAGAGCGCCGCGCCAAGCGATACCAGGCTGTGGGTCCGGAAGCCGGCTGGCTGCCGGTGGAGCTCACGCTCGAAGCCGATGATCGCTCCCAGCACCAGCCCCGCCGTCAGGCGCAGGCCGAGCTCGATCTGCAGCTCGAGCGTCAGTTCCGGGTTCATGGTCGGACCCCTCCAGCACCCACCACGCCGAGAAGAGCGCGTGTGCCACCCCACCGGCGGTGAGCAGCAGCAACCAGATCGCCACGAAGCCTACCAGCAGGGCGACGACCTGCGGGTTGCTCAGCAGCCCCGGTCCCAGCATGGCCGCGATCGGCCTCCACAGGATGGCCAGGAGCGCCCACGAGCCGAGCAGCAGCAGCGCGTCGGCCAGCCACGCGGCAGTCGCCAGGCACACGGCGCCGGGCCGGTGCGTCAGGCCTACGACACCGTGGCGGAGGGCCCTGCCAATCGAACGATCGTCGTCGGCCAGGACCTGGCGCAGGGCGACGCCGCCCACCACCTGTGCCACCAGCACGGCACCGGCCAGGACCAGCAGCTGCGGCGTCAGGCGCGCGGCCAGGCGCAGCAATAGGGTCGTGGCGCTCCCCGGCTCGCCGTACACCGTCGGGCCGTGCTGCGCGACGCCGATCACGAGCCAACCGAGGGCAAGGACCGCGGGCGTCGCGGCCAGGACCATGACCGCCAGGACCGATAGGACCGCACCGCCCGTGGCCTGAACGGGCGGCACGAGGCTGCCGTGGAGCATGACCTCCGCGACCGCGGCGGCCAGGGCCAGGAGCAGGAAGGCCGCCACCGCGACCACCGCCACCGCAACGATGTTGGCCGGGAAGCTCCCCGCCGTCCACAGCTCCACCCCGATGTGTGCGAGGTCAACCGCCTGGGGCGGCGCCACGCCAAGGAGGAGCGGCAGCCAGCCCAGATATGCCAGGTGGGCCAGCGTGGCCGACGGCCAGAGGTCCGACCGCTCGCCCGCCAGGGCTGCCGCTGCCGCCCCGCGGCGCAGCCACGGCCTCACCGGCGGTCCCGCACGCTCAGCCGCCCTGGTCCAGACCCAGGGCCCGATACGTCTCGGCGATCCCGGCCAGGTGGTGCCGCAGGTCCATGGCGCGCTGAACCTCCTCGGGGCTCAGCCAGCGCCCGATGCCCTCGTCGGCCAGCACCTCTTCGCGGAAGTGCTGCGGACGTGACCACGCCCGCTTCGCCGCGCCCTGCACCAGCCGGTACGCCTCCTGCCTTTCCGCCCCCTTGGCCACCATCGCGAGCAGCAGCGCCTCCGAGTACACCATCCCACCGGTCAGCTCCAGGTTGCCCGCCATGCGCTCGACGTCCACCTCCAGGCCTTCGAGGATCGTCGCCATCGTCCGCGTGGCGTAGGCCGCCACACCGAGGGCACGCTCGAACACGAACCGCTCCGCGCCGGAGTGGCTGATGTCGCGCTCGTGCCAGAGGGCCATGTTCTCGAGTGCCGCCAGTGCATCGGCGCGCAGCAGGCGCGCGAGCCCGGTCACGCGCTCGGCGAGGACCGGGTTGCGCTTGTGCGGCATGGCGCTGCTGCCCTGTTGCCCCGAGCCGAACGGCTCGAACGCCTCCGCGACCTCGGTGCGCTGGAGGTGCCGCACCTCGGTCGCGATGCGTTCCAGCGTCCCGCCCAGGATGGCCAGCGCGGTGAGCAGCTCAGCGTGCCGGTCACGACTGACGACCTGTGTTGCCGCCGGATCGGGCGTCAGGCCAAGCGCATCGCACACGTGGCGCTCGACCGCGGCGCTCACGTTGGCGTGGGTTCCCACCGCGCCCGATACCTTGCCCACCGCGATCCCCTCGCCCGCTCTGGCCAGCCGCTCGGCGTCGCGCGTCAGCTCCGCGTACCAGCCGGCGGCCTTGAAGCCAAAGGTGATCGGCTCGGCGTGGATGCCGTGGGTGCGCCCCACCATGGGGGTGGACCGATGCGTCAGCGCCAGACGCTTGGTCACCTCCACCAGTCGCGCCAGCTCGCCCTCCACCACCTGCGCGGCGTCGCGCAGGGTGACCGCGGTGGCCGTGTCAAGCACGTCGGAGCTGGTCAGTCCGTAGTGCAGCCAGCGGCCCTCGGCGCCCATCCGCTCGGTCACGGAGCGCAGGAAGGCGATGACGTCGTGCTGAGACTCGCGCTCGATCTCGCGGGCGCGCTCGGGGTCCACGTCCGTGGCCGCCGCGCGGATGCGCGCCCAGTCGGCGTCTGGCACGACCCGCTCGGCGTTCAGCGCCTCGACCGCCAGGAGCTCGATCCGCAGCCACAATTCGAGCCGCCGCCGCTCGCCGAACAGCTCGCGCAGCTCGGGGACGGCGTACCGGTCGATCACGCGGCAAGCATAGGCGCCGGTAGGGTCCGAGTTGGCACCGCTCGAGGGCTGAGCCGCTCAGGCGCGGGGGTCGATCCCCACCTCGGCTCGCGCCGCCTGCTCCTCGCGGAACGCGGAAACGCGGGCGGCCAGGTCCGCGTCGCCGACGGCCAGGATCCGAGCGGCGAGGTGCGCCGCGTTCTTCGCGCCCGCCGAGCCGATGGCCACCGCCGCGACCGGCACGCCAGGCGGCATCTGGACGATCGAGTACAGCGCATCTGCGGCGCCCAGGGCACCGCCATCCATCGGGACGCCGATGACCGGTCGCGCCGTCAGGCTCGCCAACACGCCGGGCAGGTGAGCCGCCAGTCCGGCTGCCCCAATGAAGAGGCGAACCCCGCGCTCCTCGGCGTCGCGAACGTAGCGCGCCAGCGCCTCCGGCTGGCGATGGGCGCTGATGACGGACGCCTGCCAGCCGATGCCGTACGAGTCGAGGACGTCGAAGCACCCGCGCAACGACGGGAGGTCGGAGCGGGAGCCGCAGATCACCGCGACGAGGGGCTGGTCGGGCATCGACCAACAGAATAGCGGCGGCTCAGCCCAGCGCGGACCTCACCAGCCGAAGGATGGAGCCCAGCAGCCCCTCGCGCGGGCCAGACCCGTCGTCGCCGGCGCGGGACCGGTCTCGGCGCCTCGCCAGCTCGCGCTCCACCTGGAGCCGCTCTCGGTAGAGGACCTCCCACTCCTCATGGGGGATGACGAGCCGCGCCAGCCGCCGGTCGACCTCGGTCAGGGCACCGGCCGGCGCGCGTCCCTCGGTCACCGCGCGCAGCACGTCCTCGACCTTCTGCCCCTCTTCAACTGTGGTCAGGTACGCCGCGGTGAACGGCATCTCGCTGGCGATGGCGGCACGCGAGCGCGCCACCGCATCCTTCTTGCCGCTGATGGCGATGTCCGACGGGTGCAGCGTCACCTCCAAATCCCGATTCTTCAGCACGAACAGGCGGTCCGGCACCAGGCGACGGACGCTCTCGCCGCCGACCGCCGCCAGCACCTTGGACGGCAGCTCCAGCACCATCGGCGCCTTGTCCCGCGCGATCTCCAGTCCCGCGGCGTCGAGCGTTCGTTCCACGTCGGTCGCCACGCGCTCGTAGCCGCCGGGCTGCACGACCACCGCCACGTGGGCGTCCTCCCAGCGCTTGACGATGCTGCGCAGCTTGCGCAGCGGGGCCACGACGACCATGACCACCAGGACCAGCGCCAGGACCGCGGCGTACGGGTACCCGCGCAGCACCGCCACCGCCACTCCTCCGCCGGAAGGACGGTCCTCGGCGTCCAGCAGGAACAGGCCCGCCACGCCGATCGCCAGCGGCAGGACGAGCGCCAGCACCAGCATCGCCAGCCGGATCCAGCCCTCCTCGATCCAGTCGGGCGCCGGCACGAAGCCGATGAGGAACGTCCCGGCGTCTGGGACCACCACGCCGACCAGCACCGCGAGCCATAGGAGCGATCCCAGGGAGACGCCGGCGAGCAGCAGCTGCTTCGACTGCGGGACGCGGCCGAACAGCATGATGCTGGCCCAGCCGAAGGCTGTGGTCAGGACCTTGCCGACGAACCGTCCCAGGAACGCGATGAGCGGCGCGATGATCGCCACGCCGCCTTTCCGCGCAACCAGCGTGCCACGCGCCTAGGCGCTCCTCTCCGCGCCGATGTCGGACCGATACTGCCCGCCCGCCAGCGTCGCTCCGTCCAGCGCTTCGTACGCTCGCGCGCGCGCCACGTCATGGTCGGAGCCGATGCCGACGAAGGTCACGACGCGCCCCCCGCTGGTCTCGAGCCCGGCGCGTCCCGACCGCGCCCCGGCGTGGAAGCACAGGACCGGACCGGCGTCGTCCGGCGTCGAGGGGTCGGCGCCCAGCAACGGGCGGCCGCCGACCGGCGCATCGGGATAGCCCTCCGAGGCCAGGACCACGCCCACCGCGACTCGGTCACCGGTGGCCACCGAGCCGTCCATGGCGGCTCGGTCGCCGGTGGCCACGCCGTACAGCGCGGCCGCCAGGTCACCGTCGAGCAGCGGCATCAGCACCTGGGCCTCCGGATCGCCGAAGCGGGCGTTGAACTCCAGCACCATCGGCCCCGCGGCGGTGAGCATCAACCCGGCGTAGAGCACGCCCCGATACGGCGTGCCGTCGCGAGCCATGCGCCAGGCGATCGGCTCGAAGATCGATTCAGCCGCCGCCTCGACCTCCGCGCGACCGAACCACGGCACCGGCGCGTAGCTGCCCATGCCACCCGTGTTGGGCCCCGTGTCGCCGTCGCCCAGTCGCTTGTAGTCGCGGGCCGCCGCCAGGGGCATAACCGCCTGGTCGCAGACCAGCGCGAAGGCCGACACCTCGCGACCCTCGAGCCGTTCCTCCAGCACCAGGCTGGCGCCGGGGGCGGCGCCGTCAAGCAGGCAACGGACGGCGTCCGCCGCTTCGTCGTGGGTGTCTGCCACCACGACGCCCTTGCCGGCAGCCAGCCAATCGCCCTTGACCACCGGCGGCCGCTCCTGCGCCCGCAGGTAAGCGACCGCCGCATCGGCCTCGGAGAACGTCCGCGAGGCTGCGGTCGGCACGCCGGCGCGGCGCAGCTGCTCCTTGGCGTACGCCTTGGACCACTCCAGCCGCGCCGCGGCCCGGGTGGGGCCGAAGGCGGCGATGCCCGCCTGCGACAGGGCGTCCCCCACCCCCGCGGCCAGCGGCGCCTCAGGGCCGATGACGACGAGGTCGTAGCGCTCGCGCGACGCGTGGCGCGCGACCTCCACCGGGTCGAGCACGTCGAGGTCCGGCACGGTCTCCGCCACGGCGGGCGTGCCACCGTTGCCCGGCGCTATGCGGATGCGGTGCCCGCCCTCGTCGCGCGCCAGCCGCCAGGCCAGCGCGTGCTCCCGCGCGCCTGACCCGAGGACCAGGATCTCCACCGCTAGCCGCTGGGCGACGGTTGCGGCTGAGGTGACTCCGCGCCAGTGAGCTCGGCAAGCCTGGCCAGGATGGGCTCGAGCTCCTCGAGCCGGGCCTGGTAGGTCCCCAGGTCGCCCGCCGCCAGCGCCGCCTGCGCCTCGGCGTACAGCGTCTGCGCCTGGGCCACGAGGCTCGCAACGTCGTCGGGCAGGCCCGGGCCGCCGTCGGGCGGCGGCGGAGCCGCCTCGCCGAGCAGCTGCTCCAGCGCGCCGGGGATGTCCTCGGCAAAGGCGACCTGCTGCTCGCTGACCATCGCGACCCGCACGAACTCCGGGAACGGCGCGCCCTCCGCCTGGAGGAAGATCGGCTGCACGTAGACCAACCCGTCGTCGCCGATGGGCAGCACCAGCAGGTTGCCCTTGATCACCCGCGAGCCGGCGCGGTCCCACAGCGAGAATTGCGCGCTGATGGTCGGGTCCTGGTCGATGCGCGCCTGGACCTGTACCGGTCCGTCGGTCGAGGTGTCGCTCGGGAAGTGGAACGCCACCTTCTGGCCGTAGACGCCGGGGTCCATGCGGGCCGCGACCCAGGCGATCATGTTCGGCCGCCGTTCCAGCACGAGGGGCTGGATGAGCACGAACTCCGCCTGCTCCTCGCCAGGAATGCGCATGATCACGTAGTAAGGCTCCATCGGCGTCTCGCCCGGCTGGGTGGGATCGGGCGGGATGGCCCATCGGTCATTTTGGCTGTAGTAGGTGTTGGCGCCGGCGTCGGTGGCAGGCAGGTGGTAGAGCCGATAGGCCTCGTTCTGGGCGATGAACAGGCCCTCGGGGTAGCGGAGGTGAGGGACCAGGCCGGACGGCATGGATTCCATCGGCTCGAACAGCGTGGGGAAGATGCGCGCGTAGGCGCGAACGATCGGGTCGTCCGGATCCGCGATGAAGAAGCGGACGGTGCCGTCGTAGGCGTCCACCACTACCTTCACGCTGTTGCGGGCGTAGTTGGCGCCCGGGAAGGGGCTGCCCTCGCCGAGCGGCTGGGCGTTGGGATAGCGCGAGCTGGCGGTGTAGGCGTCCCACACCCAGACCAGCCGCTCCTGGCCATCCACGTCGGCGCTGACGAGGTAGGGGTCGCCGTCGTAGAGCAGGAACGGCGCCAGCTGGGGGACACGCTCGTAGATCGAACGGTGGAAGAGGACCTGGGAGCCGTCTGTCAGCTGGTTGCTGATGAGCAGGTTCAGGTCGCCGAAGCGGACGGCAAACAGCAGGCGCGCCAGCGGGTTGCCCACCCCCACCCCTGTGGTTCCCTCCCAGGTCGTGGTCACCACGTCAGTGGTTGATTCGCCCAGCGGGCGATCGAACTCCTCGGTGCCGGTGCCGGTGATGACCCAGGTGGTGGTCGCCTCGCCGAAGTAGATGCGCGGCTGCCCCACCGGCAGCTGCGGCTCGCGGTTGATGCCGCTGATCAGGTAGTCCGGCTGGCCCTGCGCCGTGACGGCGTCCACCGGCACGGCGGTGATCCCATAGCCATGTGTGTACACCAGCCGCTCGTTGGTCCAGGTGCGGGCGTCGGCGGGGACCTTCTCGATGTTGAGCTCGCGGGCGCTGAGCATGATTTGGCGCTGCTCGCCGTCCACCTGGTAACGATCGATGTCCACGTCCAGGAAGTCGTAGTACTGGTAGATGATCTGCTGCTGCCCCAGGGTGGTGAGCAGCGGTCTGTAGTCCCACAGCCGCAGGTTGTCGACGGTCGCCGAGTCGGCCTCGAAGACGTCCTCTCCCAGCTGTTCCTCTCCGGTGAAGGGCCGCACCTCGACCTCGTCCAGCTCGAACGCGGCCCGGGTTGAGGCGATGTGCGCCGCGATGTACTCGCGCTCGAGGTTCTGCTCGTTGGGGTTGACCACGAACGTCTGCACGTAGCTCGGGTACAGCCCGCCGACGATCACCGACAGCACGAACCACGCGCCACCGGCCAGCAGCAGCGCCCACAGGGTGCGGAACCAGATGTTCAGCAGCAGCAGCACGGCGGCGGCCAGCGCCACGAAGGTCAGGATCACGTACGCCGGCAGCTGGGCGTGCATGTCGGTGTAGGTCGCCGCCTGGATGGCTTCGTAGCCGGAGCGCGAGTACACCAGCTCGGACATGTCGAGCTGGTAACCCACCGCAATCAGGCCCAGCAGCAGCGCGCCAAGGATCGAGAGGTGCGCGCGGACCGGCGCGGTGAGGCGAAACTGCCAGCGCATGGCGCCGGCCGCGTAGGCGCCCAGGGTCAGCAGAAGGATGGCCACCAGGCTGGCGATGCCCCAGCCCTGGACGAAGCGGAACACTGGCAGCTGGAAGACGTAGAAGCCCACGTCGCGGTTGAAGTGCGGGTCGTTCACGCCGAACGGCTCCGAGTTCGCCAGGAGGAGGATCGCCTCCCAGTTCCCGCTCCAGGCGCCGGCCGAAACCAGTGCGCCGATGACCGCCACGGCGACCAGTATCCAGGTCACCAGCCGGGACGCGTCCGGGAACTCCCACTGCCCGATGCGCCGGACCGGCACCTGCGGCGCGATCCGGCGAGCCAGCCAGATGCTCGCCAGCGCCGGGACCAGGAAGGCGGCGAAGCCGAGCACGAAGAGCCCCAGCTGCGACCACAGCCGGGTCGTCAGCACGCCGCGCTGGCCCAGCGCCTCGTACCACATCAGGTCCGTTACCAGGCTCACGATCCCGCCGAGGAAGCCGAACAGGAACAGGGCCAGCAGTACCAGGCCACCGATCAGCAGCCAGCGGCGCAGGTTGGCCGGCGCACCACCGCCACCCCGCGGGAAGGGCGTCGGGGAGTCGTCCGGCGGGCGTCGGCCGCCGCCATCGCCGTCGCCGGCACGGCCCTCGCCGCGGCCGCGGGCCATCCGCGGCTCGCGCGGGATCGACCGCCCCTCGCGCCGCGCGTCCTGCTCGGCCTGGCGACGCTGCAGCTCGTCGAGGAGCCTGTCGAACCAGCTGGACATCTGCGCGGATGCTAGCGGCGGCAGCCGCCGGCCGCCGACCGACCGTAGAATCGGCCCGAAGTGCGCACGTTCGACGAGCTCGAGGCCCTGTGGGCCGCCATGCCGCGGCCACCCCGCGAGCGCGGCACGGTACGCCTGCTGTGCGTCCGCCGCGAGCCGGGCGTCCACGAGACGCCGCAAACCGTATCGGTCACGGTGGACGGCGGCCTGGACGGAGACCGCTGGGCGCTCGGGTGGCAGCGCCGCGACCCGCAGCGGGACGCGCAGGTGACCCTCATGATGGCGCCGGTCACCGAGCTGGTGGCCGCGGGGCGCCGGCCGCTGCACGAGGCGGGCGACAACATCCTGGTCGACTTCGACATCGGCGCCGACAACCTGCCTCCCGGCGCGCGGCTGCGCGTGGGCGACGCGTTGCTGGAGATCTCGGAGGTGCCGCACACCGGCTGCTCGAAGTTCGCGGCTCGCTTCGGCCAGGACGCGCTGCGCTGGGCGAACTGGCGCCACTGGCGCGAGCGGCGGCTGCGCGGCGTCAACGCGCGCGTGGTCGCGGGCGGGACCGTGCGCGTCGGCGACCCGGTGGAACGGTTGAGCGAGCCCGCCTGACGCAGCCCTGAACCGGCACCGGGGCGGCCGCACGGCCCAGGTGGCACTTGGTAGCGCCCGGCAACGGCCGGCCAGCTTGCCAATTGCTCATCGCGTGAGCGGCGCTACTCCCAC
Organism: Candidatus Limnocylindria bacterium; assembly: GCA_036258735.1. Lineage (GTDB taxonomy): Bacteria > Chloroflexota > Limnocylindria > QHBO01 > QHBO01 > JAPSGM01. The sequence goes on from DATADC010000171.1 coordinate 16,119, forward strand.
TCGATGGTGGCGGGCGGCTTGGAGCTGACGTCGTAGACGACGCGGTTGACGCCGGGCACCTCGTTGACGATCCGTGACGAGATGCGCGCCAGCACCTCGTACGGCAGTCGCGCCCAGTCGGCGGTCATGCCATCGTCGGAGGTGACGGCGCGCACCGCCACCACGTTGGCGTAGGTCCGCCCATCCCCCATGACGCCCACCGAGCGCACGGGGGTCAGGATGGCGAACGACTGCCAGAGGGACCGATACAGCCCGGCCGCCTTGATCTCGTCGATCACGATCCAGTCCGCCTCGCGCAGCGTCTCGAGCCGCTCGGCGGTGACCTCGCCGATGATTCGGATGGCCAGGCCCGGGCCGGGGAATGGCTGGCGCAGCACCATCGCTTCGGGCAGGCCGAGCTGCGACCCCACCCGACGGACCTCATCCTTGAACAGGAAGCGCAGCGGCTCGATCAGGCTGAACCGCAGGTCGGCTGGAAGGCCACCCACGTTGTGGTGCGTCTTGATCTTGGCCGCTGCCTTGGTCTCCGACGTCTTGGACTCGATGACGTCCGGATAGAGCGTGCCCTGCACGAGGAAGTCGATGCGCCCCAGCCTGGCGGCCTCCTCCTCGAAGACGCGGATGAACTCGTCGCCGATGATGCGGCGCTTCTCCTCCGGGTCCTCCTTGCCCGCCAGCCGGCGCAAGAAACGCTGGCGGGCGTCGACCATGACCAGGTGCATGCCCAGGCTCTCGGCGAAGGTCCTGCGCAGCAGCTCCGACTCACGCTTGCGCATGAGCCCGTGGTCGACGTAGATGCACGTCAGCTGGTCGCCAATGGCCCGATGCACCAGCGTCGCGGCCACCGCCGAGTCCACCCCGCCGGAAAGCGCGCAGATCACGCGCCCATCGCCGACGCGCTCGCGGACGTTGGCCTCCGTGGTGTCGACAAAGCTGGCCGGCGTCCAGGTCTGGCGCGCCCCGGCAATCTCGACCACGAAATTGCGCAGGATGTCGCGGCCGCGCGGGGTGTGGGCCACCTCGGGATGAAACTGGATTCCGTACAGGTTGCGTGCCGGGTCGCACAGCCCGGCGAAGGCGGTCGAATCGGTCTGGGCCGTCGGCAGGAAGCCATCCGGCGGGCGCACGATGGAGTCGCCGTGGCTCATCCAGACCGGCTGCTCGCGCTCCAGGCCGGCGAACAGCCCGTCGTCGGTGGTGATCTGGACCGATGCGGGCCCATACTCGCGCTTCGCGCTCGGCACGACCTCGCCGCCCAGCTCGTACGCCATCAGCTGCAGGCCGTAGCAGATGCCCAGGACTGGAACGTGGCCGGACCACACCGCCGGATCGGCCTTTGGCGCGCCGTCGTCGTAGACCGAGGCAGGACCACCGGACAGGATGATGGCCTTCGGCCGCCGCCGCTCGATCTCGGCCCACGGGGTGTCGTGCGGGAGCAGCTCGGAGTAGACGTCGAGCTCGCGGACGCGGCGGGCGATGAGCTGGGCGAACTGGCTGCCGAAGTCCAGGATGACGACGGTGTCGGGCCCGTCCGGGGCCTCTCCGTGGCGCGCCGCCGGGGACGCGTGCAGCGCCTGCTCCAGGTAGGCCTCCACCTCGGCGTCGTCGGGCGCGAGCACGCGGTGGCCGGCGTTGGCCGGTTCCCCGTGGACCGTCCGCCCGCGTCCGCGGGCCGGGATGTCCGGGGCTTCGTCCTGCGCTTCGGGACTGTCGGTCAACGGCGTTCGGGCTGCGGCTGGGCTGAGTCTAGCCCGACGCCATCTCAGCGTGCGCCGCGCCTGCGAGCTTCCCGCGGTCCCCCGCACTTGCCATCCGCAGGCGGTAGGCTGGGGCAGCATCGCTGGTAGGAGGCAACATGACCCAGCCGCCGGATCCACCGCTGAACGCCGAGCTGCGCCACATCGATCCCCAGCCGGCGGTCGTCGCACGCGTCACCGGTGCGACGCCCGCCATCGGCGAGCTCGTCGACCGCCACCTGCCGAACGTGGCCGAGCGCATCGCGGACCTCGGGGGCGACGCGGCGGGGCCGCCGTTCGCCCGCTATCACTCGTACAGCCCCGACTCGGTCGACGTGGAACTTGGCATCCCCACCGTCGCGCCGGTGGCGAACCTGCGCTCGGTGGAGGAGGCGGAACCTGGCGAGGTCTCCGCCAGCCAGCTGCCCGGTGGTCGCGTGGCGGTGACCGTCCACCGCGGCGACTACGACGGCCTCAACGCCACCTACCGGCGGCTGGAAGGATGGCTGAAGGACCAGGGGCTCAGTCCCGGCCCGGCGCCCTGGGAATCGTACGTCGACGACCCAACCGAGGTCGAGGACGTTTCGCAGCTCCGCACCGAGGTGGTCTGGCCGATCGGCTGATGAAGCATCAGGCTCCTAGGCGAACCGCGGTCCCCGACGCGCTGACCATGAGCATGCTGCCGCCCTGCCCGACAGTCTCGTAGTCCAGATCGATGCCGATGACGGCATCCGCTCCGCGGCCGGTCGCCTCCGTGGCCAGCTCCTGCATGGCGATCTCGCGCGCCTTGCGCAGCTCCTGCTCATACGCGCCCGATCGGCCGCCAACGATGTCGCGCACGCCGGCGAACAGGTCACGCACGATGTTGGCGCCCAGGATCGCCTCGCCGGTTACGACGCCCAGGTACTCGGTCACTTGCCGGCCGTCGACCGCCGGCGTGGTCGTCAGGATCACCTGCTCTGCCCTCTCGATGTGGTGCTCAGGGACGCCGCGCGGCCCGCGTCACCGGCCCAAATCCTAGCGGCGGTCAATCGGCCAGAAAGCGCTCAAGCCGATGCGCCTCCTCCTCCAGCTCGCGCCGTTCGGTGGGCGTCAACGTGCGGAACGGCGTGACCTCCACTCGCCCGTCCACGGGCCGCCACGAGCCGGCCACCTGCCCGTCCAGCAGGAATGTGTGGAAGGACTGCGGGGCACCGGTGTTGTAGACCCTCGAGCGGAACTCCTCGGGCAGCACGTGCGTGCGCCGCGCCTGGATGAGGAGCATGGCGTCGAACGACCCGATGAATCGGGCCGGCGCCGGCGTGTCCGGATCGGGCAGCGCGGCGTCCGGCAGGTCGAGAAGCTCGCGGCCCTCGGCGTCGCGGAACCGGCGCACCTCCGCCCGCTCGACCATCGGCCGCAGCTCCGCAACCGAAAGGCCCGTCCAGCCTGACATGTCCGCGACAGCGGCCGGCCCGTAGGCTGCGAGGTAGCGGCGCAGCAGCAGGTCGCGCGCCTCGCCCTCGCCGACTGCGGTCGGCGGGAGCCAATCCTCCGCCAATCCGTAGAGGTCGGCACGCGGCCTCTCCCACGTGCCCTGCGGCGGCACCCTGACGAGGTCGACCCACAGGCCGGCGCCGATGGTGACGTCACGCAAGAACCCGCGCTCCGCCATCCGCGCGACGAGCACCCTCTGGCGCAGCGGTCCCTCGGCCAGCTGGGACCGGACGGCCGAAGCGGCACGCCGCATGTCCGCATCCGTGAGGCCCATGCGCTTTCCCCAGGCTCGCATCCACCAGGCGCGTCGTGGGCGCCGGACCGCCACGGCCATCGGCCAGTAGTCGGCGGCCGAGACGGTATGGATGGTGACCCGCATCAGCCATCCCTGGACCAGGCGCCGCTCGTTGAGCGCGGCCGTGTAGTCGCTCCGGCGCAGGCGCGTCAACCGCGACCACAGGCCGATGTACCCCGATCGCGCCTGCTGCGTCTGAAGCCCACCGACCTGCTCAACGGCCTCCTCCAGGCTCACCGAGGCACGCTCCAGCAGGAGCTGCCGCGCCAGGAGGGCGCGGTTCAGCGATCGCGTCGTCAGGAGGGGAAGTCGCGTACCGGAGGAGCTCAGCGCGAACGCTGCCAGGACTTGCCCTCGGTGGCGATTGATGGCGCGACCACCATGTCGACCATGTGCATCTCGCGGATGGTCCGCGCGCCCAGCGCCGCCATCGACTGCCGCAGCGCGCCGATCAGGTTCTGCGTCCCGTGCTGCGTGGCAGCCGGCCCGAACATGATCTGCTCCACGGGGAGCCGCTCGCCGACGTGGATGCGCGTGCCGCGGGGCAGTGTGGGTGACGGCGCCGCCATGCCCCAGTTGCAGCCGAGCCCGGGGGCCTCCACGGCCGCGGCGAAGGGCGAGCCCAGCATCACCGCATCGGCCCCGGACGCGATCGCCTTGGCGATGTCACCCCCGGTCCTCATGCCGCCGTCGGTGACGACCGGGACGTAGCGGTCCGTCTCGGCGAAGTAGCGGTCTCGCGCGGCCGCCACGTCCAGCGTCGCCGTCACCTGGGGTACGCCGATGCCGAGCACCTCCCGCGTGGTGCAGGCCGCGCCGGGCCCCACGCCGACGAGGATGGCGGCGGCGCCCTGGTGCATCAGCTGGTACGCCGCCTCGCCGCTCACGGTGTTGCCAACCAATACCGGGATGCGCAGGCCGCCCGTCAGATCGGCAAGCGACAGCACGCGGCTCGACGTCGAGATGTGGCGGGCGCTGGAGACCTGCGACTGGACCAGGAACAGGTCGGCCCCGGCCTCGGCCGCCACCTCGGCGTGGTGCCACGCCGACGCCGGTGTCGTGGCCACTGCGGCCACGCCGCCCTTGGCCTTGATCCGGGTGATCAGGGCCGCTATCAGGTCGTCGCGGACCGGCTGCGTATAGGCGTCGGCCAGGATAGCGCCGGCCGCCTCGGCGCTCTCCGCCTCCACGACCTGGGCGATCACCGGTCGGGCGTCGTCGTATCGGGTGTACAGGCCCTCGAGGTTGACGAAGGCCAGCCCGCCGTATTCCGTCATGCGCACCGCGAAGTCCGCGTCGACAACCGCGTCCATGGCCGCCGCGATGAACGGAATGCCCAGGCGGAACTCGCCAATGGTGATGGTGAGGTCGATCTCGCCGGGATCGACGGTTACCGACCCGGGGACCAGCGCGACCTCGTCGAAGCCGTACGCTCGCCGCAGCCTGGCCGTCGCGCCCGCGCGCGTCAGCGTCGCTTCGTCGATCTCACCGATCACCAGGTGGCGGCCTCCGTCGATCTGCGGCCGAGTATAGGTGCTGGATCGCGGAGTTCGCGGACGGTCACCGCGCGGGTGTGCCGCCCTCGGCCGAGGACTCGTCGCCAGCGCGGCCTACGCCTGCGTGGCTCCGGTCGCTGCGGCCTCCGGCTCGCGCACCGTCTCCCCGCCCAGCGGAATGCCGGCCGCCCGGGCGTCCTCGGCGAGCGCCTGCAACGGCTCGTCGGAGCGGGCCGATTCCTGAAGGAGGCCAATGACGCGATGGACGCCCAGGTCCGACAGCTGCCCCAGGTACGCGATGCGCCGATCCCCGGCGGTGCGCCAGTCGTCGTCGCCCCACCACGCGTGCAGGCTGACGCGCAGCGTGGTGGGGTCGCGGCCAATCTCCTCGCATCGTGACCGGATGACGGGGATCGCCTCCCGCAGGTCGTGGGTCGACATGGCGTCCAGGTTGAGCTCGTCCGCGTAGCGGGCCGCCAGCCTCCAGGTCACGTTGGGCCCGTTGCCGCCGACCATGATCGGTACGCGCGGCGATTGGACGCCGCGCGGGACGTTGATGGCCCCGCGCACCGATGCGTGCTCGCCCTCGTAGGTGGCGCGCTCGCCCCGCTCCGCGCCGAGCATGCGCGTGATGACCTCCAGCCCGTCGGCGAGC